>CAMEJM010000010.1 GCA_945920215.1 uncultured bacterium
CCCAAGACATCGGAAGAAAATACGAGGTACGGAACACAATAACGATGGCGGTCACGGGATAAGTGTCGGGACAATATGAAATACCAAACTCAAAACGGCAAGTCTCCTCTATGAATCTCCGTCAAGGAGGCAGAGAAAAAACACCTACGGAGAACGGAAAACGAAGTGAGTAGTTCGTCCATTCCGTTTCAATGCATTCAAAAAGCAGGCAAAACAAAAAGCCCGGTACGAATACCGAGCTTTCTATACTATTCAAATGATTGGTTTCCCGTTTTTTCTCTGCCGACATTGATGGAGACGATCCCCTGTGCTACGATCTGGGCTCCCGAAAGGAAAAAAACATAAGGTTTCTTGTTAGCCGCATCCCGTGGCGATAATGTCATAGGTGATGCATCACTTGTATATATACAAGCACACGTCCCGCAGACACTATCCAAGGTCAATCCAATAAAAGCAAAGGTGTTTCAAATGTTTGAGAACAAGAGGTTTTCTTCCACGGCTCATCGGATGGCTTTGATAGCTAAGTGACAATGATTCAATAAAATAACGGAGAGCAGCTGTTGTCAGATACTCTCCGTATTTCTTTGTGTTTTCTCATTTCCTTTGCTTATATACACAGAGTGTTCGAGAAAACACTGTTTGGTGACCCGTACGGGAATCGAACCCATGTCTACGCCGTGAAAGGGCGTTGTCTTAGCCGCTTGACCAACGGGCCTGGTAGCGGAAGTCGGATTTGAACCAACGACCTGCCGGGTATGAACCGGATGCTCTAGCCAACTGAGCTATTCCGCCATATGCACCCAATTGAGCGCTCCGCTATTATATCATGACGCCGATAAGCTTGTCAAGGTTTTTTATAAAATTTCTTCGGGGACGGTGCATTTCTACCTTGCACGGAAAATGTGCCGTCGGTCAGGCGATATGCGCACATATTGCACGAATCCCGCATTTTATTTACTGCGGTTTTATAGCAAATGTTCATCCTTTGCGCAAAAAGCATAAAATGTCGTACAGGGCGCTTGATTTTTTGCCCGTCATCTGCTATGATTGTTTGTAATATCGTTTTAGAAAGGAATGGCTCACAGCCGACCCTATCTGTATTATGGAAAGAGTTTATAACTTCGCCGCCGGTCCTTCGACCCTCCCGCTTGATGTCCTGAAAAAAGTGCAGGAAAACCTGCTTTGCTACGGTGAAAGCGGTATGTCCGTGATGGAGATGTCCCATCGCTCCGCCGACTACTCCGCTATCCGCGACGGTGCCGAAAAAGCATTGCGCGAGTTGATGAATATCCCCGACAATTACAAAGTGCTTTTCATGCACGGCGGTGCAACCGGACAGTTTGCCGCCGTTCCGCTGAATCTTCTGAACGGCTCCGGCAAGGCGGATTACGTCCTGTCCGGCGTGTTCTCCAAGAAAGCGAGCGTGGAAGCGCAGAAGTACGGCGACATTGCCATCGCGGCTTCCTCTGCCGGTGCAAATTTCTCTTTCATTCCCGCCACCACGCGCGAATCCTTCCGTCCTGACGCGGATTACGTGCATATCTGCTTCAACAACACCATTTACGGCACCCGGTTCCCCTATATCCCCGATACCGGCGACATTCCGCTGGTGGCAGATATGTCCTCCTGCATCGCCTCCGAACCTGTTGACGTCTCCAAATTCGGCGTCATTTACGCAGGCGCGCAGAAGAACATGGGTATCGCCGGTATGGCAATCGTCATTGTACGTGAGGATCTGATCGGCAAAGCGCGTGAAAACACCCCTGCGATTCTCGACTACCGTCTTGCGGCAGAGAATGACTCCATGTACAACACGCCTCCCTGCTGGAGCATCTACATAACCAAGTTGGTGTGCGACTGGCTGCTGGAAAACGGCGGTCTGGAAGCTGCCAAAGCGCGCAATGAGGAAAAGGCGGCGCTTCTGTACGATTATCTCGATCACCAGGACTTCTATGTTGCCCCTGTGGACGCACCCTCCCGTTCTATGATGAACGTGGTTTTCCGCACCGGCGACGCAGAGTTGGATAAGCTCTTTGTCTCCGAGGCTGCCCAAGCGGGTCTGAAGAGCCTGAAAGGACACAAGGCGGTCGGCGGTCTTCGCGCTTCCATCTACAACGCCATGCCCAAAGAGGGCGTTGAGAAGCTCCTTGCTTTCATGAAGCAGTTCGCTCAGAATCACTCCCAGCAATAAGTTGTACCTTTCCCGCGGAGACGGTTGTTCCGTCTCCGCCTTTTTTGATATTGCACCATCCGCCCCGCATGATCACCTGCCCTTGCCTATCCTTCAAGCAGCGCAAAATTCTCTGTTTTGTATTAACTTTTTTGAGGGTTATCGTGCTATTTTACCCTTTCTTTCCCGGTTTGTTTTTAGTATAATTAAAAGGTAAACAACTTGACCCATAAAGGAGCAACCATGGACATTATCAAAACCCTGGCGCAGGAACTGAAGATCACCCCGGAGCAGGTTGAGAAAACCGTCGCTCTGATAGACGAGGGCAACACCATTCCCTTTATTGCCCGTTACCGCAAGGAGGTCACCGGCAGTCTGGATGACACCACGCTGCGCACCCTCGACGACCGGCTGACTTACCTGCGCAATATGGATAAACGCCGCGAGGAAATCTCCGTGCTGATTGAAGCGCAGGAAAAGCTTACCCCCGAAATCTCGTTGGCGCTTGCCAATGCCAAAACCCTGGTAGAATTGGAAGACATCTATCGCCCCTTCCGCCCGAAGCGCTCCACACGCGCCTCCGTGGCGCGCGACAAGGGGCTTGCCCCGCTGGCAGAACTGATCATGGAACAGCGCGACGCGTATGACCCGCCCGTCGAGGTTGCCGCAGAAGCCTTTATCAACGAAGAAAAAGGCGTCGCAACCGCGGAAGAGGCGCTCGCCGGCGCACAGGACATCATCGCCGAGGACATTGCCAACGACGCCGAGCACCGTAAGGCGCTGCGCGTCATGCTGATGCGGGAGGGCGCGCTGACTGCGGTACAGGCAAAAGAGGGGGACTCGGTCTACACCGACTACTATGACTTCTCCGAGCCGATCCCGCGCCTGAAAGGTCACCGCATCCTCGCACTGAACCGCGGGGAAGCCGAGGGGTTCCTGAAGGTATCCGTGGTACTGCCGGAAGAACAGGCGACGGCATTGCTCAACGCGCGCGTCATCAAAAACAGCACCTCCCCCGTCGCCGCCCGCCTCGCCTTGGTGGTAACCGACGCGTATGAGCGCCTTCTGTTCCCCTCCCTGGAACGCGAGATCCGCAACGAGCTTTTCGACAATGCGTGCGAGGGCGCGCTGACCGTCTTTTCGGAGAATCTGCGCAACCTGCTGATGGTCGCGCCCATCAAAGGGAAAACCGTATTGGGGTACGACCCCGGCTTCCGCACCGGCTGCAAACTGGCAGTGGTGGACAAGACCGGCAAGGTGCTGAAGACCGCCGTCATCTATCCCACGCTCCCCCGCCAGGAAACCGAAAAAAGCCGCAAGACCGTGCTTGATCTGATAGCGCGCTACAAAGTAGACGTCATCGCCATCGGCAACGGCACCGCCTCCCGTGAGAGCGAAGCCTTTATCGCGGATACCCTCAAATACGTCACCGACCGCGACGTGCGCTATACCATCGTCAGCGAAGCCGGCGCCTCCGTCTATTCCGCGTCCAAACAAGGCGCCGAGGAGTTCCCGGACTTTGACGTGACCGAGCGCAGCGCCGTTTCAATTGCCCGCCGGCTCCAGGACCCGCTGGCAGAGCTGGTAAAAATCGACCCCAAGGCAATCGGGGTCGGGCAATACCAGCACGACATGAAGCAGGCACGCCTGAGCGAAGCGCTCGGGGGCGTGGTGGAAAGCTGCGTGAACAGCGTGGGAGTGGACGTCAACACCGCTTCCTACTCCCTGCTCTCCTATATCGCGGGGATCAACGCCACCGCGGCAAAGAACATTGTCGCCTACCGTGAGGAAAACGGCGAGTTCAAAACCCGCGCCCAAATTCTGAAAGTCCCGAAAATCGGCGCCAAGGCATATGAACAGTGCGCTGGCTTTCTGCGTATTCCGGACGCAAAGGAAATTCTCGACAACACCGGCGTTCACCCCGAATCCTACCCTATTGCGAAAGCCCTGCTGGCGCGCTTCAAGTATACCGAGGAGGACGTGCGCGCAGGCGAGCTGACTCTGCTCAAATATGAAGTGGAGCGCGTCGGGCTTGACAAGCTGGCGGCAGAACTCGGCTGCGGCGCACCTACTCTCTCCGATATTCTGGAGGAGTTGCAAAAACCCGGCAGAGACATCCGCGACGAAGCGCCCGCTCCCTGTCTGCGCACCGACGTGCTGGATATCAAGGATCTGAAACCCGATATGCTGGTCACGGGAACCGTGCGCAACGTCGTGGACTTCGGCGCCTTTGTCGACATCGGCGTGCATCACGACGGACTCTTACATATCTCCGAAATGTCCGATAAATTCATCCGTCACCCCTCGGAAGCGGTAAAGATCGGCGACGTCATCGAATGCCGCGTCAAGAGTGTGGATTTGCAGAAGAACCGCATTGCGCTCACCCGTAAAGGCATGAACTGATTCCCCGCAGAAAGCAAGGGGCGCCGCGGCGCCCCTCTCTCTGTATGGCATTTCTTTTCCGATTTTGTCAAAGCCCTTTCAAAATTCTAATTTATTAGAGTTTTTGTATTTGAAAATTGGTATCTCGAAAGAGACAAACCGGATTTTATGTTAATATTGCACAATTCCGTGCGATAAAGTTTGTTTGTCGGAGGGATAGCCAGAGAAACAGAAATCTGTTATACTTGTTTCAGAAATTATACATACAGGAGGAATCCCATGTCCAGCCTTTCCCTCAAACACATTTATAAGAAATATCCCGGCGGCGTTACCGCCGTTTCGGACTTCTGCCTTGATGTCAAGGACAAGGAGTTCATTATTTTCGTCGGTCCTTCCGGCTGCGGTAAGTCCACGACCCTGCGTATGATCGCAGGTCTGGAGGAGATCTCCGAGGGCGAGCTTTATATCGGCGACCGCCTGGTCAACGATGTCGCCCCCAAGGATCGCGACATTGCGATGGTGTTCCAGAACTACGCTCTGTACCCGCACATGACCGTGTACGACAACATGGCGTTCGGTCTGAAGCTGCGCAAGGTTCCGAAAGATGAGATCAAGCGCCGCGTGGAAGAAGCCGCACAAATCCTCGACATCGCGCACCTGCTCGAAAGAAAGCCGAAGGCTCTGTCCGGCGGTCAGAAGCAGCGCGTTGCGCTGGGGCGCGCCATCGTCCGTAACCCACAGGTCTTCCTGCTTGACGAGCCTCTGTCCAACCTGGACGCGAAGTTGCGCGCAAGCATGAGAACCGAGCTGACCAAGCTGCACTCCAAGGTCGGCACCACTTTCGTTTACGTGACCCACGACCAGGTCGAGGCAATGACCATGGCGACCCGTATCGTGGTCATGAAGGACGGCTTCATTCAGCAGGTGGATACTCCTCAGAACCTGTATGACCTGCCCGTCAACAAGTTTGTGGCAGGCTTTATCGGTACGCCTCAGATGAACTTCATCGACTGTGTGCTTGAAAAGAAAGGGGACGACCTGTTCCTGAACTTTGCCGACAACACCCTGAAGCTGCCCGAGGACAAGGCGAACAACCCTGCTCTGAAGGAGTACATCGGTCAGACCGTGATTCTCGGCATCCGCCCCGAAAACATCTCCGACAACGAAGAAACCGTTGCGAAGTGCCCCGATACCTCCATCGAATGCACGGTGGACGTCACCGAGCTGATGGGCGCCGAGATTTATCTGTATCTTGCATTCAATGGCAAGGAAGACGTGATCGAGGAGGGTAAGAACGTCATTGCCCGCGTCTCCGCACGCTCCAGCTCCCGCACCGGTGACAAGATCAAGGTGGCGTTCGATATGACCCGCTCGCATATCTTTGATAAAGACACCGAGAAGTGCATCTGCCACTGATACAAGCATCCTCCGGGGAAACGGAATTCCGTTTCCCTTTTTTATTTCTCAAGCGGACAGCCGCAAGCGATTTGCGTTCTTCTGTTCACCGCTTTTACATTTCGCGCCGCCTCTTGTGAAGAACGGAAAAATGTGCTACAATAAAAAACAAGAATGTCCCGGCAGCGGGGCGCAAGAGAAAGGACAACGCTTTGGAAAGCAAGTTCATCAGCCTGATATATCCCGACGAGGAGAGCCGTACATACCATCTTGACCCGTCGCATCTGCCCCGCATCTCGGCGCAGGTGTGCGAGCAACTGGGGCTGACGGCGCTTCTCCCGCTCAAGAGCAGCTCGGTCTGTGAGTTTTTCACCTCCGACCCCGCCGTCATCACCTACCGCCAGCAAACGCTGGAGGACCTGCGGCGCCTGCCTGCCCTTGCCGACGTGCTGTCGCGCACGGTTCCCATCCTCTGCGACATTACGGAGTTGCGCCGTCTTGACCGGGACCGCGGCGTCAGCACCGGGGACTCCTATCTGTACTCCATTGCCGAAATCGAACTCTACGTCAACTGTATCGACACGCTGTCGGCAGGCTTGACCCCCTTGGCGGCGGACTTGCGCTCGCCGGCGTTTCAAGCGCTGCTTGCCGTGATACGGGAACTGACCGAAAGCGACTACTACCGCGACCTCAACGACCGCCTGAAAGAACTGTCCCGCCATGTCCGCGAGGTACGGAGCGTGACCATCGGCGTCAATCTCGACGCATCCTTCCGCCCGACCGACGCAGGCGTGATATCCCTGAACGCGGACTCCTTTAAGAGCGGCAAGCTGCTGGATAAAATTCTACGCCTGAGTTTCAAAAACGACGCCATGACCTGTATTGCCCCGCTGACCCCCATGAGCGGAGGACGGGAATCCGACAACCGCCGCGACGCCCTGATCAGCGCTTTCAAGGGTGCCATCGAGGACGTATTCCGTTCTTCGGTGCGGTCTTGGCGCAGCATCGTAGGCGCCTATGTGCTTGAAAACACGGAATTCCTCTTGCGCCTGCTCCCCGAAATCGAATTTATCAGCGCGGCGGCAAAGCTTGAAAACCGACTTGCCGAGGCTGGCAATCCGCTTTGCCTGCCCACCCTGCGCCCCACGGTGGAGAAAGCCTTTTCGGCAACAGGTCTGTACAACCCCGACGTGGCGCTCCGCATCGACGAGCAAGTCGTGAAAAACGACTTTGCCTTTGATGAAAACGCGCGTATTTACGTGCTGACGGGACCCAACCGCGGCGGCAAATCGGTGATTACCTGCGCCGTTGGTCTTACGCAAGCCATGGCGCAGCTCGGCTTGTGCGTGCCCGCCGAAGCCTGCGCCCTATCCCCCGCAGACGGCATTTTCACCCACTTCCCCGAGGGGGCGGAGGACACCATCGACAAAGGTCGCCTCGGTGAAGAATGCGCCCGCCTGCGCGAAATTTTCGAGGAAGTAACAGGCGACAGCATGATCCTTCTGGACGAGTCCCTGTCCTCCACAGGCGCGTATGAAGCCTCCTATATTGCCGCGGAAATACTCACCGGCTTCGCGGTAGTCGGCTGCCGCGGCGTCTTTTCCACCCACCTGCACGATCTTGCCGCCGCCGTGCCGGAAATCAATCGCCGCGCCGCCGCGGAGGGTGGGGTGCCGATCGACACGCTGGTCGCCGGCATTGAGGAAGGAAAGCGCTCCTTTCTGATTGTCCGCGCAAAGCCGGACGGCAAGTCTTACGCCCGCGACATTGCGGACAAATACGGGCTGTCGCTTGAGAACATCCGAAAAAGATTGGAGGGGCGCTCTTAACCGCCACGGCGTCCATCAAACCCCTCTCTCCCGCGGCGGTCGATTCCCGTCATTCCCTTGGACCACCCGGGCGGCGCGGGTCAGTCAACCATGCGGCACCGCCCGCATAGTATGATAGAGCGGAACGGGATATCTCCGCGACTTTTTAAACGAAATGCGCTCACCCCCCTTGATTTTTTGATCGGAACCCATTATAATAAACCGAAATGACCGCATCACCAAACGGCAATAAATACCATATAACAAACAATCGGGAGGTTTTCTATGAAAAGAACACTACTTATTTCTCTTCTTTGTCTTTTGCTTGCATGCATGCTGGTTTTCACCACCGCCTGCGGCACCGACGGGGAGGAAGCGACCCCCGAACGCCCCGGCGGACAACGGGCAAACCACCCCCGCTCCGGGCGGAGATGAGAACACAGAGGCGCAAAGCCCCATCGTACGGCTCAACGGTAGCGACCCCTTTGAGCAAGTCACGCTGAACACACAAACAAACACCGTGGAACTCAGTCGTTACGGGAGCGACAGTGTCAACCGCATGACCGGTACATACAGAATCGTCAACGGCTATTATGTGGTACGGTACCGTCAGATGACAACTGTCTCCTATGACGGGAGCACGGTAACAACCACCGAGGTTGATTACAGCAATCTTTCCCGCGGATATGTCACCATAAATGTTGTCGTGTGCAAGGGCGGCGTTGAGGTCTACAGTTCGACCGAATCCGCATCGGTGTGCGAAATCGACGGTCTACTCTATGAGATAAACAGTTATGGTGCCTATTATCCCACAAGTTACGAGACCTATTGTGGAAAAACCGCCGACGGTCAGTTGGATATCGAAAATGGGCTCATGGATGTCGACCAAATCTCCCATGCGCTGGTTTATGAATTAAACGAGACGCCCGTTGCGGCAGACCTGTCCATTTCCTATGATTTTGGTAACGATTCATGCAATGCCGTGCCGACCGCATTGCCGGTGACCGAAAGCGAGGGGAGCTTCACCCTTCGTTACGAAATCGGTCCCTTTACGGTGCAGATTCCCTACTATGTCACTGACCCTTCCGCAGAGACCCCCTATGACGCGGTCTGCCGGTACAGCAACATCAGTTTTGCTGAGACCGCACTCGTCGGTACCGAAGGAACCGATACATTCTATTCCTATCGTACCACCTCCGTTCGGGGTGAAGTCGCCAATGTCCCGGTGACCTTTGCAGACGCGGGCATTGACACCTCGGTGAAGGGGCAGACCGACGGTACCGTTACCATCGGCGGGCAGACCGTGCCCTACTCCCTCTACATTTACGAGGCGCAGGAGGTGTCCGGGATATCCCTGTCTGATGAGCTCGTTGTTGCGGTCGGCGGTACCCTTGATGTAACGGATCTTTACGCCGAAGTGGACTACTATGACAATACCGCCTCCCTGAACATCCCCCTCACCGCCGAGATGTTTACGCTCGATACCTCGACCCCGGGCTACAAGACCGTTGTCTTTGATTTGGGTGAAAATCTGACATATACGAGCAACTGCCTTGTCTATGCGGACACCGATGTAAAGAGTTACAATACTTCCCTGTGTCGGAAATATATCTTAAAGGGAACCACCCCGACGGAAAATTATACCGCAAATGTACAATACCTCAATGGAAGCAGCGAAAGCGATCTGACCGTTACCCCGGAGATGATTTCGCTTGACACCTCTGCGGGCGGCGTTGCCGTTGCCACCGTCACCCTTACGTCCGGCGCGAAAATCTACGCACCCGTTTACATCTACGAGCACGGCGAAGTCGAATGCCTCTCTTTCTATACAAGTGACAGTATTGCACTCGGAGAGGATCTCAAATATGAGATGGAGATTGAGTTTTTCTCCGGCTCTGAATACTATCTGACCCAAGAGGACGCGGCGCAGTATGTGACCGGCAACGTTGATACCGAGCACTGTGGGGAATATACCCTCACCGCAACCTACGGCGGCAAGGTGGTCACGCGTCGCATCACCGTGAACAATTATCAAAAAGACATTGTGACCGTCACCGCCGACGACTATGCGGTGCCCGATGCTTCCCGCTATGCCAAGTTGCTCGAAATCACGGTAACGGAAGACTCCACCCTCGAGGTCTTCTCCTCCGCCTCCTTTGACACCTACGGATATCTGTTTGACAGTGAAATGAACCTGTTGACATCTGATGATGACGGCGGTTCGAACAGCAACTTCAAGTTCACCTACACCCTGTCCGCGGGCACCTACTATATCGGCGTGGCGCCCTACAGTTCTTCAAACCTGAATCGCGAAATCCCGGTGTACTGGGTCCTGACCCCCGTGTCGGCATCCACCGACTGATTCTCCCATTCATCAAAACCCGGAAGCATGGTTCGCCATGCTTCCTTTTTTGCGGATTTCGTTCCTTTTGCGCCGGTTTTCTTCCCATTCCCTTGCACCGGGGAACGGAATATGTTACAATGGATGGGAAACATCCAAACGAGGAACATACATGGAACCATCACGCAAAGAAACATATCTTGCCGCCAAGCGGCATCTGTTTGATATTGTATACGGAACCCGTCTGAACAAGCCGCAATGCCAAGCGGTATTTACCACGCAGGGGCCTCTTTTGGTGCTTGCGGGCGCCGGCAGCGGCAAAACCACCGTTCTGGTCAAACGCATTTCCTTTATGATCCGATACGGGAACGCCTATTTTGACGATACTGTCCCCCCGGACATGACCACCGACGACGCGGAAGCGCTGGAAACTGCCGCGCGGGAGATGGCGCCCGCGGATATTGAGGAGCGGGTGTTACCCTCTTTCATATGCCGCCCCTGCCCGCCTTGGTCCATTCTTGCCATCACCTTTACCAACAAGGCGGCAAATGAAATCAAGGAGAGGCTGGCAACCGAGCTGGGGGACGAGAGTATTTCGAGCGAAATCACCGCCGGGACCTTCCACTCGGTGTGCGTGCGCTTCCTGCGCCAATGGGGGGAAAAGGTGGGCTACCGCCCCGCCTTCACGATTTACGATACCGATGACAAAAAGCGCCTTGTCGTCGACATCATGAAAGAACTGAATATCAGCGACAAGGTGCTACCCGTCAAAACGGTGTGCAACGTCATCTCCCAGGCAAAGGACCATCTCATCTCCCCGGAGAAGTTTGCGCAGTCCCCGGATTACGCGGTCCGCACGAATCCGCGCAACAGGGACATCCTGCGGGTGTATGAGGCGTATCAAAAGCGTATGCTGGAATACAACGCCATGGACTTTGACGACATCATTATGAAAACGGTGGAGCTGTTAGAGAATCACCCGGACGCACTCGATTACTATACCCGCAAATACCGCTACGTCTGTGTCGACGAGTATCAGGACACCAACCCCGCGCAGTTCCGCCTGACCGAGCTGCTCGCCTCCGGCAGCCGCAACATCATGGTGGTGGGGGACGACGACCAGTCTATCTACCGTTTTCGCGGCGCGACCGTCGAAAATATCCTCTCCTTTGACAAGGTGTACGAGGACTGCAAGGTCATCAAGCTGGAGCAGAATTACCGTTCAACCAAGCATATTCTCGCGGCGGCGAACGCCGTGATTGCCCACAACCAAGAGCGCCACCCCAAAAAGCTGTGGTGCGACGCCCCCGAGGGGGATCTGATCCACCTGCACCGCGCGAGCGATCAGAATGAGGAAGCGCGTTACATCATCGAGGTCATCACCAACCTGAAAATCGACAACCACCGCCGTTACCGTGATTTCGCGGTGCTGTACCGTCTCAACGAAATGGCTCGCGCGCTCGAATCCGCCTTTGCAAAAAGCGGGATTCCGTACCGGATTCTCGGCGGTCAGCGCTTCTATGACCGCAAGGAAATCCGGGATATGGTGGCATACCTGTACATCATTATGAACCCCTCCGACGATCAACGCCTCAAGCGTATCATCAATGAGCCGAAGCGCGGCATCGGCGACGCGACGATAGACGCGGTGGAACAAATTGCCCGTTCCGAAAACACCTCCATGTTCAACGTCATGGCACGCGCCAACCAATACGTGGCGCTCTCCCGCGCCGCCGCGAAGCTCATCGAATTCACCGGCATGATCTCGGCTCTCTCGCGGGAAGAAAAAAGTCCGAGCGCCATGATCTCCGCCGTATTTGAGAGGACGGGGTACCGCGAAATGCTGGAGCGCGGCGGCGAGGTGGAGAAGCCCCGTATTGACGCGGTGGAGGAGTTCGTCTCCGCCGCAAAGGAATATGAGGGGCGCGCGGAGGAACCCAACCTTGCGGGCTTTATGGAAGAAGTCGCGCTGGTGTCCGACGTGGACAAATACGACGCCGACGCGGACGCCGTGGTGCTGATGACCATTCACTCCGCAAAGGGACTCGAATTCCCTGTTGTATTTCTGCCGGGCATGGAAGAAAACGTGTTCCCGAGCGCGCAGGCAAATGAGTCTCCGTCGGAGATGAACGAAGAAAGACGTCTTGCCTATGTGGCGATTACCCGCGCCAAGGAAGCGCTGTATATTTCCTACACCGCCGAGCGTATGCTGTACGGCAGAACCTCCTGTAACGCGCTCTCCCGCTTCGTCCAGCGGGAAATGCCCGAGGAGTTGTTGCAGAAGGATACTTACATCCGCAGTTTTGCGCCCCCGAAAGCAGGCGGGTGGAGGAACGGAAACGGGTATGCGCCCCGCGCCGCCTCCCCGCAAAACGCAGCCAAAACAAGCCGGGTCTACAACGCCTCTTCGGAGTTGAACCGCAAGGTGGAGCCTGTCAAACCGCGTACCGCTTCGTCCTTCGGCTTGGAGCGTTATCCCGCCGGCACCCGCGTGGAGCACCCGACCTTCGGGCAAGGCACCGTTCTGGAAGTCCGCGATATGGGCGGCGACTATCTCTACCGCGTGCGCTTCGATACCGTGGGAGAAAAGAAGCTGATGGCAACCTTCGCCCATCTCAAAAAACTCTGAGAAAACCGAATACGGCATTGCGGCGCCGCTTTTCAGCGGCGCCGTTTTCCTTTTGGGAAGCCGACAGTGAAACAAGGAGAAAATGCGAAAAGCGACACTTCCGTGTCGCTTTTGGAAGAGTTGTGGCAAACATCTGTACGATGGATTTCGGGAAAGAAACTCCGCTGAAAAAGGGAGCGCTTTTGTAAAATACGCCATCTTCGGCGCCGCGGCGTCAAAGAGAACGCAATTCCCGCGGCAGATCCGCATACAGGTACAGGGAGCCGCAGATCACCGTCGGCAAACCGATTTCATCGGCGCGGGCAATCGCCGCGGCGAGCGTTTCCGCACACTCTCCGTCAACGCCCGCGTCCTGCGCACGCCGTTGCAACTCCTGCGCCGTCATGGCGCGGGGATTGTCCTGCACCGTGGTGAAGATGAAGCGGGTGGGGCGCGCCGCAAGCATGGCGAGCGACTGCCCGATTTCCTTGTCCCGCATACAGGCAAAAATGCAGGTGCGCGGCGTATCTCCGAGATACCGGTCCAGAGAGCGCGTCAGGGCGGCAACGCCGTTGGGGTTATGCCCGCCGTCATAGAGAAGCAGAGGCTTCTCCCGTAGAATTTCCATGCGCCCGGGGTGCTTGGCGTAGGTCACGCCGCACTGTGCGTCGAAGATATCCACTCCGAGCAGCTTGGCACAGGTCAGCGCCACACAGGCGTTTTCAATCTGATGGATTCCCGCAAGACCCGAGCGGATATCCCCGTACCCCGGAAAGAAGAACACCTCCTGCATTCCGTATCGCTTCCGCGGCGGAGGCGGGGCGACAAAGGTCACGGTGTTGCCCTGTTTTTCGGCTTCCTCCCGGATGACCGCCTCTACCTCCGGCGCCTGCGGGGCGCTGACCACGGTATGGGTCAGACAATCCTTTTTGAAAATGCCGCATTTGGTGCGGGCGATCTCGACGGGCGTTTTTCCGAGGTATGCCGTGTGGTCAAGGTCAATGTGGGTCAGAACGCTCATCACGCAGCTGTCAATGGCGTTTGTCGCGTCGTAAGCACCCCCCATGCCGACCTCAAGCACTACATAGTCGCATAAGCAGTCGGCAAAATATGCGAGGGCGGCAGCCGTCCAGATTTCAAATTGACTGGGGGCTTCTCCGCACGCCTCTGCGGTGCGGGCGCTGATCTCCTCCATGCGGGATAGCAGCGTATGCAAGGGCGCGTCGTCAATAGGCGCCCCGTCAACCGTGATCCGTTCGTTGACCCGCACCAGATTCGGGGAGGTGTAACGCCCGACGCGGTATCCCGCGTGGCGCAGAATACTGTCAAGGAATACGGCGACCGAGCCTTTTCCGTTGGTGCCGCCGATATGGATACAGCGCAATTTTTTTTCGGGGTTGCCGAGACGGGCGAGCATATCGCGGATGCGTGCAAGCCCCAAGCGCGGTTGTGCCTGAAAGCTGTTCGCATAGGCATGAAAATCAGGCATTGATCTTATCCCCCTCGCGCTTGAGCAGCGCCGTCAGGCGGGTATCGACCAGCAGCATGGTGACCACGCGCAGCACAAAGGTACACGCCGCGTTGACGGCGCGGGTGGGCAGTACCACCGACCACGGGTTGCCGAACTGGAAGTGAAAAATGAGCGCCATCATGCCGAAGCTGAGCAGCACCGAAATCAGCGCGAATGTAATCAGAATACGGACTACGCCGATCTTCTTTCTCCCGTGGAAGCCGAATCCCATCAGAGCGCCGATCAGAATCTTGTTGAGCGTGATGAAAATATTGAACTGCCCCGGGAAGAAAATAGAGCCGCCGATGAAGTCCGCCATGCCGTAGCAGACGGCGGACCACCCCCAGCCGAACATGATCCCCACGACGGCGATGGGCAGAAAGCCAAGTTCCATGCGTACAAGACCGGGGGGAGAAAACCCGAGCAGATTGCAGAGTATCACGGAAAGCGCAATCATCATCCCGCATACGCACACCTTGCGCAGGGTGGCGCGCATTTTCCTTTTGACGGCGGTTTTTCTGTCTGTCTCCGAGAGAGCGGCGTCCGGCATGGTATCCTCCGCGGCGTCTTCTCCCGGAAGGCAGGTCTGTTCGCCCTCCGTGACCGCCCCGAACGCCTCCTGTGAGGAGAGCTGTTCCTTGGCGTTCTGTGTTCCGAAATCGTTTTTTTCTTGCATAAAAATAAAAACACCTCCTTGCAACAAAAATCTCGCTTTGTTTACAAGAGGGTGCCAAAAGCGCCATGTAAGCCAGCGGGATGCGGAACATATACCGCGGCGCTCGCGCGCTCTTCGTCCGACAGGCAACTCCCCGTCCCGTCGGCACTGCGACCCGAAAGGTCTCGCATATGTCCTACTCTGTTTCGGTAACAATACTGTATCACAACCGCTTCCGGGTGTCAAGTCTTTTCGCGGAATCGCCCCGCCGTTATGCCCGCCGAAGCGCCGCAAAAAGCAAAAAGGTGCCGCGCACGGCGGCACCTCCCCGTACCGGTTAGGTACTCGGCACGCGCAGTTTTCAGAAATCGCGGTTCTGCTGTTTCTTGTTCTGCTGCTGATTCTGCTGCTGATTCTGCTGCTGATTCTGCTGCTGGTTCTGCTGCTGATTCTGCTGCTGGTTCTGCTGCTGATTCTGCTGCTGATTCTGCTGCTGATTCTGCTGCTGGTTTTTGTTCTGAGACATTTTTTCAATCCTCCGTTCTGACTTAGTGCCGGCGTATGCGGCGAAGCGCAGGCGCCCACACCTTTCATGATACCCCCGCGCGCCGAAAAAAATACCTTTCGGCGATTGTATGTTTTTCTCTTTGCTTTTTTGTTTGTTTTTGGCAAATGCGCAGAATTTCCCGTTATTTCCCTGCTGTTCTTGCATTTTGTCCGTGCGGGTGGTAAAATAAAGCCACAGAATTTTACGGAGGTATCTCATGTCTGTCACAATCGGAATTGACATCGGCGGTTCCACTACAAAAATCGTCGGCTTTCGTCACACGCAAAACGCGAGTGAGCTTGTGAACCCTCTGTTTGTCCGCGCAACCGACCCGCTGACTTCGCTTTACGGGGCGTTCGGCAAATTCACCGACATCAACGCCATGGAGCTCTCCGACATCGACCGCATTATGGTCACCGGCGTCGGCGCCAGTTATATGCAGCGCTCCATCTACAATCTTCCCTGCACCCGGGTGGATGAATTCCGCTCCATCGGGCTCGGCGGACTGTATCTTTCGCACCTGAAAGAAGCCATTGTGGTCAGCATGGGCACCGGTACGGCGCTCGTCTATGCCAAGGAGGGCTGCCCCGCGCGCTATCTCGGCGGCACCGGTGTGGGCGGCGGTACTTTGGTCGGGCTTTCCAAACTGCTTCTCAAAATGGATTCCATCGAGCATATTCAGGCGCTGTGCGCGGAGGGCAACCTCGCGAATATCGACCTGCGTATCAGCGACATCATGCAGCGCGGCGGTATGCCGGCGGACATGACCGCGGCAAATTTCGGCAACGTTTCGGATATCGCCACAAAGGGCGACATTGCGCTCGGACTTACCAATATGATTTTCGAGACCATCGGTATGGTCTCCATTTTCGCGGCGCGCAATTACAGTATCAAAGACATCGTCCTGATCGGCAACCTTTCGTCCTATCCGTATGCGCGCGAGATTTTCACCAAGCTGTCCGAGATGTTCGACGTCCGTTTCATGATTCCCGAAAATTCTCAGTACGGCACCGTGATCGGCGCCGCGCTGTGCGAAGCCGGAGATACCGCAGAATGAATATCCTTCGTTTCCTGACCCCGAAAAGCGACGTGGCGTATATCGAAAGCGACTGCACGGTTCGCCAGGGACTTGAAAAAATGCGTTACCACGGCTATTCCGCCATTCCGGTCATCGACCCCGACGGTCAATACCGCGGCACGGTGCGGGAGGGAGACTTCCTGCGGCAGATTCTCGCGCTCGACTGTCCCTCTCTGGAAGCGCTTGAGGAGATTCCGCTGACCGACATTCTGCAGAAGTCCAATCCCGCGGTCAAGAACTCCGCTTCCATGCGGGAGCTGCTCATGCGCGTGCTGGACAACAATTTCGTCCCGGTCACGGACGACCGCGGCTGCTTCATCGGCATTGTGCGGCGAAAGGAGATCATCGAGTATTTCACAAAGGAATACCTCGGCGACAACCGCGATTAAACAAGACGGCGCGGCGCTCCGACGGCGCTCCTACATATTATTTTAGAAGAAAATTCATATTTTTTCCGCAAAGTACTTGCAAAAAGCAAAATATGTGTTATACTATTGAACAGAATACGGTAGAGTTAAGAGTGGGCTTCGGTTCACTCTTAATTTTGCGATTTGGAAAAGGAGGCTCGCATGGCAAAAGGAATTGCCGCCGCGGTGCGGGAACTGATTGCCCCCACGGTGGAAGAACTCGGTTACCGGCTGTGGGACGTGGAGTATACCAAGGAGGGCGCCGACTGGCATCTGTGCGTGACGATCGATTCGGACAGCGGCATTGACATCAGCGACTGCGAGCGGGTTCACCGCGCCATTGACCCCCTGCTGGACGAAGCCGACCCTATCGAGGCTTCCTATTGCCTGGACGTTTCCTCGCCCGGCATCGAAAGAGAGCTGCGCACCGACGAGCATATTCTCGCCTGCCTCGGGCAGCGCTGCGAAGCGCGCCTGTTCAAAGCGGCGGGGGGCAAAAAGGTCTGGCGCGGCACGCTCCTCTCCTATGCCGACGGCACCGTCGCACTCGAAACCGAGGAGGGGACGCTCTCCCTTGCACGGACGGATATTTCCAAACTCCGCACCGTCTATTTTGACTGATACACATACGCATTTGCGCAAACGAAAAGAAAGGACTCTGACAATGAACGCCAAATTGTTCGAAGCTCTTGCCGACCTGGAAGCGGCAAAGGGAATCCCCGTGGACTACATGCTTGAAAAAATCGAGGGCGCGCTGATCAAATCCATTGAGCGCGAAATCGGCCCCACCGCAAAAGTGCGCGTGGTGCTCGACCCCGTCAAGCGCGACATGAAGGTTTATCAGCAGCGCGAAGTGGTGGAGGAGGTCAACGACCCCGATTGCGAAATCTCTCTTGAGGACGCAAAGACCATTTCCAAGCGCAACAAAATCGGTTCGGTTGTGGAAACCAAGCTGGCGCCCGATTCCTTCCGCCGCCTGTCCGCCACCGCCGGCAAGCAGATCATCATTCAGGCGATCCGCGAAGCAGAGCGCAACAATATGGCGCGCGCCTACGAGAACAAGCGTGAAAAACTGATTACCGCCACCGTCTTCAAGGTCGACGACCTCAGCGGAGACCTGACTCTGGAAACGGCGGACGGCATGGTGCGCCTGCCCCGCAACCTCCAGCTTCCCACCGACGCTTTCGCTGTCGGCGACAGAATCAAGGTGTATGTCTCCGAAGTCAGAAGCGTGGATACCCGCGGACCCATTGTAGACCTTTCCCGCGTACATCCCGGCTTTGTCAGATGCCTCTTTGAAGCCGAAATTCCCGAAATTGCCGACGGCACCGTCGTGATCGCCGGTATCGCGCGCGAAGCCGGCAGCCGTACCAAGATCGCCGTCTATTCCGCGGACGAGAACGTCGACCCGATCGGCGCCTGCATCGGTAACCGCGGGATGCGTATCAACAATATTCTCTCCGAGCTCGGCAACGAGAAAATCGATATCATCCGTTACCACGAAGACCCCGCGGAATACATCCGCGAAGCGCTTTCTCCCGCAGAGGTGCTGGGCGTGGTCATCGACGGGGAGCGCTCCGCGCGCGTCACCGTGGCGCCCAACCAGCTCTCCCTTGCAATCGGTAAAGAGGGGCAGAACGCAAAGCTCGCCGCCCGCCTGACCGGTTACAAGATCGACATAAAGGCGTAACGCAATGCCGACCAAACAGACACTGCCGCAGAAAAAAATCCCCGAGCGCCGCTGCATCGGCTGTGGGGAGCGGTTTCCGAAAACTGAGCTGATTCGCATCGTGCGCGCCCCCGACGGCACCATTTCGCTCGACCGCACCGGCAAAAAATCCGGGCGGGGAGCCTATCTGTGCCACAGCGTTGAGTGTCTGAAACGCGCAAGAAAGGCAAATCGGCTTTCCCAGAATCTCGACTGCGAGATTCCGGAGGAAATTTATCTGAAAATGGAAGCAGAGCTTGCAAGCAATGTGTGAGCCTGCCTACAAAACAGTCAGCGAGCGTTTCTTCGGAATGCTGGGGCTGGCGAGACGGGCTGGAAAAACGGTGCTCGGCACCGATATGATCTGTGAAAGGATGCGGGCAAAGAGCAAGCCCGTCCTTGTCCTTGCCTCCCGTGAAGCCTCCGACGCGACGCGCGCACGGCTGATGCACAAGTGTGATTTTTACAGCATTCCATACTGTGTCGTGGATGTATCCACCGAGAAACTCGGCAATATCTGCGGATGCAGCGGTCTTGCCGCCGCGGTTGCGGTGACGGACGCCGGATTTGCCGAACAACTCCTCATGGAGTGTAAGTAAGAAGAAAGGATTCCCCGGTGCGGGGGGCGACCCGGACGGGTCGGGTGACAACTTCATGGCTAAGATTTCAGTAATTGCAAAAGACTTCAATATCAAGACGAAAGATATTGTTGCCCTGATGAAGGAGCACGGTATCGAAAAGAACGTCGGCGGAATCATCGAGGGGGACGAATACGAGCTGTTTCTCGAATGTCTGATGCTCGCCAACCAGATCGAAAACCTCGACGACTATATCAGCGGTAAGGCGACCCTTGTCAGCGACCTTCCCAAGGCGAGTGAAAAGGCGGAAAAGCCTGCTGCCCCCGCAGCCAAGCCCGCCGCAAAGGAAACGCCCGCACCCGCACAGACGCCGGCGCCCGCCCAAAAACCCGCCGCACCCGCAAAGCCCGCTGCACCCGCAAAGCCCGCTGCACCCGCACCGCAGCGGGGCCGTGAGGAGCCGAGATATACCGTACCGGCAGACCACCGCCCGCAGATGAACGGCAGCGCCGCGCAGCCCGCGCGCAAATCCGCCCCCGAGAAGCCGGCTGCCAAGAAGCCGATCGATCAGGCGGAGCTGCAACGCCGTATGGAGCAATTCCGCGCCGAGCAGGCAAGCGCCGCGCAGAAAGCCGCGGCAGCCGCACGCGCCGCAAAGGCGGCTGCACCGGCGGAGAACAAACAGCCCGCCGCCGAGGAAAAGCCCGCCGTACAGCAACCCAAGAAAGAATTTAAGCCTATCAAGAAAAAAGAGCCTGTGGACCGCTTCAGTATGCGGCCGCAAGCCCCCGCGCAGAAACCGCAGAAGCAGGAGAAGACCGAAAAGCGCGACGAGCGCGGCAACCGCATTATCCTGACCGGCAGCGCCTCCGCGGACGCCACCGAGGTCGTCGTGACCGCGCCCAAGGTCCGCGTGGTCGATACCCGCGCCACGCAGGTGGACCTCTCCCGTTACGATGAGCGCATCGACTCCCGCTATGCCGGCGGTCAGAGCGACTTGCAATCCTCCCGCCAGAAGCTCAAGAAGCAGGATAACCGCTCTCAGGGCAAGGCGGCAAAGGAAAAGGAGAAAGCGGCGCAGGAGCGTATCAAGCGGATGCAGGCGGAGCTTGCGCGCAAGAAACAGCTTGAAATCACCGTTCCCGATTCCATCACGGTCGGCGAACTTTCCTCCCGTATGAAAAAGACCTCCGGAGAGGTCATCAAGAAGCTCATGATGATGGGCATGATGGTTTCGGTCAATCAGGAAATCGACTACGATACCGCCTTCCTCGTCGCAGAGGAATTCGGCGTCAAAGTCACCAAAGAGGTGGTCGTCACCATCGAGGAGCGCCTGTTTGACAATGAAGAGGATACCGCCGAGAATCTTGTGGAGCGCTCGCCCGTCGTCTGCGTGATGGGTCACGTCGACCACGGTAAGACCTCTCTGCTGGACGCCATTCGTCACACCAGCGTGACCAAGGGCGAAGCGGGCGGCATTACCCAGCACATCGGCGCGTACCGCGTTGCCATCGACGGCAAGGATATCACCTTCCTCGATACCCCCGGTCACGAGGCGTTCACCGCCATGCGCGCCCGCGGCGCGCAGGCAACCGATATCGCCATTCTGGTGGTAGCGGCAGACGACGGTATCATGCCCCAGACCGTCGAGGCAATCAACCATGCCAAGGCCGCGGGCATCGACATCATCGTGGCAATCAATAAAATGGATAAACCCCACGCCAACCCCGAAGCGGTCATGCAAGGGCTGACCCAATACGACCTTGTACCCGAGGAATGGGGCGGCGACGTCATCTGCGTCCCGGTTTCCGCCGTTACCGGCAAGGGCATCGATCGCCTGTTGGAATCGGTGCTGCTGGTGGCAGAGGTGAAAGAGCTGAAAGCCAACCCGAACCGCCGCGCCAAAGGGCTTGTCATCGAATCCCGTCTTGACAAGGGGCGCGGCCCCGTTGCCACGGTGCTGGTACAGAACGGTACCCTCCACGCGGGCGATATTGTCATTGCAGGCACCTCCGTCGGGCGTGTGCGCGCCATGGTCAACGAGCGCGGACAGCAGCTCAAGGAAGCGGGTCCCAGCGTTCCCGTGGAGATCATCGGTCTTTCGGAAGTACCCGACGCGGGCGATGAGTTCAACGCCGTAGAGGACGAAAAGATGGCGCGCGACCTTGCGGAACAGCGCCGTGACAGCGCAAAGCAGGAGGAATTCAAGGCTTCCGCGCGCGTCAATCTCGACGATTTGTTCAGTCAGATCTCCGAGGGCGTCAAGACCCTTAATATCATTGTGAAAGCAGACGTCGGCGGCTCCGCCGAAGCGGTGAAGCAGTCCTTGCAGAAGCTCTCCAACGAAGAGGTCAAGGTCAGCATCATTCATACCGCCGTCGGCGGTATCACGGAGGGCGACGTCATGCTCGCCTCCGCCTCCAACGCCATTATCGTGGGCTTTAACGTCCGTCCCGACAAGACCGCGCTCGACAGCGCAGAGCGGCAGGGCGTGGACATCCGTACCTACCGCATCATCTACGATTGCATCAACGAGATCGAAGCGGCGATGAAGGGAATGCTCGCACCCAAGTACAAAGAGGTCCTGCTCGGTCACGCCGAAGTGCGTCAGACCATTCACGTGCCGAAGGTGGGCACCATCGCCGGCTGCTATGTCCTTGACGGCAAAATTGCCCGTCATGCAAAGATTCGCATCGTGCGCGACGGCGTGGTGATCTGCGAGGACGAGATCGCCTCCCTGAAGCGCTTCAAGGACGACGCCAAAGAGGTCGCGACCGGCTATGAATGCGGCGTAGGACTTGAATCCTTCAACGACATCAAAGAGGGCGATATCTTCGAGGCATACGTCATGGAAGAAATTCCGCAATGATTTTCTTTCTCAATTGTCCGTTTGAGAAGCGCAGACCGCGGTCTGCGCTTCTTTCTTTTGTCGCCGCGGCAGCATTGAGCGCGTACGCGCGGAAAATAGCCGAAAACCGAGAAAAACAGAATGCACGCCCTATGATTTTTGCGGATATTCCATCTCAAAAGATCAAAGCGGAGCCTGAAAAACAAGGCTTTTCATTGATTTTGAAGTCCCAAGCTTGAAAAAATCGCCGCCTGTTCTGCCGCCACGCGAAAGAGCTGTTTGGCATCGGCACCATACGAAAATAGTCGGTGTGAACGGCAGAAATCGCCCGATACGGGCGCCGGATGCGGAAAACGTGCATTTCCCTCTTGCAAAAATGCGCGCGATACGTTAAAATAGTTATAACTAATCATATACTTTCGCGCGGGCATATGCCGCGCGCAAACATACCCGTACGTATGCGCACCGGCGCATGGAAAAGGAGCCGCATGGAGCAGATTTACACCATTCCCGTCAACGAAGCGTTTGACGCCGCTATGAATACCCCCGGAAGCGGCTGCCCTATTTGCGCGCTTTACCGGAAACTGGAGGTCGCCGAGCTTGACATCATTCTCGGCGCTTCCATGATGGAGCCGGATATCCGCATCCGCACCAACCGCGAGGGGTTTTGCGAACAGCACTTCGTCCGCATGGCGGCAAAGCAGAACCGCCTGAGTCTGGCGCTCATGCTGGAGTCTCATCTGGACAGCGTGAAAGAACTGATGCAGGACCCGCCGCTCTCCGCCCCCGGCGACAAACCATCCAAACGGATCGCAGCGCTGGAGGGCTCCTGCTATCTGTGCAACCGCATCGAAGCCTCCCTTTCGCGCATGATCGATACCGTTACTTTGCTCTGGCAGACCGACGAGGAATTCCGCCGCAAGCTGGATGCGCAGCCGCGCTTCTGCCTCCCCCACTTCCGCCGTCTGACCGAAGCGGGCAGACAGCGCCTCCCCAAAAAGATCTTTCCCGCTTATTACCGCGCGGTCAAGAGCGTGACCGAAAAATATCTCGACAAGCTCCGCGGGGACGTCAGCTGGTTCTGTAAAAAATTCGATTACCGCTATGACGCCGAGCCCTGGTATGACTCCAAGGACAGCATTGAACGCGCCGTGGCTTTTCTCTCGGCGAAAGACATCACTCTGCCAAGGAAGGAAAAAAGAAATGAGAATTGAACAGGTGACCGTCCGCAGCTTCGGACTGTTGCGCAACTATCAGGAAACCTTTTCGGACGGAGTCAACATCATTGAGGGCGCCAACGAAACCGGGAAATCTACCTTGGCGGCATTCATCCGCTATATGCTGTACGGCTTCGGTGAGGAAACCGGGGTCCTCTCGGAAAGAGAGCGGCGCATCAACTGGGTGACCGGCACGGCGGACGGCTCCATGACCGTCACGGTGGGGGAGACCCGCTACCGCATCGACCGAAAAACCGAACGAGTCGGGTCGGGACAGGCGATTGCCTATACCGATACCTGCGAGATGACCGACGTCGACACGGGCAAGCCCGTACTGCTTCAGACTTCGCCCGGCGAATATCTGCTCGGCGTGGGAAAGAGCCTCTATGAATCCACCGCCTTTTTGGGGCAGCTCTCCGACACGGCGGAGAACGCCGCCGACATGAAGCAGTCGATTGAAAACCTGCTTTTCTCCGGCGATGAAAAAGTCAACACCGGCAGAGCCATCACGGCGCTGACCGAAACCAGAGACGCCCTGCTCTCCCCCGATCGTTCCTCCGGCCGTCTGGTGGAAATCCGCAGCCGCGCCGCAAGCCTTGCCGGACGGCTTTCCGCCGCCGTGAAGGATCAGCACAATTTGATTCTCAAGAAGCAGGAGCTGGACGAAAACATCAGCCGCCGCGACGAAGCGGAGCGGCTCCGCGACAATTTGCAGGAGCTGCGGGTCTGCTACCGCAACCATCAGATTCTGACCTCCTTTGAGCAGCTGCACTCCATGCGCCGGCAATCCGCCGATATTGAAGCGGAAGCGCAGGAGTACCGCAACGCCAATTCTTTCGGCACCTTCTTCCCCGATGAAACCTATGCCGCCGACCTCTCGGTCAAGCGCCGTCTCTGGGCGGACGCGCGCGAGAAATACGAGCGTGCGGACGAGGAGCTGCGGGAGCTGGAAAACAAGCAGCTGTTTACCCGCGACGTGCAGAAAAACCTGCAGCGCGCCGAAAAGCACGGCGGAGAAACGCAGGTACTCGCCCGCCACGCCGCGCTGCACGCCCGTTATCGCCTGTTTCTGTCCGTCTCTCTTGTATGTATAATGCTGTTCGCGGTGCTTGCCGCGGTCGGCGCGGTTCATTTCTTCCACGCCGATTCCTACGGCGCCCTGTTCGGCGTATGGGCGGCAGGATGTTCTGTCCTCTTCATCGGCGGCGTGGTCATGACCATTCTCTCCATCGGGCGCCGGGAGACCGAACGTGCCTACTGCCTTGACTACGGCGCCAAGAACGGAAAAGAACTCCGCTACCGCATGAAAATGGTCTCCGACTGCCGCGAAAGCTCCGCTGCCCATGTCGAGGCGTTGCGCGCTGCGCGCGAGCATGCCGATACGACCCGCGCCGCTTATTTCACCGCGCGCAGCGTACTGGACGACGCCCTCGGACAGTGGGGCAAGGTGCTTCCCACCGCCGCCGAGCAGACCAACGAATTTCTCGACGTGTTCACCGGCTCGGTGCGGGACACCATCGATACCTACCGTTCCATGAAAGAACGCAAGGCGGCGCTGGATTCCGCCGCCGAGGTGCTTGCTGCCTCCCTTGCCGCGTTCCGTGAGGACGACATCCGCGCGCTGGTCCCCGACAGCCGCCGCGCGGCGCTTGCCGAAACCACCCCGGAGCAGATTGACGAGGGGATTCAATACTATGACGGGCAGTACCGCTTCTTCTGCGATACCGTCAACCGTCTGACCGAAGAAATGCAGGCTCTGCGGCAGTCTGCCGAAAATCCCGCGGAGGTCAGCGAGCAGCTGTCCGCCGCCGAAAACGAGCTGGGAGAGTTGCGCGACCGCTACAATGCGGTGGAGACCGCGCTGACCACCCTGACCGGCGCGGATATCCGACTGCGCGCCGAACTGTCGCCCCGCCTCGCGCATTACGCGCGCGAGCTGATGGACGTCATGACCGAGGGCAAGTACAACGCGATGGGCGTCACCGACGACCTGACGCTGGAGTTCAGAAGCGACGGTGAGAACCGCAGCGTTGAAAACCTGTCGGGCGGCACCCGCGACATTGCCTACATCACCCTCCGTCTGGCGCTGATACGGCTGCTCTACCGCGAGACGCCGCCCCTGTGCTTTGACGAGAGTTTCGCCCATCAGGATAACGACCGCTGTTACTCCATGCTGAAAGTCTTTCTTGCGCTGTCCGAGCGCAACGGCACACAGTCTTTCCTCTTTACCTGCCGCAGCCGTGAGTACACCGTCGCAAAAGAAATCGGCGGCAATTGCCACCTGATCAGAATGATTTGAAAATGAAGGAGCTGACATGACACCGAAAATTCTCACTGTCGGCGCCGCATACATGGATATGGTCATGCGGATGCCTCATTTCCCTGGCGCCGGAGAAACGCTCTGCGTGGAGGACGGCGGCGCGGCGTACCTGCCCGACGGGCGCGGCGGCAACTGCGCCGTGGCGCTTGCCAAACTCGGCGCGCGCGCGGTGCTGTGCTGCCGCGTGGGAGAAGATATTCACGGGCAGCGTCTGCACGCCATGTACCGGGAGTTCGGGATCGATACCTCCTCGATCGTGGCGGATCCCCGCACCCCCACGGGTCTGAGCCTTGTGATGAGCGACGACGGCAAGCTGCCGCGCACCGTGACCTACCCAGGCGCCAACGCCAACCTCACGCGTGATAATCTCACCGCGGCTTTCGCCACCGCGCCGGACGCGGTGTGCCTGCAAATGGATCTGCCCGAGGAAACCCTGCTGGACGCCGCGCGCCGCGCGGCGGAGCGCCACATTCCCATCTTTCTGGACGCGGCGCCCGGGAACAAGGATTTCCCGTACAACCGCCTGCCGGAGGTGGAGGTATTCTCCCCCAACGAACAGGAAACCGAACTGCTGACGGGCATCCGCCCGAGCGGCAGCGACAACTGCCTGAAAGCCATGCTGGAACTGGCGAAAATCGTAAAAGCGCGCTATTACGTCACCAAGATGGCTGACCGCGGGGCGTTTATCTTTGACGGGATCCACTTCAATCTCATCAGCTCCTACATTGTCAAGGTCGTTGACGGCGCGGGCGCCGGGGACGCCTTTGCGGCGGGGCTGGCGCTGGAATATATGCGCACGCGCGGTGACATCACCGCCGCCTGCAAATTCGGCAATACCGTCGGCGCCATCACCGTGATGCGCCCCGGCACCGTCACCGCTCTGCCCACCGCGCAGGAGGTGCAGAACTTCATTGCACGCAACGGCACAAGATGAAAGCCGTTGCCGTCGTAGGTCCCACCGCGGGTGGAAAAACCGCCCTATCCCTCTCGCTTGCCGCTGCAATCGGAGGGGAGATTCTGTGCTGTGACTCCATGCAGGTATACCGCCGCATGGACATCGGCACCGCCAAACCGACCGCCGCGGAGCGTGCGGTTTGCCCCCACCACCTCTTTGACATTGCCGACCCCGCAAAGCCGTTCAGCGCCGCCGAATACGCCGCCTGCGCCATGCAGACCCTGCGAGAGGTGACCGCGCGCGGCGCGGTGCCTGTTTTCTGCGGCGGCACGGGGCTGTATCTGGACGCCGTGCGCACCCTGCGCCACATGGGCGGCGCGCCGCAGGGGGACCCCGCGCTGCGGGAGCGGCTGACAGCCGAGGCGCAGACCCCGGCGGGGCGGGAAGCCCTGTTCGCCCGCTTGCAGGCGGTCGACCCGGACGCGGCGGCGGCAACCCATCCCAACAACGTACGCCGTGTGGTGCGCGCGCTCGAAATCTACGAATTGACGGGGCGGACAAAAACCTCGTTTGACCAAGCCGCCGCTACCCTGAACCCGGCGCTTGATCTGTTGATTTTCGGCATTGCCTATACCGACCGCAGCCTGCTGTACGCGCGCATTGACGCGCGCGTGGAACAAATGCTCGCCGCAGGGCTTCTCGAAGAAACCCGCGCGCTTGCCGCTGCCGGGCTCTTCACCGCGAACGGCACCGCCGCACAGGCGATCGGCTATAAAGAACTGCTTGCCGCTTTGGACGGCACCGCCACGGTGGACGAAGCGACCGAGCGCCTCAAAACCGCCACCCGCCGCTACGCCAAGCGCCAGATGACCTATTTCCGCGCCATGCCGGGCGTTCACTGGATTTCCGCAGACAGGGACGGCGCCCTCCGCGCGCCGCAGGAACTGACCGAGGAAATCCTGCCGTCCGTGCGCGCTTTCCTCGACGGGGCGCACACCGCAGGATAAGCCGTTTTTCTTTGCACCCCACATTCCCTTATGTTTTTTTACAACACCAAAATAAATTAAACGGAGAGTAACCATGAAAGCAACCGAACTCAAAGCAAAAATCGCCGCAGGCGCCCTGAGCGCATACGCGCATCTGTACGCCGACGTCAAAGCGCAGACCGAACGGTACCTCGCCGCCATCGACGCATTTTGCGAGCTGTACGGCGCAGACCGCGACATCCGCCTCTTTTCCGTCCCCGGCAGAAGCGAACTGAGCGGCAACCACACCGACCACAACCACGGCTGTGTGCTGGCAGGCGCCATTGACCGGGACATCATCGCCGTGGCGGCGAAGACCGACGACGGCACCGTCAGAATCAAATCCGAGGGATACCCCGAGGACGTAGTGAAACTCTCCGACATTGAAACACCCTCCAACTTCAAACAGTTCTCCTCTACCGCCTTGCTCGCGGGCATCTGCAACGCTTTCCGGCAGGGCGGCTACGCCGTCGGCGGTTACTGCGCCTACACCACCACGCAGGTGCTGAAAGGCTCCGGGATCTCCTCCTCCGCCGCATTTGAAGTGCAGTGCGGGAATATCATGAATTACCTGTACAACGACGGGAAAGTCAACAACGAAGAAATCGCAAAAATGGCGCAGTATGCCGAGAACGCCTATTTCGGCAAGCCCTGCGGGCTGATGGATCAGATGGCTTGCGCCGTCGGCGGTTTCCTCTCCATTGATTTTGAAGACCCGAAGAACCCCGTCATCACCCCCATTCCTTTCTCCCTGTCCGACGCGGGCTACAAGCTCTGCATCGTCAATACCGGCGGCAACCATGCCGACCTCAATGAGGATTACGCCTCCGTCCCCGCCGAAATGAAAGCCGTCGCGGCGTTCTTCGGCAAAGAGGTTTTGCGCGGCATTCACGAAAGCGACATCATTTCCTCCGCCCCCCTGCTCCGGGAAGCGGTCGGGGATCGCGCCATTCTGCGCGCCCTGCATTTCCTGCGTGAGAACAAGCGCGTGGAGGCGCAGGCAAAGGCGCTGAAAGAGGGAGATTTCGACAAATTTCTTTCGCTGGTTCTTCGCTCGGGCGATTCCTCTTTCAAATATCTGCAAAACGTCTTTACGGTCAAAAACGTGCGGGAGCAGGGGCTGTCCCTGGCGCTCGCCGTCACCGAGGGGCTGCTGGACGGAAAGGGCTGCGCATGGCGCGTCCACGGCGGCGGCTTTGCCGGCACCATTCAGGCGTTTGTACGCAACGAATATGCGGAAGAATACCGCACGGTCATGGACAGCGTGTTCGGCGAAGGCGCGGTGATGATGCTCTCGGTCAGACCCGCCGGCGCCACCGAAATCACGATCGCCTGATTTTCCGACACCTGCGCATACGTTTCAAATACAGAATTTCCAAAAGGAGTCACATATATGGCAACCAAGAAAGCAAGCGCCAAAGCGGAAGCCAAGGCAGCCGCCCCCGCCGATAAGAAAGCGGCGCTGGAAAGCGTTATCACAAGAATCGAACGGGACTGCGGCAAAGGCTCGATCATGCGCCTGGGCGAAAATACCCATATGGAGGTCAGTGCCATTTCCACCGGTTCCATCGGCTTGGATATCGCGCTCGGCATCGGGGGCGTGCCGCGCGGCAGAATCGTGGAAATATACGGTCCGGAATCCTCCGGTAAAACGACGGTCGCCCTGCACGTTGTGGCAGAGGTGCAGAAGACCGGCGGCGAAGCCGCGTTCATTGACGCGGAACACGCGCTCGACCCCGTTTACGCCAAGAATCTCGGCGTAAACATCAACGAATTGCTCGTCTCCCAGCCGGACAGCGGCGAGCAGGCTCTTGAAATCGCCGAGAAGCTCGTCAACTCCGGCGCCGTGGACGTCATCGTCATCGACTCCGTGGCGGCTCTTGTCCCCAAGACCGAAATCGAGGGCGACATGGGGCAGTCCTTTGTGGGCGTGCAGGCACGTCTGATGAGCCAGGCGCTGCGCAAGCTTTCCGGCGCTATCTCCAAGTCCAACTGCGTGCTGATCTTCATCAACCAGCTGCGTGAAAAGGTGGGGATCTCTTACGGGAACCCCGAAGTCACCCCCGGCGGCAGAGCCCTCAAGTTCTACGCCTCCGTGCGTATTGAGGTGCGCAAGGGCGAAGCCCTGAAGAAAGGCGACCAGGTGTACGGCAACCGCGTCAAATGCAAGGTGGTCAAGAACAAGGTGGCGCCTCCTTTCCGCACCGCCGAATTTGAAATTCTCTACGGCAAGGGCATCTCCAAAACCAATGAAATCTTTGACGCCGCCGTCGCATACGGTATTATTGAAAAAAGCGGCTCGTTCTTCTCCTATGAGGGCAACCGCCTCGGTCAGGGCAAGGACAACGCCCGCGCTTTCATCGAGAGCGACCAGGCGCTGAGCGCAAAGATTGAAGAACAGGTACGCGCCGCCCTTGCCGGCGGTGAAAAGCAGGAAGACTTCACTCTGGAGGGTGAGGATGATGAATTCGACATCCGCGACTTCTCCGTCGATGTGGAGGAGTGACCCGCCGGCGGCGACTCTCACTGCCGTCCGCTGCGGGCGGCAGGCAGGAACTGTCTCTCTGACCCTTGCGCCGAACGGCGGTGAAAACCCTCTCTCCTATATTCTCTCCTCGGCGGATTATACCGCTCTCGGCTCCCCGAAAGCAGGAGACGCGCTGAGCGAAGCGGTCTGCGAGCAGATCCGTCAGCTTGCCGGTCGGCGGGAAGCAATTCTGTACGCCCTGCGCATTCTCGAATGCGGAGACTCCAACCGCCGCACCCTGACCCGGAAGCTCATAAAGCGCGGCTGTACCCCCGCGCACGCCGCCGCCGCGGTGGAGGAGATGGAAAAGCGCGGTTTTCTCCGTGAAGAAGAATCCGCCGCGCGCAAAGCCGTGCAATGCGCCCAAAAGGGCTGGAGCCGCAAGCACACCTATGCGTCTCTTCTTTCCCACGGCTATTCCGGAACGGTAGCGGCGCGCGCCATTGCCGCGGGAGAGGAAAGCGGCGAGATCGATTTTGCCGAGAATCGCCGCACCTTTATTTTGGAGAAACGGCAAAAAGGCATGACCCCGGAGCAGATCCGCGCCGCCCTGTGGCGCGCCGGCTTCTGACATCCCGGTTTGCTTTTCCCGTCTCCGCGCAGCCCCGTATTTCGGGCGCCGCGCCGTAAAAAAGCATCTTTCCCTCTCTTTGGAACGGGGCGTTTTGCACACCCGTAACCGAATCGATTATCCATTTGAAATATACAATACATTCAGGAGAACTTGCATGGAAACTACGAACAGCATCCCGGAGCGCTTCGGCTGTCGCGTCTTTCATGACGACGTGATGAAAGCGCGTCTTCCGAAATCCGTCTACGAATCCATCATGCGCACCATTGCCACCGGACGGGAGATCGACCCCACGATTGCCGACGTTGTCGCCTCGGCGATGAAGGACTGGGCGATCGAGCAGGGCGCAACCCACTTCACCCACTGGTTTCAGCCGCTGACCGGCGTGACGGCGGAAAAGCACGACGCCTTTATCTCCCCCGTTTCGCGCAGCCGCGTGATCATGGAGTTTTCCGGCAAGGAACTCATCAAGGGAGAACCCGACGCCTCGTCCTTCCCTTCGGGCGGTCTGCGCGCCACCTTTGAGGCGCGCGGCTACACCGCGTGGGATCCCGCTTCCTTCGCCTTTGTCAAGGACGGCTCTCTCTACATACCCACCGCTTTCTGCTCCTATACGGGGGAAGCGCTGGACACCAAGACGCCTCTCATCCGTTCTATGGACGCGCTCTCCCGCCACGCCGTGCGGGTCCTGCGCCTGTTCGGCGATAAAACCACCGACCGCGTCAACACCACCGTCGGCGCGGAGCAGGAGTATTTCCTGATCGATAAGAAAGACTACGACGCCCGCCGTGATCTGCTGTTCACCGGCAGAACCCTGTTCGGCGCCCCCGCCCCCAAGGGGCAGCAGCTCGACGACCATTATTTCGGTCCCCTCAAGACCCGCGTCAGCCGCTTCATGGCGGAACTGGACCGCGAGCTGTGGGATCTCGGCATCCTCGCCAAGACCAAGCACAACGAGGTGGCGCCGTCCCAGCATGAGCTGGCGCCCATTTACGCCACCGTCAATCTGGCAATCGACCAGAACCTGCTGACCATGGAAACCATGAAACGCGTGGCAGAGCGCCACGGCATGGTATGCCTGCTGCACGAGAAGCCTTTCGCGGGCGTCAACGGCTCCGGGAAGCACAACAACTGGTCCATTTCCACCGACAGCGGCAAAAACCTGCTCAAACCGGGCAAAACGCCCGCCGAAAATACGCAGTTCCTCCTGTTCCTTGCCGCAGTGGTAAAGGCGGTGGACGACTATCAGGATCTGCTCCGCCTCTCGGTCGCCTCCGCAAGCAACGACCACCGTCTCGGCGCCAACGAAGCCCCTCCCGCCATTGTCTCCATGTTTATCGGGGACGACCTGAAGGGAGTGGTAGACTCGATCGTGGCGGGAGAGGAGCACCACGCCTCCGCGCGCTCGGTCATGAACCTGCATATTCCGTCTATCCCCACGTTTGCCAAGGACACCACCGACCGCAACCGCACCTCTCCTTTCGCCTTTACCGGCAATAAGTTTGAGTTCCGCATGGTCGGCTCGTCTCAGAACGTGGCAATGCCCAACATTGTCCTCAACACCGCCGTGGCGGAAAGCCTGCGGCAGTTTGCGGATGAGCTTGAAGGCAAGGAAAACTTCGAGGTCGCCGTGCGGGAGCTGATCCGCCGCACCTTCACCGAGCACAAGCGCATCATTTTCAACGGCAACGGCTATTCTCCCGAATGGGAAGCGGAAGCAGCGCGCCGCGGGCTTCTGAATCTCCGTACCGCCGTGGAGGCATTCCCCTGCCTGACCGCGGAAAAGAACGTCCGCCTGTTCACGGAACACGGCGTGATGAGCCGCGCCGAACTGACCTCCCGCCGGGAAATTCTCTTCGAGAACTATGAGAAAATCCTCAATATCGAAGCCTGCACCATGATCGATATGGCGATGAAAGACTATATCCCCGCCGTCAACCGTTACATCGCCGAGGTCGCCGAGGTCATCAATGCCAAGAGCGCTGTGCCGGGCACCTCTCACCGCATGGAGGACGCCGTAATTTCCCGCCTGAGTTCCCTTTGCGAGCAGGCGTTCGACCTGACCGAAAACCTCAAGGCGGAGGCGGCGGGCGCCGCGTCCGAAGCGGATATTGAAAAGAGCGCGGTCGCCTTTAAGGACAGGGTCATCCCCGTTATGGAAGAGCTGCGCCGCGCAGTGGACGCCATGGAGGAATACACCGCCGCCGCATACTGGCCTGTCCCCACCTACGGGCAGCTCACTTTCAGCGTGCAGTAACTCCGCGCAATGCCCCCGACGGACCGTCCCGGTTCCGCCGGGCGGAGCCGGCGGAAAGGTTCCTCGCGCGTGCGTGCTATTTAAGGTTGACATTTGTATTTTTGTATGATAAAATACAGTATCAGGTATAAAAACATTTGAATTCCGCATTGAGAATCGAAAGGGGTTTAGTATGTTTGCAAAATTGATTGAATCGGCGCCGATCATCGGCAATTTGCTCGATTTTGGCACCCTGGCAGCACTGGCGCTGATTTTTCTCTGCGTCGCCATCCTGCTTCCCAAAAGCGCGGTGCTTCGCAAAATTGAGCATATATTGATCATGCTCGGCTCCGTCTCTGTGATCGCTGCGTCCTACGTCACGGTCAAGATGAGCGGAAAAGGCACTTTCGTGTTGGAAAACTGCTTTGCAAGCTATGTCCTGTTGGCGTTTGCCGTTGTGCTGCTGTGGGGACTGTTCTTCCGCGGGGCATATCTGACGCAGACCCTGTACGGGCTCTTCTCGTGCATCGGCATTCCGTTCGGTCTGTGGGGAATGCTGGTTCCCACATGGATGAAAGCCGACACATTCGTGGAATTTATCCATACGCCCTCCGACATCATCCGCTTCCTCATTTACGCCGGGCTGTTCTTCATTCCGATCTGGCTGATTGGCAGCGGCACTTACCGCCTGCGGCTCGGTTCTGTCTGGAATCTGATTGTCGGTATGTGTATATTCGGTGTGGTCGGTCAGTTTGTTGTGGAAGCAAAGATCGCTTCTTCTTCCGCCGCGCTGAAGCTTATCAGCATCTTTGACGAAAACGGTCTGAACCTTGAAAACGTCAAGTACTTCGGAATTATCAGCGGTATCGCCATCGTGGTCATTCTGATTGCCGGACTCATCTCCACATTGGTCAGACACGAGAAAGTCGCGGCATCCGAGACTGCCTCGGCAATGGTGCTCCGCGTGGTAGGAAACATTCTGTCCGCGGCTGTCTGCCTGGCTTCCATTCTCCTTTTGCCGTATCTGATGAACGCCACCACAAAGGAAACTCTGATCGGACTGCCCAAAGCGGTGATTTTCCTTGCGCCTGTTGCAGTTGTGGTAATCATCTCCCTGATCACCGCTTTCCTGGCTGAACGCAATGAAATCAAGGTCGCGGTCGCCGCATATGAAGCGGCATACCCCGCACCTGTTGAGGAAGCGGTCGAAGCAACCGAAGAAGCTCCCGCCGAGGAAGCGGTTGAAGCAACCGAAGAGGCTCCCGCCGAGGATGCGGTCGAAGCAACCGAAGAAGCTCCCGCTGAGGAAACAGTTGTAGCAGCCGAAGAAGCTCCCGCCGAGGAAGCAGCGGAAGAACCTCGCACCGAGGAAACGAACAACGCTTAAGTCTCCCGTGAAACGCGCTGTGCAGGTAAGATGATTTCCTGCACGGATTTGAAAGCCGACGGCTCTCCTGCCGTCGGCTTCTTTTCTTGCCCGTCCCCTCCTGCATTGCGTTTCGCCGCCGGTGCTTCTCCATTGACTTTTTACTGTGTCTGTGTTACCATATCTGTAAACGAAATACATTTGAAACGAGGCTTTGCAAAATGCTGAAAATCGAACATTACACCAAACGCTTCGGCGATAAGGTAGCGGTCCACGACCTCAACCTGCACATTGCCCCCGGTGAAATCTACGGCTTCATCGGACACAACGGCGCCGGTAAGACCACCACGCTGAAAGCCTGCGCGGGGATCCTTGCCCCCGATGAGGGCGAGATCTACATCAACGGCATTTCGCTGCGGCAGGACCCCATGACCTGCAAGAAAATGATTGCCTATCTGCCCGACAACCCCGAGTTGTATCCTTATCTGACGGGTATCAAATATCTGAATTTCATCGCCGACGTGTTCGGTATTCCCGCCGATACGCGGGAAGCCTCTATCCATGACCTTGCGGCAAGGTTTGAATTGACCTCGGCGCTTGCGCAACCCATTTCCACATACTCTCACGGCATGAAGCAGCGGCTGGCACTGATCAGTGCCTGGATCCATGCCCCCAAGCTGATCATGATGGACGAGCCTTTCGTGGGGCTTGACCCCACCGCGGCGCACCTTGTCAAAGAGATGATGCGGGAGCACTGCGACAAGGGCGGCGCCATCTTCTTCTCCACCCACGTGCTCGACGTGGCGGAGAAACTCTGCGACAAAATCGCCATTATCCGCGCGGGAGAGCTGCTGCGTGCCGGCAAGACGGAGGACGTCAAGGGAGACGAGTCCTTGGAGGACGCATTCCTTGACCTTGTGGAAAAGGCGGACTGACCATGCTGAAAACACTTCTGAAACTGAATTTCTACGCTTTCTTTGCCTCTTTCGGCGGAAAGCGCGACAAGAACGGCACCGTCAAAAAGCGCTCCTCCGCGAGCATCACCCTCTACTGCCTGCTGTTGGTATTCTGCGCCGTCACCTTTATGAGCCTGTTCGCAGGTATGTTCTTTACTTTGGGCAGCGCCTTTGCCGGAAGCGAGTACAGCTGGCTGTATTTCTCCCTCATGGCAATCATGGTGTTCCTCATCGACTTCATCATGACCATCTTCACCGCAAAGAGCCAGCTCTTTGAAGCAAAGGACAATGAAACCCTGCTTGCGCTTCCCATCCGCCCGCGGGACATTCTGATCTCCCGTATGATGCTCATTCTTCTGACCGATTATCTGTTTGAGATCATCATTGCCCTGCCGGCGATCTGCGTATGGTTCTTCCTCGGATCGGTTTCGCCGCTCGGCGTCGTCTGCTTCCTTGTGATGCTGGTGTTCATGCCTCTCTTGGCGCTGTCCTGCGCCTGCTTTGTCGCCTGGCTGCTCTCTCTGGTCAGCTCGCGTATGAAAAACAGCGCCTATCTCAACACGGTTCTGTCGCTTGTCCTCTTTGCTCTCTATATGCTGTTCGTCATGCGTATGGAGAACTATGTGCAGGCCATTGTCGCAAACGGCGCCCCCATTGCCTCCGCCGTCAAAAAATACTTCTACCCGTTTTATTGCTTCGGCGATGCGGCGGCAAACGGAAATCTGCTGTCCTGCCTGCTGTACATTCTGTGCATGATCCTGCCCTTTGCCCTGGTCTGCTTCATCCTGGCACGTTCCTTTATCTCACTGGTCACGCGCCAGCGCGGCGGAAAACAGGCGGTATACCGCGAGAAAAAGCTTAAGGCGAAGAGCCTCTCCGCCACCCTGCTCGCAAGAGAATTTGCTCACCTCGGCTCCAGCTCCGTCTATATGCTCAACGCCGGCATTTCTCTGATGTTCCTGCTTGCGATTGCGGTTGCGGTTTTCTTCATCCCGGTGAATCAGTTTGCCGGACTTCTGGAGATGTCCTCCGATACTATGGCAAACCTCTTCCCCTCCATTGCCATCGGGGCGATTATATTCCTCTCCTCAATGACCATGTTCACCGCCTCCTCGGTTTCGCTGGAGGGGCAAAGCATCACTCTGATGCAGTCCCTGCCCGTCAGCGGGCGCAAGGTGCTGCTGGCAAAGCTGTATATGCACCTTCTGATCGTCCTGCCCGTTACCTTAATCGCCTCTGTTTGCTGCGCCATCGCGCTGCCCTGCACCCCCCTGATGGGCGTGCTGCTGATTGCGGTACCGGCACTGTTCAATATCTTCATGGCGCTGTTCGGGCTTTGTATCAACCTTGCCATGCCGCGCTTTGACTGGACCAATGAGGCGGTCATCGTCAAGCAGTCCGGCGCCGTCACGGTCACCATGCTCGGCGGGATGCTCGCGGCAATTCTTCTCACTGTGATAGCTGTCATCCTCTCGGTGTTCCTGCTGCCCGTCCCCGCCGCCGTCGCTCTTGTCACCCTTCCCGTTCTGGCAGCAGACATTGCGCTGTGGTGCTATCTGAATCGGAACGGAGACCGCGTTTTCGCAGAACTCGGCTAAAGCACAAAGCGCGCCCAAAGCATTCTTGATACCCTTTGGTTTTTCAGCAGCAAGGGCAGACCGCCGCGGCGGTCTGCCCTTGTTCTCGTTTGTGCGGCATCGCAGGCGCCGCCTTTTTCTTTTTGCGTTATCTCGTTACGTTACAGGTTCAGCTTCATATCGCCGTCCTTGACCCAGCCGAGGCGACGGAAAAGCATATCAAAGCCCACGGAAAGCGCGGCGGGCAATACAACGCAGAGCAGTACCACGCCCACCCAAAGAAGCGCGTTCTTTTCAGTGGCGGAGGTCACGATACCGAAAGGTCCCACCAAACCGCAAGTCCCCATTCCGGCGGCAACGCCCACACAGCGCAGCTTGAACACGGTGGTGGAAAGCGCCCCGCACACAGCGCCCGCAAGCGTGGGCGCAATCCAGATGCGCGGGTTGCGGCAGATGTTGCCCATTTGCAGCATGGAAGTGCCAAGCCCCTGTGCCACAAGACCGCCCGCGCCGTTCTCACGGAAGGATGCGGCGGCAAAGCCCACCATCTGCGCGCAGCAGCCCACGGCGGCGGCGCCGGCAGCGAGATACAGGCTGTCGGGAGTGGAGGAAGCGGCTATCAGATCCGCGCTAAAAATCACGGAGCAGATAGCTGCGGAAGAAATCGGGAGGGTCAGGATAATTCCCACCGCCGCCGCGACCACGGCACCCATGATCAGAGGGGCAAATTCGGTGGCAATCCCGATGAAATTGCCCGTCCAGTACATCAGATACGCAATCGCGGGGCAAATCAGGCGCGCGGCGCCGTACCCTACGAGAAGCGTGACAAGCGGAGTGACCAGAATATCCACCTTGGTTTCCTTGGAAACCGCTTTGCCGCATTCTGCCGCGATGATCGCCACGAAAAACACGCCCGCGGGACCGGCGGCAAAATGGCTGCCGTTGACGGCGGCGCCCATGGCGTTGGAGAGCGCGCCGACAACCGTACAGGAGAAAATGACAAGCGGCGGCGCTTTCAGCGTATAGGCGATCGCCGCGCCGATTGCCATGCCCGTTGCCGCTTTGGCATACGTTGCGATCTGATTTAAGAAATTCCCGGTCGGATCACTCTGAAAAATCAGCTTGCCGACCTCGGAGAGAATGGTTCCCATCAGGAGCGTGGCAAACAGCGCCAGCGCCATGGAGCCCATCGCGTCGATGAAATACCGCTTGGCGGAAATCTCAATGTTCTTCCGCTTTAAGAATCTGAAAAAAGCGTTTTGTTCGGGGGGTGTCTCCGGCTTTTGTGCCGATTCTGCCTGCTGCGCGGCGGCGGTGCTGTCCTGCACGGCTTCCGCCGGTGCCTCCGGCTGTTGCGTCTTTGGCTCGTCCATGCAAAAATCCCTCCCTGTCGTCATGACTGCAAATATCTGTGAAATTTATTATCATTTTAATTGGCGGCGCGCTTTGTGTCAATAGAGAAAAACACCGATTGTCCCGCCGCCCGCCGTCGTCTTTTCGTCACAGGTCACAGCCATTGACAATCTTTTCACACTTTGCGGCTTCGCCTTGACTCCGCCCACACGAAAAGTTCCCCCACGCCGCACGGCGGGGGAACGCAACGGAGACTGTTTCCGAGACGGTTTGTACTTTCAGCGCCCGACGGGCAGGGGGCTTTCCTCTCCCCGCCCTGCAGACCTATCTTTCCTCACAGGTCTGCCGCCCGAATCCGTTTGATGGCGGCGGGAATGGCCCGCACGGTGTCTGAGGCAACCATGGCAATATCGGTGTTCTCCGCTTCTGCAATCTCTCCGGCAAGTCCGGCAAGATACGCGGCGCAGGCGGCTGTCTTTGCCGTCGGCGGCAGATAGCCGAGCATACCGGTCAGTATCCCCGTCAGCACGTCGCCGCTGCCCGCGGTTGCCATTCCCGCACCGCCGCGGCGCACGGTATAGATTTCCGTTCCGTCCGTGACATGGGTATCGGCGCCTTTGAGCAGAACCACGCAGCGGTGCCTCCGGGCAAATTCCGCGGCGACTTGCGCCGGATTTTCCAGAACGGCGGATACCGCAAGCCCCGACAGACGGCTGAATTCCTTGGGGTGCGGTGTGAGAATCACGGAACAGGCAGTGTGGTTCAGGAGACACGTCTCGCGGGAGAGGGCGTTCAGCCCCCCCGCGTCAATGACAACGGGCAGCGTCTTTTCGGTCAGCACATAGCGAAGTATCTCAAGATAAACCGGATTCTCCTCCCAGCCCATGCCGATACCGAGCGCGCGCACGCCGTCAAGCGCGCGGTCGATCGCTCCCTTATCGCACAAGGCGGAGCCGCCTTCGTCGGGCAGCGCGCAGAGCGTACTCTCCAAAAGATACGGCGCAACGGCGCCCGCAAGTTCGGCGGGGACCGCCAAACGGACCACCCCGCACCCCGCCCGCAGGCTCGCGGCGGAGAGGTTGGCGAGCTTGGCGGCGCCGCTGTAAGCGAGAGAACCGCCCAGCAGGGTCACATATCCGAAGCTGCCTTTGTGGCAGTCGCGCGGGCGGGGACGAAACGCCTCTTGCAGCTCCGAAAGAGACAGCTCCTTTTCTTCGGGTTTCATATTCCGTTCCTCCCCTTGACACAGGTTTTATCCGCATTCATTGTAGCACGTTTTCGCTTCCCTCGCAAGTAGGCGGCGCGCACCCGCGAAAGAGGGGAGATTCGGTCGCACGGCGGGGTTTGACTTTTTGCCCGCAAACTGCTATCATCTGTGTTAGTACCGGCAGGCGGCACTCCCTCCGCCCGCCCGGATTCCAAGCCAATATAGAGGAAACTCATGAAACGATTTGTGTTCCGCATTGCCGCCGCCCTGCTGCTGCTCTCCCTGACTCTTTCCCTGCTCTGCTCCTGCGCCGGGCTCTCCGGCAAATATGAGCTGCGCGCGGGCGATACCGCCGCTCTGACCCTCTGTTTCCGTCAAAACGGGAAACTGCGCATTTACCGCGGCAGAAAGGAGCACGGTGACAAACCCGTTTCGGTACTCTTCTATCAAATCAAGGACGGTCTGTTTTACTCATGGGAAGAGGACGGAGGGGAGCAGAACGCCGTGGGCAGTCCCTTTTCCGAAGGAGAAGACGAAAGCGGTGCCTATGTTCAGATAGGAGAGGATCGGTATTACAAGGCGTGACAGTCGCCTACGGCACCCGCCTGTCGCTTGCGTGCAATGACGCCGGATTGCGCGGCGCGCCTGCCCTACGTTCCTTTCCGCCTTGCCCGTATGCCCTCCGAAATCCTTTCGGAATTTATTTGACTGTTGTTGACATTTCTTATGGCGGTGACTATAATAATTATGGTGATTAACCAAATTACAAAAGGAGAAAGACAAAATGAAAAACGCACTGAAGATCGTAGCCGTTGTTTTGGTGGTCGCAACCTTAGCTGTCATGCTGGTATCCTGCTCCAAGATGTCCGGTACATACGAATCTGCGCTCGGCTCCAATACCCTCGTGTTCAAAATGAACGGTAAGGTGGAAATCTATGCCGGCGAGAAAGAAAAGGACGAAGAACCTATCGAAACCCTGTTCTACAAGATTAAAGACGACAAGTATTATACTTGGAGCGACAAGGAAAAAGAGGATGAAGCTGAAGGCGTTTCTTTCAAAAAGGGAGAGGACGCCAACGGCTCTTACATCGAAATCGGCGTTTTGAAATACTACAAAAAGTAAGTTTTTCAAACAAAAAGACACCCTCGCGGGTGCCTTTTTGTTTTTGTGCGGGTTTTGTAAAGGAAAGAAGCGCGCCCCTGTCCCTTACTGTTTCATACCGGCGGCAATCTTCTCAAGCAGCTCGGTCTGCTTCTGCACATTGAGGTAGAACTGCTTTTCCGTCTCGGCTTTCTCTTGTGCGGCTTTCGCCTCGGCTTCCGCTTTTTCTGCGGCTGCCTTTGCTTCCGCCTCGGCTTTTGCCTTTTCCTCTGCGGCTTTGGCTTCCGCTTCACGCTTTGCGGCGGCGTTCTTTTCCTCATGGATCACATGTTCCATGCGCGTATGCAGCTTGGTGATCACACGCAGAATGGTGAACAGAACCAAGGCAATCAGCAGGAAATTGATAATCGCGTTGATGAACGCACCCCAGTCGATGTAAATGGATTGCGTCAGGTCGGGGGTGCCGTCCGGAGCATTGACGCGGGAGAGAAAGGTATACACCTCGCTCAGGGAATCCTTGCCCAATATGCCGGCGAGGATCCAGTTGATGATGGGCTTGAGGATATTGTTGCTCAGCGCGGTAATGATTGCAGTGAACGCGCCGCCGACAATCACGCCGACCGCCATGTCGAGGATGTTGCCACGAGTGATAAATGCCTTGAAGTCAGACCAAAAGGTATTCTTTTTCTTTTCCTTGTTTTTATTATCTGCCATAAAAACCTCCGTGTTTGCCGCTTTGCGGCATCTGTCTCTATTGTAGTATTCCGATACCCGCCTGTCAAGCCCGCAGTTGCTCCCTTTCGCTTCAAAATTGCGCTTTTTCGACCGTTTTCGGGAAGCGCCTCAAAAAAATTTGAGAAAATTTGAAAAAGGCATTGGCAAACCGGAAATCGTATGTTATGATAGTGTCGCTTTATTGAGGAAACTTTAGCAAGTTAAAGTGTTAAAACATAAAATGATACATAAGGAGTACCCGTCATGAAAAGAATTCTCACCATTGCCCTCTGTGCGCTTCTGATTTGCGCCACCGCTCTCACCCTTGCCTCCTGCGGTCAGAAGACCAAATTCGGAAAGAAATACGTAGCCGCAGATTCCATGGTCGACGTGCTGTTGCAGCTCAACGCCAACACCATTGACGTCGGCGTCATGGACAGCATCATGGCTTCCTACTACATGAGCCAGGACAGCACCTATGCAAACAACCTGATGATCGTCCCGAATCTGACCCTTGCCGAAGAACAGTACGGCATTGCCGCACGCAAGAACAGCGGTCTGATCAAGAAAATCAACGAACAGCTGATCGCCCTGACCAAGGACGGCACCGTCAAAGCGATTGCAGACAAATACGGTCTGGCAAACGACGTCTGCATTGACGTAAACGCAACCGTCGCTCCTCTCACGGAAGCCGAGCAGGTTGACTGGAATTACATTGTCGGTCAAGGCAAGGTCATCATCGGTTACACCGACTTCAAGCCGATTGCTTACACCGAAAACGGCATTCTGACCGGCTTTGACATTGAACTGGCGCGCAAGGTCTGCGAGAAACTGGGGCTGGAAGCTGACTTCCAGATCATCGAGTGGTCTCAGAAAGAAGCAATGCTGTCCGCAAAGACGATCGACTGCATCTGGAATGCCCTGACCATCACCGACGAGCGCAAAGCCGCCATGGAGATCTCCATGCCTTACATGAACAACAAGCAGGTTGCCGTCATCCGCAAGGCTGACAAGGACCTCTACACCACCACCGACAGCATGAGCGCTGCCATCATCGGTGCGGAAGCCGGCTCCGCGGGCGAAGAATGCGTCATTGACACAGCGGAATAATCGAGAGTCATGAGCTTCGCTTCTGCAACTTTACAGCTGCTGGAGGGCTTTGGGTACACCCTTGCCCTCTTCTGCATTACTCTTGTGCTTTCCCTGCCGCTCGGGCTTCTCGTCTCGTTCGGCTCCATGTCACGCTTTAAGCCCCTGTCCTATCTGACACGGGGCTTTGTGTGGGTGATCCGGGGCACGCCTCTGATGCTCCAGATCATCGTTTTCAGCTTTGGTCCCGGTCTGTGGCTGGGGATCCCGATCCGCACCACGTTCGCCAAACTGATGTGCGTATGCGTGGCGTTCATCATCAATTACGCCTGCTATTTCTCGGAAATCTACCGCGGCGGTATCCAGTCCGTCCCGCAAGGGCAGCAGGAAGCGGGGCTTGTCCTCGGTATGACGCGCCGTGAGATTTTCTCGCACGTCGTTCTCCTGCAGGTCATCAAGCGCGTGGTCGCCCCCATGTCCAATGAAATCATCACGCTTGTCAAGGATACCTCTCTTGCCAGCGTGGTCATCTCCGTGGACATTATCTTTGTGGCGAAACAGCTTGTCAACCGCTACGTTATTCTGTGGCCGCTGTTCTATGCCGGACTGTTCTACCTGCTTTTCAACGGGCTTCTGACCGTTCTGCTCGGCAAGCTGGAGAAGAAGCTCGGATATTTCAAGGTTTAAGGAGGCAGCAGACATGGCATTTCTGGAAATCAAGGGCTTCCGCAAGAGCTTCGGCGAAACCTGCGTGCTCAACGACATCAGTCTGACGCTCGAGCGCGGCGAGGTGCTTGCCATCATCGGCTCCTCCGGGAGCGGAAAAACCACCCTGCTCCGCTGCATGAACTTCCTTGAAACACCCGACGAGGGGGTCATGACCCTGAACGGGCAGACCCTGCTGGACTGCTCCGACGGGCGCGCGGTATCCGAGGCGGAATACCGTGAAAAGCGCCTGCACTTCGGGCTTGTTTTTCAGGCGTTTCACCTGTTCCCGCAGTATACCGTACAGCGCAATATCACCCTTGCGCCCTCCCTGCGCGCCAAAGAGGATTACAAGAAGAAGCTGATCGACAAGAGCGCCTACGTGCAGCGCCTTGCGGATATTGAAGCCCACGCCGCTTCCCTGATTGCCCGCGTGGGTCTGACCGGCAAGGAAAACGCCTACCCGTGCGAGCTGTCCGGCGGGCAGTGTCAGCGGGTTGCCATCGCGCGCGCGCTGGCGCAGAACCCGGATATTCTCTGCTTTGACGAACCCACCTCCGCCCTCGACCCGGAGCTGACAAACGAGGTGCTCAAGGTCATTCGCGGTCTGAAATCCACCGATTCCACCATGATCGTCGTCACCCACGAAATGGAATTTGCCCGCAACGTCGCGGACAAGGTGATCTATATGGCGAACGGGATTATTGAGGAGGCGGGCACGCCGGAAGAGGTGTTCGGCAACCCCAAGAGCCCGCTGACAAAGGCTTTTTTAACGCAGGCGTTTGAGAAAATCTGATGTCCCGCCCGCGTATTTCCGCGGAAATGATCCCACAGTCAACCGTGAGTATTCCATCAAAAAACGGAAGAAGCGTTTTTGCTTTCTTCCGTTTTCTTTTTATCGTTTGCTCGGTCCGTGCCTCTCCTATTGACGGCGAGGAGCCGTATTCGCACGGCGCCGCAGCTTTCCGGTGGGGGGCGGAGCAGAGCGGGCTCACAGCGGCAGCGGCTCGCCCGGGTGGTCGTGCAGGAAGCGGGCGATAGACGTGTTCTTATACAGTCCCTCTCCCGTCACCTCGCGCAGAACCCGAATCTCCGGCGGGAGCCCAAAGGCTTCGTCCTCACTCTGCAACTCCACCTCCAGAACGGCGGTATCCTGCCAGAACGGGTACACGTCGATTTCAAGCGTATGCCCCGCGTAAGGAATGCGGTAGCGGCACTTGTGGACGGTCTCGCTGTCCGGGCGCGCCTCCGAGAGGGCGGCTTGGTATTCCGTCTCGGTCAGCTCCCGCTCCTGCTCGGTGCAGGTCATGGCGGTGCGGCGGGTCTTGACCGTCATGGTATAGGTCACGTTGCCGCCGCACTCGGTCCGCCGCACGCGGCGGCTTCCCTCTCCCGCGTGGGTCAGATACGTCTGCGCGATCTCCCACTTCGTTGCCCCCGCCCCTCCGAGATACGCGCCGGAGGGCATGGCAATCAGAAATTTGCGTTCAATTTCGAGCGGCACGGAGTCCGTCACGGGGCTCACCTGATTTCGTATCTGCCGGCGGGCAGTTCAAATTCCGCTGTATAGTCGTATTTGCAGCCGCATAGCTCGCCAATACGGTATGTCACGCCGTTGACCGTCACCGTCTCGCGCTCCGGCGCCGGGGCGCGGTTTTGCAACAGCGGGAAGCGCACCGTGGCGGTCATGCCCTCCGGCACCGCGCAGTGCCAGACATACTCGCCGTTTTCGTATTCCCATGCGCTTTCCAGTCTGCCGTGGATGCTCTCGTAATAAGCGCTCACGCGCAGAATCGGCATTTGCCCGGCGGGCAGCTCCTCCCCTGTGCGCAGGTCGGGGTGCGGCGCCAAAATCGCGTGCGCGAAGCCGGGGATCTCCTCATCCGGCACAATTCCCGCCGCCCCGGAGTAAAGCCACTCCAGCACCGCGCCGTAAGCGTAATGGTTAAAGGAATTCATGCTGACGTCCCCGAAGCCGCGCTCCCGCGTATAGGAATTCCAGCGCTCCCATACCGTGGTCGCCCCCTGTCTGACAGAATACAGCCAAGAGGGGTCGCGGGTCTGAAGCAACAGCGAATAAACGAGGTCGTCCCGTCCGATCTGCGAAAGGGTCTGCGCCAGGATCCCCGTGCCGATAAAGCCGGTGGAAAGGGTGTAGTCGTTCTCTTTGATTTTCTCGCACAGCGCCTTTGCCGCAAGGTCATACGCCTCCCCCTCCAGGAGGTGGCAGTAGAGCGCCAGCAGATAGCCGGTTTGTGTTTGGACAGTCAGGGTATCGCCGTCCATGTAGCGTCTGCGGAAGCTGTCGCGGAGTTTCTCAAACAGGGCGTGATAATGCCCTGCGCGCTTGTCGAAGCGGTCGCCTGCGTGGTCGGAGAGAATCCGGCTGTACTTCTCCATCAGATAGGCGTCATAGGCGTAATAGCACACTGCGATGTAGCGCTTATCCGTCACCTCGTAGCACAGCCAGTCGCCGTAGGCGACCCGCCCGCCGTCCTCGCCGTACTGCGCGAGGTACTCCATATAGGCTTCCATGGAATCGTAATGCTCCCGCATCACCTCGGTATCGCCGTACATACGCCACAGGCGGTCGGGAATGATCACCGCGGCGTCTCCCCACCCGGCATTGCCGGAGAAGCCGTTGTCCAGCACATGGGGAATGACGTCGGCATACGCGCCGCCGAGCAGCTTCTGCGAATCCCGCGCGTCCTGCAGCCATTTGCGCATAAAGCCGCGGACATCGCACAGATACGCCGCCGCGCCGCAGAAGATATGCGTGTCGCCCGTCCAGCCGAGGCGCTCGTCACGTTGCGGGCAGTCTGTGGGAATATGGAGATAGTTGGAGCGCCTGCCCCACTTGACATTGGAAATAAAACGGTTGACCTCCGCGTTGTCGGTAGTAATGTCGGATACCTCCGGGAGAAGCGAGGTCAACACCTGTCCCTGCACGTTCAGAATCTCTGCGGTTTCACTCACGGTCAGCTCCACATAGCGGAAGCCCCAGAACGAGAAGAGAGGTTCAAAGCGTTCGGGCGCGCCGCCGCGCGCCACATATTCCAGAGTGGCTTTCGCACTGCGGTAGTTCTGCACGTAGAGGGTACCCGCCGCACCGTCGTTTCCGCGCGCGGCACTGCCGGAATCGTTGAGCATCTCGGCAAACAGGAAGCGGATTTCGGTCCCTTGCGGGGCGCTCACCTCCAAGAGGGGTCTTCCCACCATGTTCTGCCCCATGTCGAGGATCAGATGTTCTCCGGGGCGCAGGGTGACGCACTCACAACCCGCCCCCACCCGCTTCATGCGCGGCACGATCGCACCGTATTCGGTGCCGTTGTCCTCGATTTTGCTCCATAGCACCGCGCTCTGCGGCAAGCGCGTCAGATCGGCGCGGAGCCGTACGGGAGGACCCAAACGCGGCTCCGCCTTGCCCTGATAGTCTTTATAAACGGCGGCGTTGCTCCATGCGTAGGGCGCATACGGCTCCCACGGATAGGCAAGGCGCGCGTCGGTGCGCTCCCCGTCGTAAATGTCGGCAAAAAGGGTGGGACCGCAGACCGCGCATTCCCACGTTTCATTTGTGGAAAGAGTTTCCGTACGGCCGTCCACGTATGTCAGCGCCAGCTCCGCCGCAAAGCAGAGAGGACCGAGTCCGTAGGCGCCGAACGAAATATGTCCGCTCCACCACCCCGGCGCCACAACGGCAATCAGGGTGTTCTCCGCACGCAGATACGGCGTCAGATCATAGCGGTAAGTAAATACGCGACGGCGGTAATCGGTCACGCCGGGCTTCAGCTCATCATATACGGTGCCTGCCGCCCCGGGGATTCCCACGCGCTCCCCGTTGCAGTACAACTCAAAAATGCCGAGCGCCGTCGCCTCGACAAAAGCCGCCTGCGGCTTTTCGGGACAGCGGAACACATAGCGGAAGCAGGGCAAGCCCTCCCCTGCGTCCAGTCTGTCCTCTCTTGTATGGCAGGGACCCTGCCAAGGCTGACGGTAGGGCGGAAGCCGATAGGCGGGGCAAGTGATAAAAGTTGCATTCATACGTCGATCCTCTTTCCGTTGTCGCTTTCATGCGGTGGTCGAGCGGTTCCGTCACTGCCAGAGCCTGACGGTGCCGTTGCTGTCATAATACCAGTAATACCCGCTTTGCGTGGGTCGGCGCGCGCTGTAATAATACAGCGTGCCACCCATGGTCAGAGCCGAATTGGAGCTGCCGACGCTGATTTTCTTCCATGTTTCGGCGGTGCCGCGCCAAAACGCATATCTGAGCGCCGTGCAGGCGTTGAAGGCTCCGTCCCCCACCTTTGTCAGGGATGAACCGAGATAGATCTGTTTGAGGGAGCTGCACCCCGCGAACGCGTACATACCGATTTCCGTTACCCCCTCCGGCAGGTTCACGGTGGTCAGGGCGGTGCAATCCTTGAACGCATAGGCGCCGATCCGGGTGATGCCCGAGGGCAATTCCACGCCTTTCAGAGTGTCTTTCCCCTGAAAGGCATATCCGGCGATTTCCGTCACCGGCGTTCCGTCCGGGGCGCTCTCCGGGATCCTGATCTGTTCGTCCTCGCAGGTGCCCGGTCCCGTCACGGCGCTGACCTCGCCCATTCTCCTGTATTCCAAGCCCTCAGAATACGTTTCGGGGTCAGGCTTTTTCCCGCAGGATACCAGACACGCCGCAAGCAATAACGCCAAAAGGGCGGCGATACTTCTTCGATACATACCGTTTCCTCGCTTTTTCGGCTGTTCTCCGTTTTATCTGTATTGTAACACAGCGCTTTTTGATTTACAACGCCGATTCGGATATTTATCAAATATTTAATTTTTACCGTGCGCATACGTGAGAAAACGAACAAGCGAAGCAGAGAAAATACAAATGCCCGCGCGCAGCGCGGGCATACGGATTCATTTGCAAAAGCCGTCTTTGTGAAAGCCGATGGCGAAACGCGGCGTGCCGCGCTTTTACTCCCGGTTCTCCTCCTGCGGGGGTTCATCCTCCCCGTGCTTCTTTACCGGCTTGAGCTTGGGAAAACGCAGATAAACCTTTAACCCCGGCCAAAGCGCGATGATCAGTTGCCCGGGAATGCCCACCAAAAAGAACATCCACGGCGCATGAAACTCGAACGGACGAAACACGATATAGGATAGGAACAGCGACAGGATCAACGACCACATGAACAGCGACAGCAGCAGGTATTGCGCCAGACGCCAGCCCCAGACGCAGCTGAGAACGAACGCCACAAGCGCGGAAACAGCCAACGCATAAATAAACGCAAGCCAAATTCCGTTAGTGCCGGGCTTGATAATGGTACAGACGACGAACACCGCCGTGGCGATCAGCCATATCAGCATCACAGACAACAGCGTAATCACGGTGCGAATGCGCCTGCGCTCCCGCGGCGCCGGCATTTCTTCCTTGGTGTGGCTCTCGGTCACAAGATAGTCTACCTTAACGCCGAAGAGATCGGCTATGCGGGTCAATATCAGAATGTCGGGCACGGCGTCGCCGCACTCCCATTTGGAAACCGCCTTGTCCGAATAGTTCAGCTTTGCGGCAAGATCGGATTGCGTCATGCCGGCGGCGTGCCGCAGTTCAACAAGATTGCGCCCTATAACGCCTTTAAGCTCCTCCATGGAAAGGTCTTTCATGGGTATCTCCTCTCGTGAGAATGCTACTTTTTATAGTTTACCATTTTTTCATTGCTCTGTCAATTCAAAACAGGTTTTTCCCTTGTTTTCCGCATGCTTTTACAGACTCTCTTATCGGGAGAGTCTCCGGAACGGGCGCGAGAATGTCGAAAAACGCCCGTAGAGACGCCTCTCTGTTCCCGCGCCCCCCGTTCGGCGGTATTCGGGTGCTTTCGCGGACGGCGCCGCGTATAATAGCAATCGAAGGCGCATTACCCGCCGTGAAAGGACCATCATGGAACGCACACCGTTACGTTTGAGACAGCTTCCGGTTTATACCCGTGAAGAAGAATTATTCAATATGATCAGCCATATCGTGGGCGGCGGCTTCGCCGTGATCGCCACCGCGCTCTGCGTGCTGGTTGCCGCGCTGCACCGCGATCCGTTTGCCATTGTATCCGCTTCGATTTACGGTGTGGCGATGATCGTGCTTTACACAATGTCCAGCATCTATCACGGTCTGAAGCCAGACCTGCTCGGCAAACGCGTGTTTCAGGTCATTGACCATTGCTCGGTCTTTCTTCTGATCGCCGGTACCTATACGCCCTATTGTCTTGTCACCCTGCTGCAAATCAACGCCGCCCTCGGCTGGACCTACTTCGGCGTGGTATGGGGCATCACCGCGCTTGCCATCACCCTCAACGCCATTGACCTCAAGCGCTTTGAGCTGTTCTCGAACTTCTGCAATCTGGCGCTCGGCTGGTGTATCGTCACCCGTATCCGCACCATCTATCTGGCGCTGGGTCCCGTCGGCTTCCTGCTGCTTGTCGGCGGCGGGATCGCCTATACCGTCGGCGCTATCCTGTATATGAACGGGCGCCGCCGTCCCTTTATTCACTCGGTGTTTCACCTGTTCGTTCTGCTCGGCTCCATGCTGCAATTCTTCTCCATTCTGTTCTTCGTCCTTTGATGGGAAACGCGGTGTCGCAACCGCGCCAAGGGAGGGGCGCCCGTCGGCGCGCCTCTCTCTTTTTATTTCCTTTTTTCTCTTCTTTGAGACCGTTTTGCTCCGCCGGCGAAAAAAGGAAAAAGAAAAAGTGTGTTGCAATCCGAGTTTGGGATGATATATAATAGAATGAGAATCAATAGGGCAAAGCGCGTATCCCTCAGCCGCGCCGCCCGCACGAATACCAGTCTGTTCCCCGCGCGGGGAATCACTTAACCGCGCAACGGAATCCATCCGTTTCAGGAGCCGCCATGATGATATCCACCAAGGGCAGATACGCCCTGCTTGTGATGATTGACCTTGCCCAGCACGAGAACCAGGGGAACATCTCCCTCAAAGCCATCTCGGAGAGGCAGGATGTTTCCATGAAATACCTTGAGAGCATTGTTTCCCTTCTGCGCGAGGGCGGACTGGTCGTCTCCACCCGCGGCAAGGAGGGGGGCTATCAGCTGGCGCGCCCATCCACCGAAATCAATGTGAATGAGATCATCCGCGTCACCGAGGGCTCCCTTGCCCTGATGGCTTGCTCCAATTGCGAGGAAAACGTGTGCAACCGCGCCGATATGTGTCTGACGCAGCCCATGTGGCAAAAACTCGAAGCGCTGATCGAGGGCTACCTCTCCCGCATTTCCATCCACGACCTTGCCATGGGCGCCGTTTGAACTTTTGAGAGAGACAGGAGTATATCATGACCGTTTCCGACATTGCAAAAGAACTGGCGGCAATTGACGCCACCGCCGCCCTCCGCCCCCATAACGCGGGCGTTTCCGCCCCCGACCGCAACATGGTCATCCGCCTGATCAAGGAGTTGCAGGCGCTGCTCTTCCCGGGCTATTTCCGTACCTGCGGCACTCCCTCGGCACAAGAACGGCTGACTATGATCCGCGAACTGCTCACGGAGCAAATCACGGCGGCGCTGAGCTTCAGCGATACCGACGATAAGGATCCCGCCGCCTGCGCGGAGGAGTTTCTCTCCCGCCTGCCCCGCATCAAATCCCTTCTGCTCAAAGACATCGACGCTCTCTATGAGGGGGACCCCGCCGCAAAATGCCGCGAGGAGGTTCTGATCTGTTATCCCGGCTTCTACGCCATTTCCATTTACCGTATGGCGCATGAGCTGTATCTGATGAATCTGCCGCTGCTCCCCCGCATCATGACCGAATATGCCCATGAAAAAACAGGCATCGACATCCACGCCGGCGCGAAAATCGGCGAGTACTTTTTCATCGACCACGGCACGGGCATTGTCATCGGTGAAACCACGGTCATCGGCGACCATGTCAAGCTCTATCAGGGCGTGACCCTCGGCGCGAAGAGCTTTGAGCTGGACGCGGACGGAAACCCCGTCAAGAACATCAAGCGCCACCCCAACATCGGCAACCATGTGGTCATTTACGCCAACGCCACCATTCTCGGCGGCAACACCACGGTAGGCGACCACTGCGTCATCGGCGGCAACGTGTGGCTGACCCATTCGGTGGAGGACGGAAAAATCGTCTATTACAAAGAATAAACAGCACGGCAAAAACGCACGGAAGCAGACCCGTCCGATGAGCCGCCCGCCCCGCGGGCGGCTTTCTCTTTTCGCCCGGCGCTGTCCCTAACGCTTTCTCACGCGCGCGCCGCGTCAACTATATTATCTGTATTTATATGTTTTACATTCCTTTCACATCATCCGTTTGTATTTCCTATTGACAAAGTGGGAATTATATGCTATAATCCCCACGAAAATGATAGGAAAAAGGAGCATACCATGTTGGTTTATGCGGATAACGCCGCCACCACGCCGATGAGCGAGGCGGCACTCAACGCCACCGTTGACGCGATGAAAAACGTCTGGGGCAACCCGTCCAGCCTCCACACCGTGGGGCAGCAGGCAAAAGTCGTTTTAGAGGAAGCCCGCGCGAAAATTGCCGGACTGCTCGGCGCCTCCGAACGTGAGATATACTTCACCTCAGGCGGCAGTGAAGCCGATAATCAGGCGCTGATCAGCGCCGCCCGCTTCGGCGCGAAGCGTGGCAAGAAGCACATCATCTCCACGAAGTTCGAGCACCACGCCATTCTTCACACACTGGACGCCCTGGCGAAAGAGGGCTTTGAAGTCACCCTGCTGGACGTTCACAAGAACGGAATCGTCACGCCTGACGACGTACGCGCCGCGCTCCGTCCCGACACCGCGCTTGTCAGCGTTATGTACGCCAATAACGAAATCGGCACGCTTCAGCCCATCCGCGAAATCGGGGCGGTCTGCCGTGAAGCGGGCGTGCTGTTCCACACCGACGCGGTGCAGGCGGTCGGTCATGTCCCGGTCAATGTGGCAGAGGACAACGTCGATATGCTGTCCATCTCCGCCCACAAATTCCACGGTCCGAAAGGTGTCGGCGTGCTGTATGCCAAGCGCGGCATCGTCCTCGCCAACGTCATCAACGGCGGCGCGCAGGAGCGCGGCAAGCGTGCCGGCACCGAGAATATTCCCGCCGTTGTCGGTATGGCGGCGGCGCTTGAGGAAGCGTGCGCAAACCTTGAGAAAAACGCCGCATATATCGGCGCCATGCGCGACACCTTGATTGCGGAGCTTTCCAAGATTCCGCATTCCGTGCTCAACGGCGACCGCGAAAAGCGCGTCCCCGGCACCGTGAACTTCTGCTTTGAGGGCATTGAGGGCGAATCCCTGCTTCTCATGCTGGACGACCGCGGCATTGAGGCCTCGTCCGGCTCTGCCTGCACCTCCGGCTCTCTTGACCCCAGCCATGTTCTTCTGGCGCTGGGTCTGCCGCACGAGATCGCCCACGGCTCCCTGCGCCTTTCCCTCTCGGAATACAACACCCCCGAAGAGGTGGCGCACATTGTCCGCGAGGTGCCCCGCGTGGTGGAATATCTGCGCGGTATGTCCCCCGTCTGGGAGAACCTCGAAAAAGGGATTCAGCCCCATTTGATTTGACGACAAAATATAAGGAGTAACAAATGCTTTACAGTGAAAAAGTAATGGATCATTTCCGCAACCCCCGCAACGTCGGCAAAATGGACGACGCGGACGGGATCGGTGAAGTCGGCAACGCGGTTTGCGGCGATATTATGAAAATGTATATCAAGGTAAAGGACGGCATCATTACCGACGTCAAGTTCAATACCTTCGGCTGCGGCTCCGCCATTGCCACCTCCTCCATGGCAACCGAAATGATCAAGGGTAAGTCCATCGAGGACGCCCTCACCCTCTCCAACAAAGCGGTCGTGGAAGCGCTGGACGGTCTGCCCGCGCACAAGATTCACTGCTCGGTTCTGGCGGAGGAAGCCGTCAAAGCGGCAGTCAAGGATTACTACGACAAGCACGGCATCGCATACGATCCCGAAAAATTCTGTCAGGGCGACTGCGCTTGCTGCCATGCTCACGACCATGAAGCCGAGCATGAAGACAAATAAGGTCCTCGTGGCAATGAGCGGGGGAGTCGACAGCTCCGTCGCCGCGTTGCTGTGCCGGGAGGCGGGCTATGCGTGCGTCGGCGTCACCATGCGCCTGCGCGCGCCCGACGGCTCCGACCCCTCCTGCTGCACCACACGGGATATTGAGGACGCGCGGCGCGTTGCCTCGGCACTCGGTATCCCCCACGAGGTCTGTGACCTGGCGGCTGATTTCGACCGTGAGGTCATTTCGCATTTTGTAGCGGCATATGAAAACGGGCTGACGCCCAACCCCTGTATTGACTGCAACCGCCGCATCAAGTTTGACGCCCTGATGCGCTATGCGGAAAAAATGGGGTGCGAGTATGTGGCGACCGGGCATTACGCGCGTCTCGGCAAAACGCCGGAGGGTATTTACACGCTGAAGCGCGCCGCCAATCTCATGAAGGACCAGAGCTATGTGCTCTATTCGCTCACACAGCAGCAGCTGTCGCATATTCTGTTTCCTCTCGGCGGCTTCACCTCCAAGGATCAGATCCGCGCTCTGGCGGAAGCACGCGGCCTTTCGGTTGCCGACAAAGCGGACAGCCAGGACATCTGCTTTGTACCGGACGGCGACTACGCCGCTTTCATCGAGACATACACCGGACGTCCCTATCCGGCAGGCGACTTTGTCGATGAAGACGGAAAGGTGCTCGGCAGGCACAAGGGGCTGATCCGTTATACCGTCGGTCAGCGCCGCGGTCTGGGACTCTCCCTGCCCGCCTCCCTGTATGTCAAGAGCAAGGATCCTGCGGCAAACACCGTCACGCTGGCGCCGGAGGAACACCTGTACAGCGCCTCTCTGATTGCGGACGACTTCTCCTGGTGTGCCGGCGAGCCGCCCGCCTCCCCTCTGCATATCACCGCCAAAACAAGATATAACGCGAAAGATACGCCCGCGGTTGCCGAGCTTCTTCCGGGAGGGCGCGTGCGGATTTGCTTCGATACGCCCGTCCGCGCGGTCACGGCGGGGCAGGCAGTCGTCCTCTATGACGGCGTTCTCGTTCTCGGCGGCGGCACGATAGTCAGTGCGGAGCCGTCCTGACCTTTCTCCGCCCCGCTTCCGCGGCGGCGCCGTTTTCGGCGCGGAGCCGTACCGTCTTGGCTCCTTGCTGTATCAAGCCCCATAAATCAGCCGCTCTTGCCGGGCGCGACGCGTCATTGTTTGCGTCCTGTCTCCGGCTGCTATTCCGACCCGAAAGAGAGATATGCCATGCAAATCAGACGCGCGGAAACGAAAGATATTGATACGATTCTGCTCCTGCTCCGACAGGTGCTGGAGCTGCACGCGCAGCTCCGCCCGGATATATTCAAATCCGGCACCGAAAAATACACGCGGGAGGAGCTGGATAAGATTCTGTTCAGCGACGCCACCCCCGTCTTCGTCGCGGAAAACGACGAACAGAGGGTTGTGGGCTATATCTTCTGTGTTCTGCGCCGTCAGCCGTTCGGCACTACCATGCGAGATTTCAAAACGCTGTTCATCGACGATTTCTGCGTGGACAGCGCCTGCCGCGGGCAGCACGTCGGGAAAGCCTTGTTCGACTTTGCCCTGCAATATGCCAAATCGCAGGATTGTTACGACGTTACGCTTAACGTCTGGGAGGGCAACGACAACGCCCGCGCGTTCTATGAAAAAATGGGGATGTTCCCCAAGGAAACGCAAATGGAGATCCTTGTGAAATAATCCCCGCGACGGTTTAGCGGCGTAGCGATAGGGATATCGCCACGCCGCAACTATATTTGCCTTACGGCAAGTGATATGCCTGCCGGCGTGATATTTTGCTTACGCAAAGTGATATTTTCCCTGTCGGGAAAGTGAAGGCAAATATAATAGCACTTTGACTGAAGTCAAAATATAACGCAAGCTCCTTGCATATCACTTTTAGCCGCAAGGCTAAAAATATAACTTAACGCAATAGTCTTTTGTGGTCAAAAAAGCACACTACGTTTCGCGACTGCGAAGTAAAGTGTGCTATATTTTATTTATTAGTAAAATCCCTATGGAAACTGCGGTTTTTCCGTCTTGATCCCTTTCTCATCCTTATTTACCGCTTCAATTCAACGCGCCGCCGCATTTTTGCGGCGGCGCGTCATTGATTCAAAAAGGGGGCTGCCGCTTATTCCGAGCGGCAGCCCCGATACGGGATTGCTTATATAGCGTTGGGGATCAGAAATCCACCTCGGTGTCGTAGTAGCAGCACTTCAGCAGCTTCTCCATCTCCTCCACGGAGGGCTGGCGCGGGTTGGAGCCGGTGCAGGCGTCGCCCAGTGCGTTGACGGCGATGTCATGCACTCTTTCGAGGAAGACGTTTTCGGGAACAAAGCCCTGTTCCGTCGGATAGCTGTCGGCACCGTAGTTCTTGATGCAGTGCGGGATGTTCAGCGCGTCGTTCATGCCGCGGAGATAATCGATCAGCAGACGGATCTTTTCCTCCTGCGTGTTGCCGCCCAGTCCCATGAAGTCCGCGATAGCGGCATACCGCTTTGCGGCAGTGGGATCCTTGGAGTTGAACGCGATGACCTTCGGCAGATACATGGCGTTTGCGGCACCGTGAATGATGTGCGCGCCGTAGTCGGCGAACGCCGCGCCGGTCTTATGCGCCATGGAGTGAACGATACCGAGCAGAGCGTTGGAGAACGCCATACCGGCAAGGCACTGTGCGTTGTGCATACTGTCGCGCTTTGCCATATCGCCGTTGTAGGAATCCACCAGGTCGTTCTGGATCATCTTGATGGCATGGAGGGCAAGCGGGTCGGTATAATCGCAGTTCGCGGTGGACACATACGCTTCAACCGCGTGGGTCATCGCGTCCATACCCGTGTGCGCCACCAGCTTCTTCGGCATGGTCTCTGCCAGATCGGGGTCGACGATTGCCACATCCGGCGTAATCTCGAAGTCGGCGATCGGGTATTTGATGCCCTTTGCGTAATCGGTGATAATCGAGAATGCGGTCACCTCGGTCGCAGTGCCGGAGGTGGAAGAAATCGCGCAGAAATGCGCCTTACGGCGGAGCTTGGGCAGACCGAATACCTTGCACATATCCTCAAAGGTCGTTTCGGGATATTCGTACTTGATCCACATTGCCTTTGCCGCGTCGATCGGCGAACCGCCGCCCATCGCGATGATCCAGTCGGGCTGGAATTTCAGCATGGCGTCCGCGCCGCGCATCACGGTTTCCACGGAGGGATCGGGTTCAATCCCCTCAAACAGCTCCACTTCCATGCCCGCTTCTTTCAGGTAGGCAATTGCTCTGTCCAAAAAGCCGAACCGCTTCATGGAGCCGCCGCCCACGCAAATCATTGCACGCTTGCCTTCAAAGGTCTTGAGCGCTTCCAGCGCGCCCTTGCCGTGATACAAATCTCTGGGTAATGTAAATCTTGCCATCTCCATCGCTCCTTATATGTTTTTGATTAGGATGTTGATTTAGGAAAAGCTTTTTTGCGCTTTCCTTTTCTATTCTATCACTAATCATTATCGAAATATCGATATTTAGGTATCTATTCTATGAAATAATTGTGAACGGTAAAGGAAAATTTTTCTTAAAAAGGCTTTATTTGTATCCAAAAAGGGTGTTTTAGCCTCCGGATATGTCGCCCAATTGAACAGAAGTATCGGCTCCAAAAGCGGTATTCCGCCACGGCAATGCCGGAACATGAGAAAAGCGGGCGCCCCGTCCGGCAGGGTGTCCGCTTGTATATTCCGACGCCCTCCGAGAGGGGGCGCCCGCCGGAGGCGAGTAGAGGAGTGGCGTAAAGCAGGATGGTTTGCTTTGCAAGCGTGATATTTTGCTATGTAAAAGATATTTTCGCCTTACTGCGAAAGTGATATTTCGGCTGTACCGAAGTGAAATTGCTTGTTCCACAAACAGTCCTATTTGGGGGGCGGGGTTTACGGAGCGAGACAGAGCCCGCCGTGGGGGGGAATTTATTCCTCGGGGACGATTTCGGCGTCGAGCGCCCATTTGGCAAGGCTTTGGATTCCCTTCTTGCAACCGTCCTTGGTTGCGTAGCCGTCCTCGCAGGTGCAAATCAACTCTCCGTTTCTCGCCAGCAGTCTGTAACGGAATTTCCCCGCCTTATCCGCATACAGCTCAAATTTGGGGCAGGTCAGAGATTCCGGTTTTTTGAGGGTCTGATCCTCAATATGCGCGTTGACGTTCTTCCGAACGCTTTCAATGCCGTTCTTGCAGGCGGAAAGAGAGGAGTACCCTGTGCCGCCGCTGACAGCAATGGTCTCTTTGTTGGAAGCCTTCAAACGATAGTTGAAAAAGCCTTTTGCGGTTTTGTAATATACAAATTGTCCCTGTGCCACTGTTTCAGTCTCCTTTGCCCGTTTTTCTTTTATTGTATCACCGCTTTTCTGCCTTTTCAATCACCAAATGATAAATTTCGCATCAGAGTCGTGGGCCAATACGCGGTTTATTGCATTCTCCTGTCGCCTGCCGAAAAATTCTTCCGCTTGGCGGAGAAATAAAAGGTTACGGACAGCGCGGTTGCGACAACCCAGCCGATGGGCCAGGAGATCCAGATACCGGTTGTGGCAAGCGCGGTGCGCGACAACAGCTCGGCAAGCAGTACCCGGAGGAACAAATCCGTAAACGTGGCAATCATGAAGGGTTTCATCAGCCCCGCGCCGCGCAGTACGCCGTCCGCTACAATCTTGGCGGATATAACAAAATAGAAGGGAGAGAGAATCCGCAAAAACGTAACGCCGATATCCATCGCCTGCCCCGTGGGACTGTCAAGGAAGAGATACACCAGCCAGCGCCCGGCGATAAAGTATGTCAGCGCCAGCGGAACACAAAGCATCCACACGAGCTTCAGCCCCGCACGGAAGCCCTCCCCGATCCGGTCGTATTTGGCGGCGCCGAGGTTCTGCGCCGTATAGTTGGAAACGCCGTTCCCCATGGTTGTCAGAGAGGTAACCACCATGTTGTTGAGCTTGACCGACGCGGAATAGCCCGCCATCACCGCAACGCCAAAGTTGTTGATGACGCTCTGAATGATAATATTGCCGACAGAAATAAAGCTCTGCTGTAAAATACTCGGTACCGCCACGGTCGCAAAGCGCCTGAGAAGTCTCCACGAAAACAGCTTCACGGCGCCGTCCGTCTTGATTCTTCTGAAGCGGAGCAACAGGAACAGCAGGGCAAGCACACAGCTCACTCCCTGACAGAGGAAGGTTGCCCACGCAACGCCGGCAACCCCCATATGAAAGGCGGTTACAAACAAAATGTCCGCCGCGATGTTGGAAAGTGAGGAACATGCGAGAAAGATAAACGGCGTCCTGGAATCCCCCAGTGCCGAAAAAATACCCGTGGAAACGTTGTACAAAAATACAAACGGCAGCCCCAGAATGTAAATATTCAGATAGAGCTTGGAATCCGCCAAGATTTCCGGGGGCGTATGTATCAGGGTCAGCAACCCGTCGCAGAATACAATGCCGCCCAGCATCAGCAGAAGGCAAATGGCGCCGCTTGCCGTCAGGGCGGTGAAAACCGCGGTCTTGAGTTCCCCGTATTTCTTGGCGCCGAAAAGCTGCGCGGCAATCACCGAGCAGCCGATGTTACAGCCGAATGCGAACGCAATGAAAATCAGGGTGATTTCGTAACTGTTGCCCACCGCGGCGAGCGCGTCATTACCGATGAATTTCCCTGCGACAAAGCTGTCCGCGATGTTGTATAACTGCTGAAACAGGATGCTGCCGAACAGCGGGAGACAGAATTGCCACAGAACCTTTCCCGGTCTCCCGACAGTCAAATCTTTATTCATCGGAGGTTTCTTTCGCCTTTCTGTCGGACAGCATCTGTTCAATCAGCGCCACGCAGCCGTCGATACCGCAGTAGCTGCTTGAGACCATCAGGTCGTAACTCTCCGGTTGGCCCCACTGCGTATCGGAATAGAAATCAAAATATTTCCTTCTCATACGGTCAATTTTCTTCATCTTCTGTTTGGCAGTCTTGAGATCAATGCCGTTGCGCGCGGCAATCCGGTTGACGCGATCTTTCTCGTCCGCGTACACGAACACCGACAAAACGTCAAATCCCGCGCTCCGCAGGGAAGAGGAAGCGCACCGTCCGATCATGACGCAGCTTCCCCGGTGGGCAAGGTCAAGGATGATCTTTTGCTGTGCCTTATACACCCGCTGCCGCTCCGAATAGAACACGCTGGAAATGGCGGCAGTGTCTGCAAAGAAATTGCATGAAACCAGACTGCTCAGACCGATCGGTTTCTCGTCATTGTCCTCAACCGCGGAAAGTGCCAGACCGGACGACTGCGCGGTTTTTTGCAGCAGCAGCTTGTCATAACATACCACGCCGAGCTGCGCGGCGATTTTTTCGCCTATCTCACGCCCGCCGCTGCCGTACTGCCTACCGATGCAAATAATTGTCTGTTTTTCCATCTGTTTTTTCCTCCGGAATATCACGCCGACAATCGGACTCACCGTTTGACGCATATTCTGTCAAATTTTCGTTTTTTCAGCATGATATGATACTTCTGTATCGAATATATCCATCATAATTCAATCTGCCGGACATGTCAATATGACATGGCGAAATTCAATGCCGCCCTCGTAGGTGCCGGTATCCTTATGGTACCTGATGATCAGCCGCGGCTCCGCAAGGTCAAGAATACGCTCCACCACGCTCTTGATTGTCCACGGCTTGGTGGGGTATTTGTTTTTGACGGCGGCAAAGTAATATGTCATAACAATACGTCTTTTTATTGTATTTCCATCCGCAGACGAAACATATTCATAATAATAGCTGTACTCTGCCTCATATGACCCTTGAGATAGTCTCACTACATTTGTATCGTAACTGCTGATGGTAATACCGCTACTTGCATTTTTCACAGGGTCAATATCATAATATCCAGTAAAAACGCTTTCAGCAGGAACAGTAAACAGCGGTGCTGCAGATTCATATTTTCCAGAATCTTTTGTAACAAGTTCCTGCGGAGTAGGAAAAGCGATTGTTCTATCTGCCGGAAAGTAAGCTGGGAAAATACCACTTGTGTAATCATTCTCTGACAGAAGAGAAAGACCACTACTTAACCCGGTTGATTCGTATTTTTTGCAATTTACGTGCGCGTAAGATTGTGTACTCATTTTATTCTCCTTGACATTTGTATTTTTTGGTTTATAATATTTGCATTAAAAGATAAAACGAATGGGGAAATTATAATGAATTTACAAGAACTTGTTGTTGGAATTGCCCTTTGCACCATATTTTCCTTACTAAGTATTGCTTATTTTGTTTCCAAGCGGAAGCAAAAGAAAAATGCAATGATTATATTCTTTCTATTCTTTTTTATCATTTGTTCCGCTCTGTTAATCGTCGCTGGGGTTAGTGAAAATTTCGGTTTTGCATATCAAAAAATTGGAAATACTGAATGGGTTACAGAATAACAAGGCTTCGGTAAAAATGAAAAAGAAAGTCATTTTCATTTGCACAATATTGTGCTTTTGCATTTGCATTTCCGGGATAGTTATGTCAGTTAAGGCAACACAACCACATATTAAATTGGCAGAAGTGTATAGATGGGATTTAGAGCATTATAAATTTGAATTGGAGCACTACGAAAATTGCCTAAATGAACAAGAGGGCTACATCCGTGAGCACAGAATCGTCACAATCTCCCTTTCTGTTGTTGCCGTCTACTTTGCGTACAGCATTGTAGCGGGCGCGATTGACCTTGTGAAAAGCAAAGAGGGTCGCGCAGAAGCCAAGCAACGCAAGCGCGAAGCCCGCAAGGAAAAGAAGATTGCGAAGCTGAAAGAGAAGCTGCATAACACAGAACAGAAGCTGAACGACATGGAGCAATAAGAAAAAGACGGTAGCCGTGTGAAGTGGCTATCGTCTTTTATTCAATTGTGTGTATTTGTAAATGATGTGAGACCAAAAAAGATGAGAAAAAAGTTATGTTAG
>CAMEJM010000011.1 GCA_945920215.1 uncultured bacterium
AGGTGAAAATATCTCTGCTTGCAAAGCAAGCAATCTCGCTTCGGCGAAAGCCGAAATATCTCTTTCACCAAAGGTGAAAATATCTCTGCTTGCGAAAGCAAGCAATATCACTTTCCTCCACTCCTCCGACCGATACCCTTTTTGTCGTTTTTTCTCTGTTTGAGTTTTGAAGTCCGTTTTGTTGTACCTTTTCTGTTCTATAATGCATACAGAAACGAAAAGGAGAGAGACGGAATGGAACACCAACTGCTGACAGCCCCCCTCGGCGAGGAAGCGTTACAGGAAGGGCGCCGCTATACCGACCCCCAGATGCGGGCGCTTCTCACCGATATCTTCTGCCCGCGCAAAGAGAAACGCCGTGGGAAAGAGAAATCTCGCGGGCTTGCACGCCTGTTCCGCCGCCTGCACAAACGTCCTTGACGGCGGCGTTTCTCCGCCGCACTGAAAAAGCGCCCCACCGAACGCGGTTCTCATAGGGATTTTTCACGCGGATATTAAAAGCGGATATTAAAAAAATATAGCCCACTCTACCTTGCGAGCAAGGCTGTGGGCTATTTTAGTGATATTGTTTGCTCCGCAAACAGTGATATGTTTCACCTGCGGTGAAACGTGATATTTTGACTTGCAATCAAAGTGATATGATATTTGCCTTATCTTCTCTTTCGGAGAGAAATATAACTTTGCGTAAGCAAACTATCGCGCCGGCAGGCATATCACTTGCCGTCAGGCAAATATCGTTGCGGCGCAGCAATAGGGAATATTGCTGCGCCGCTTGTGGGAGCGCTTACTTTTTATATTGCCGGTGCGGCTGTTGCTTGCAGTCTGTTCCGCTTCGTGCATGAAACCGTATGCGGCTTTTCCCTTTTCTGCACAGGGCGTGCCGCGATTATTTCAGCAGTCCGTTTCCGGAGAACGAAAAGAGGCGTGCAATCATATTTCCGTTATCGGGTCCGATGGTGTTGCCGCCGTTGGAACCGCCGTTCGAGCTGCCGTTGCCGGAGCCGCCCATATTGCCCTGCTGTTCTTCAAACGCGCGCTGAAATTCATCCAGAAACGCCTGCCACGCGCCGGAATGGTACGCGTAAACGCAAAAGATAGCAATGACGATACCGACCGCCGCCGTCACAACACCGGCAATTGATTGACCGCTCATTTTCTTGTCAAGCACCGCCTGCACAACGCCGCAGGCAATCGCCGCGACGGCAAGCACAAGCTGCAAATATCCCTGTCCGCAGCAAAGGACAATGGAAAGAATGCCGCAGATAAGGGAAACCACCGACAGGGCGGTGTGCCCCTCTTTTTTCTGCGGCGGAGGCGTGGGACGGTTATATCCCCATCCGTTGCTCTGTTGTCCGCCGTAACTGTTGCCGGCACCCGAAAAATAGTCGGGGCCGTAGAAATTGCCGTTCTGTCCCGCGCCGTTCCATGCGCCGCCCTGACCGTTGTCCCCGCCGGGATTGGAGCCGTTTGTCCCGCCGTTTCTGCCGAAACTGCCGTAGCCGCTCCCTTGCGAATTGCCGCCTCCCGCGTTGGTCCAGCCGCTGTTCCACGGGTCCTGTGCGCCGCCGCCCTGTCCGCCTGACGGATTGCCGTTGTCTCTGCCGAAGCTGCCGTAGCCGCTGTTTTGGTTTGCTCCGCCGCCGTCAGAGGCGTTGCGGTCTTCCTCTCCGCCGTCGCGACGGAAAGGGTCAAAGGGGGTCTTTCCGTTTTGTTCGTCCATTGTGAACCTCCTGTTGTTCTCTTTGTGTGTATTTTACCGCAATTATATGAAAAAATCAATGCTTTCTTGTTTCGGGTCGCGCTTTGTGTTACAATAGGCAAAAATAAGCCCGTAATTTTATTCGTCCCGTTACGGAGAAAGGATTGCCATGCCCGGGGAAGTCAAACGCGCCGTCAAGGGCGCCTGTGTGTTTCATCTCGCCCTGCTGCTGTTCACCGGGGTGTTTGTACTGCTCGCGTTCCTGAGCCGCGACTTCGGGGCCATGCGGCTGGGGGAATGCGCGGTGCGGAACGGTCTGCGCCTGTATTGCCCCGGTTGTGGCGGGACCCGCGCGGTGATCGCTTTGTGTACGGGACATCCCCTGCTTGCCTTTCGCCTTTATCCGCCCCTGCTCGCCGCCCTGCTTGCGATTGCGTGGTGCGACGGCGCGCTGGTGCTTGCCGTTCTGAAAAAAAGCACGTCTCCCCTGCGCTTCATCCGCTGGCAGCTTTTTCTGATTCCCGTCGCGCTGTCGCTGGTGAACGCCGTTCTCTACAACGTGCTGTTCTACCGCTTCGGGGTCGACGTACTGGGGGATTTAACGGCGTTGTACCAAGTATCTTAGGCTCCGCACCGTTTTAATATAATCTTTTTTACTGACACAAAGCGATAGGCGCTTTGCGCGTGATATTTCGCTTACGCGAAGAGATATTTTGCCCGGTGGGCAAAGTGATATTTGCCTGACGGCAAGAGATATTCCGCTTCGCGGAGATAAAGAAAAGTTGATTTTCACTTCGGCTGAAAGCCGAAATATCTCTTTCACCGTAGGTGAAAATATCTCTGTTTGCGACAGCAAACAATCTCGCTTCGGCTGAAAGCCGAAATATCTCTTTCACCGCAGGTGAAAATATCTCTGTTTGCGACAGCAAACAATCTCGCTTCGGCTGAAAGTCGAAATATCTCTTTTCCCGCTTAATTCATTTTTCCGCGCCGTGAAAGCGGCGCTTTTTCTTTTGTTTTTCATCGTTTATTCAACGTATAAACGCCGCGCGCTGTGGCACGCTATGAAAAAAAGGAGTCTTTTCATGGAAACAAAAGAGTATCAGGCGCTGGTTAAGCGCCGCGCCGCGCGCTCCCCGGTGGTAAAGAACTGTGCCGCCGCTTTTTGGTGCGGCGGGCTTATCTGCGCCCTCGGACAGCTTTTGATTTATCTTTACACCCTTGCGGGAATGCAGCGGCGGGACGCCGGCACGCTGACGACGATCACCCTCGTTTTCATCGCCGCCCTGCTCACGGGCATCGGGGTATTCGACCGCATTGCGCGCTACGCCGGCGCGGGAACCCTTTTGCCCGTGACGGGGTTTGCCAACTCGGTGGTTTCCCCCGCCATCGACAACAAGAGCGAGGGACTCATCCTCGGCGTTGGCGCCAAGATTTTTACGGTCGCGGGTCCCGTGCTTCTGTACGCCACCCTTGCGGGGGTAGTCTGGGGCGTGGTCTACTTCATCATCACTTTGTTTGTATAAGGGAGATTTGTCATGCAGTCTGTCATTGAGCTTCAAAAGCCTGTTGAAATTTTCTCTTCCGCCTCCGCCGTGGGCAAAGCCGAGTTTGAGGGTCCTTTGGGGGACTGCTTCGACTTTCACGACGAGAGCGAAAAATTCGGTCAAAAGACGTGGGAGCTTGCCGAAAGTGAGCTTTCGCATAACGTGCTTGCCCTTGCCCTGAACAAAGCCCAACTGTCGCACAGCGACGTCTCCTTTCTGTTCTCGGGCGACCTGCAGAATCAGTGCGTCGCCTCTTCCTGCGGCCATGTGGAAGAACAAATCCCCTTTTTCGGCATTTACGGCGCCTGCTCCACCTGCACGGAGGGGCTTCTGCTCGCTTCCCTGACCCTCAATGCGACTAAGGAACAGAACATTGCCGCCTGCGTGACAACCTCGCACAACAGCGCGGCGGAGCGGCAGTTCCGCACCCCTATCGAATACGGCGGACAAAGAACCCCCACTGCCCAATGGACGGCGACCGCCGGCGGCGCTTTCCTCCTGCGCTGCGGTACCCGCGCGCCGCACATCGTGCGGGTGATGCCGGGGGTGATGGTGGATGGCGGGATCAGCGACCCCAACAACATGGGCGCCGCCATGGCGCCTTCCGCCGCCGCCTCGATCGTATCCTATCTGCGCCTGACCCATACCCGCCCCGCGGACTATGACGCGATTGTCACGGGGGATTTGGGGAGCGAGGGGTCGGAGCTGCTCTCCATTCTGCTCAAAACCCAGTCGGTGGACATTTCGGAGAAGCACCTCGACTGCGGAAAACTCATCTACGACCCCGCCAATGCGGACTGCCATGCCGGCGGATCCGGCTGCGGTTGCAGCGCCTCCCTGCTCAGCGCCTTTTTCCTCAAAAAAATGGGGGCGGGAGAGTATCGCCGGATTCTCTTTCTGTCCACCGGGGCGCTGATGAGCCCCTCCAGCGTGCAGCAGGGGAAGAGTATCTTGGGGGTTGCGCCCGTTATCGAAATCGTGAGAGGAGAAAACTGATATGGAACTGCTTTTGTCTCTTGTGCGCGCCTTTCTTGTCGGCGGGGTGCTGTGCGTGAGCGCCCAGCTGCTCATCGACCTGACCAAACTCACGCCCGCGCGCATTCTGGTGCTGTACGTGACCGTGGGGGTGCTGATCGGGGCGCTCGGCATCTATGAACCCCTTGAAAAATTCGCGGGGGCGGGCGTGAGCGTGCCTCTGCTCGGCTTCGGCGGCAACATTGCCCGCGGCGTCAAGGAAGCCGTGGTCGAAAAAGGGCTGCTCGGCGCCATGACGGGTCCTCTGACCGCCGCCGCGGGAGGAACCGCCGCCGCGCTGGTATTCGGTTATCTTGCCGCCCTGATTTTCCACGGCAAACCCAAAAGCCAAACGTGACGGTTTTTCTTTCTTCTTTTTCCTCTTTTGAAACCAATCCCTTTTCATTGACGGATAAAAGAGAAATCGAATATATTGCGTCTGTATTTCAAAAGTCCGGATACTTGTCCGGACTTTTTTCTTTATCAAATGCGGTGTAAAACCGACCCTGTTGCCTTTTTCGACATTCTCAAAAGTTAAAAAATTGTAAACAATTTAATGAATACGCGCGTGCATGATTGATTTATATTTATTTATATAGTAAAATATAAAAGAATTTTGTACGGAATCGGATTGTTTTGATTTCGCACCCGAATGCCGGTTTGGCATTTTTCCGAATCCCCACCTGTCATAAGGAGAGCCATGGAACTGTATCAGGATATTGAAAATGCCGCCGCGGAGGTATTGCGGAAGAGTTTTTCCGAAACCGTGTATAACCTCTGGTTCAAGGAGCTGCAAATCGAGAGCATTGACGGACATAAGGTCAGACTGTCCGCCCCCACCTCTTTCAAGACCAAAATACTGCTCGAACACCATACGGATATTCTGACGGATACTTACTCGAACATCCTCGGTTTTCCCGTCCATATTGAGATTTTCTCCCGCGAGACGGATATGGCACAGCAGCGGGCGCAGACCGCGGCGGAGCCCGACCCGTTAGAGCTGGAGGAACAGAAACGCGACGAGGAAGAAAAACTCGAAATGACCCGCAACATCGAGGGCAAAGACACCGTCGCGGGCTACACCTTTGAAAACTTCATTGTCGGAGACTCCAACCGGTTTGCCCACGCGGCGTGCGAGGCAGTGGCGAAATCCTTTACCACCGACGAGGAAATTCTCACAAACCCCTTGGAGGAGAAGTTCAACCCCCTGTTCATTTACGGGCAAAGCGGACTGGGGAAAACCCATCTGCTTTACGCCATCACCAATGAAATCAAGCGTCGCACCCCGGACGTGAAGTTCATTTATATCCGCGGCGAGGACTTTGTAAACGAATTGATCGAAAGCCTGCGGAAAGGCTCCACCTCGGAGTTCCGCTCCAAATACCGCAACACAGACGTGCTGCTCATCGACGACATTCATTTCATTGCCGGTAAGGAATCCATTCAGGAAGAATTCTTCAACACCTTCAACACCCTGTACGACAATCAGAAGCAAATTATCCTGACCTCGGACAGACCCCCGTGTGAAATCAAGAATCTGACCGACCGTCTGAGAACCCGTTTTGAATGGGGTCTGACCGCCGACATTCAGCCTCCCACGCCGGAGCTGCGCGCCGCTATTATCAAAATGAAAGCGGAAAAACAGGGGATCACGTTGTCCGAGGACATTGTGAACTACATGGCGGACAAAATCAAGAGCAATATCCGCACCATTGAGGGCGCCATCCGCAAGCTCGCCGCCATGAATATGCTCACGGGCACTCCCATCACGCTGGAAAGCACCAAACGGGCTCTGGCAGACGTACAGTCCGGCACCAGCGAAAGCACCTTTGTCATCGACCGTATTTTCTCTCTTGTCTCCAAGCGCTTTGATATTCCCGTGGAAACCATCAAGGGCAGACGCAGACAGGAAAATATCGTATATGCCCGCCATATCTGTATGTATCTGATCAGGACCCTGACCGATTATCCGCTCGCCGACATCGGCGCCATTTTCGGCTGTAATCACTCCAACGTCATTCTTGCCTACAATAAGATCGAAAGCAACATGGAAACCGACAAAAGAGTCAAAGATGACGTGGAAACCCTCTCCAAACAGATACAGAAATGATACATATTGCTTTCACCTCTTTTGTCAGTGAGACGTCAGTTTGACTGTCAGAAACACTGTCAGTAACTCCGGCGAAAACCCCCATCTGTTTTACTGACAGGCACTCAAAGAGGACAAACACGGCATTTGTCGGAAATAAAGGTGGGGTTTTCCCGTGAAAAACGGCTCCACCCCGTATTTCAGACAAACTGACAGCACTCTACTACGACTACTAACATAATCATACAATCAATCCAAGATTTTGTGCCCCGCACAGAAAACCAAGAAAGGGACTACCTATGAAAATCATATTCGCAAAGGACGTACTGCTTGCCAACCTGTTGCCCGTGATGGGGACTGTCTCCAATAAGAACACCATTACCTCTCTGGAGGGGGTTCTGATTGAAACTCTCGGCGGAAACACCGTGCGTTTTTCCACCTACGATATGAATAAGGGGACGCGGACGACCTTTGAGGCGACGGAAGTCATCGAAGAGGGCAGTTATATCATCAACGCACAGCGCCTGATGCAGATTGTCAAGGTCATGGCGGACGGAGAAATCAATATAGAAGTGGATCAGAAATCGGCTGTGACCATCAGCTGCGGAAATTCCAGCTTCACCATGTATGCGCTCAACGGCGCGGATTTTCCGGGTCTGCCGGAGCTCAGCGGCGACCGCGGCTTTGAAATCAACGGAGACAGCCTCCGCGACATGATCGGGCGCGTGATGCACAGCATTGCCGAAAACGACAGCCGCCCCAATCTGTGCGGCGCGTATTTTCGGATTGACGGAGGTCTTTTGCAGGTGGTTTCCTGCGACTCCTATACCCTGTCCGAGTGCAGCAAGGTATGTGAAATCAACAGCATCGGGCAGGTACAGCAGGAGAAATTCTCCTTTATTCTTCCCGGTCACGCGCTCAATGAAATGAACAAGATTCTGAACGACAGAAAAGGAACGGTCAGCATCTATCTTGCGCGCAAGCACGCCATTCTGAAAACCGACGGACTGGTGTTCTTTACCCGTCTGATCGAGGGGGATTATTTCGATTATCAGAGAATCATCCCGAAGGAGCAGACCATTTTCGTCAAATGCTCCCGCGAGAGACTTCTGACGGGACTCGAAAGAGTGCTTCTGGTGGCGGACGAAAAGACCCAGGGAAGCGGCAGAAACTACGTAAAGATTGAAATCAAGGGAAGTACGCTGACCCTGACCTCTACCTCCACCACGGGGCGTGTCTATGACGAGCTGCCGTGCAGACACGAGGGAGAGGACTTGGTCATCGGCTTCAACTGCCGGTATCTGATCAACAGCGTCCGCGTGGCGACAGCGGACACTTTGGAGCTCTCTTTCCGCGCCCCGAACCAAGCCATGATCATTCGCGCGGCAGAGGAAAAAGAAGACGAGAAATTCTTCTATATGATTCTGCCCGTCCGCATGAGCGACTGAACATATGATACTCAAATGCTTTCGGGCGGAAAATTTCAGAAATATCGAGCGCTGTGAAATAGAATTTTCACCGGGCGTCAATTATGTATGGGGCGACAATGCCCAAGGCAAGACGAACGCGCTGGAGGGCATCTACCAGTTTGCGCGCGGAAAGAGCTTCCGCGCGGCGTCTGACGGGGAGCTTACCCGGCTTGGGCAAAGAGGCTTTGAGACGGAAATCACCTTTGAAACAAAAGAGAGGGAACAAACCCTGACGTACAGTTTTGAGGGAGGCTCCCGCAAGCGCCGCCGCAACGGCATTCCGATACGGCTGGGGGAAATGATGGGTCTGTTCCGCGCCGTGCTGTTCTGCCCCGAGCATTTGCAGATCGTAAAGGAGGGACCCGAAAAAAGACGGGAATTCCTCAACATTGCCATCTCGCAGTGCGACCCCGCGTATTCCGCGCATTACGCGGCGTACGCGAAAATTCTGGACAACCGCAATTTTCTTCTGAAAACCGCGCAAAAGGGTGGTTACGTCGATATGACGGAGCTTGCGGCGTGGTCGGAAAAAATGGCGGAGAGCGCCGCCGAGATTTACATGAGGCGCAAACGCTATATAGAGGGTTTTTCCCCGTTTGCGGAGGAGTTGATGGCTCAGATCTCCTCCCGAAAAGAAAAACTGGAGTTGTCTTACGAGGCGGATACCAAAGCGGAGAGCCGGGAGGAAGCCGCTCAGGAATACCGAAAGCTTCTGACAGAAAATTTGGCGCGCGAGTGTGCCGCCGGCTGTTCTCTTTGGGGCATCCACCGCGACGACATGAAACTGACGCTGGGCGGAATGCCGGCACGTGCCTTTGCCTCTCAAGGGCAGCAGCGGTCCGTGGTACTGGCGCTGAAAATGGCGGAGGGAGAGTATTCCAAAGCCCTGACCGGCGAATACCCCGTATTTCTGTTTGACGACGTGATGAGCGAACTGGACGAGCAACGGCGGGCTTTCGTCATGGGCGGGTCCTCGGAGAGACAGCTCATCATCACCTCCTGCGACAGATACGAGCCGAAAAAAGACTTCAGCGAAATCCGCGTAGAGGGAGGACGTTATGTTTGTTCACATCGGTAACGGACAAACCGTGCCGTTTGATAAAATCATAGGACTGTTCGACCTGGACACCGTCTCCATTTCGGCGGTGAGCCGCGATTTTCTCTCCAGAGGAGAAAAAGAAAAACGCGTCAGATACAGCGACGAGGATCTGCCGCGCTCCTTCGTTCTGACGGAGGACGGCGGGATCAGACTTTCCCGTATTTCCACAGTCGGACTGAAAACAAGAATCAACACGCCTCCGGGCACAGCAGAGGAGTAAACAATGGAAGAAGAAATCATGAACGAAGCAAAACCGATAGCCACCTACGGCGACAGTCAGATTCAGGTGCTGGAAGGATTGGAAGCGGTCAGAAAACGTCCCGGAATGTATATCGGCACCACTTCGATCCGCGGTCTGCATCACCTGGTCTATGAAATTGTGGACAACTCCATCGACGAGGTTATGAACGGCGGCTGTACCACCATTGAGGTGACCATCAACCCCGATAATTCGGTGACCGTCAAGGATAACGGGCGAGGCATTCCCTCCGGGTACAATGAAAAAACCGGAAAACCCACCCTGGAAATCATCTATACAAAGCTGCACGCGGGCGGAAAGTTCGGCGGCGGCGGATACAAGATGGCGGGAGGTCTGCACGGCGTGGGCGCTTCTGTGACCAACGCGCTTTCCGAGTGGATGGAGGTGGAGAACCACCGCGACGGGCATATCTATACCGAGCGCTTTGAAAAAGGCAACGTGGCGCGCCCCTTTGCCATGGCGGGAGAGACGCAGGAACACGGCGTGACCGTCACTTTCAAGCCCGACCCCACCATTTTCGAGGAAACCGAGTTCGATTACGAAACCCTGCTGACCCGTATGCGGGAGCAGTCGTTTCTGAACGCCGGCGTGCGGATTGAACTGCGCGACGCCCGCCCCGGCAAAGAGCGTGAGGAGATCCTCCATTACGCGGGAGGGATCACGAGCTTTGTCGAGTATATCAATTCTCTCAAGCACTGCAATCTGCTGCACCAGCAGGTCATCTATATGCGCGGAGAGATGGGCGGCTCCATTGCCGAGGTGGCAATGCAGTACAACGACACCTATACCGAAACCATCATTTCCTTTGCCAACAATATGGCGACCATAGAGGGCGGCACGCATGAAACCGGCTTCAAGAGTGCCCTGACCAAAGTGCTCAACGATTACGGCAAGCGCATGGGGATTCTCAAGGACGCCGACAAGGCGCTGTCCGGCGAGGACGTGCGCGAGGGTCTGACCGCCGTCATCAGCGTCAAACTCGAGGACGCACAGTTCGAGAGTCAGACCAAGGCGAAGCTGGGTAACTCCGACATCCGCACCTTGGTGGACAGCACGGTTTCCAAGAAACTCGCGGAATTTCTCGAGGAAAACCCCGCCGTCGGCAAGATCATTCTCGACAAGGCAATGACCGCCAACCGCGCCCGTGAAGCGGCGCGCAAGGCAAGAGAGCTGACCCGGCGCAAAAACGTGCTGGAGGGCTCCACGCTACCCGGAAAACTGGCGGACTGCCAGGAGAGAAGAACAGAACTCACCGAGCTGTATCTGGTGGAGGGAGACTCCGCAGGCGGCTCCGCAAAGGATGGGCGTGACTCCCGCTTCCAGGCGATCCTGCCCCTGCGCGGCAAGGTTCTGAACGTGGAAAAGAGCCGCATGGACAAGGTGTACTCCAACCAGTCGCTGATTCCGATCATTCAGGCGCTCGGTTGCGGCATCGGAGAGGAATTCGATATCAACAAACTCCGTTATGGGAAGATCATCATCATGGCGGATGCCGACGTCGACGGCTCTCACATCCGTATCCTGCTCCTGACCTTCTTCTTCCGCCATATGAGAAAACTCATTGAGGACGGACACGTGTTCCTTGCGCAGCCGCCTCTTTACAAGATTCACCGCAAGGGGAAAAACGTGCGTTACGCTTTCCGCGAAGAGGAAAAGGAAAGCATCATTCAGAACGAGTTCGGCGGCAACGCCGAGGCGGAACGCTATAAAGGTCTCGGTGAAATGGACGCAGAGCAGCTTTGGGAAACCACCATGGACCCCGCCTACCGGACCCTGCTTAAGGTGGATATCGGAGACGCGATGGCGTGCGACGAGGTGTTCTCCCTGCTCATGGGCGACCAGGTGGAGCCGCGCCGCGAATTCATTGAACAGAACGCGAAGTTCGCTACAAATCTGGACATCTGATAAGGACGGGAAAAATGGAAGAAAGAGACGACAAGAAGCTCAGCCTCGAAGAGCTGATTGCTATGCAGAAAATCGAAGACCGCGTCATGGAAACCGAGGTGAAAGGCGCCTTCATCGAATACTCCATGTCGGTCATAACAAGCCGCGCCCTGCCGGATGTCCGCGACGGTATGAAGCCGGGTCAGAGACGTATCCTGTACGCCATGTACGAGGATCACCTGACCTATGACAAGCCTTTCCGCAAATCCGCTACCACGGTCGGTAACGTGCTGGGTCGTTACCATCCGCACGGCGACGCCGCCGTATACCAGACCATGGTACGTATGGCGCAGCCCTTCTCTCTCCGCTGCCCTCTGATCGAGGGGCACGGTAACTTCGGTAACGTGGACGGCGACGGCGCCGCCGCATACCGTTATACCGAGGCGCGCATGAGCCGTTTGGCGGATGAAATGCTGCGCGATATCGACAAGAACGTGGTTCCCATGACCCGCAACTTCGATAACACGCGGGACGAGCCGACGGTACTGCCCTCCCGCTTCCCCAACATTCTGGTCAACGGCAGCGTGGGCATTGCGGTCGGTATGGCAACCTATATCCCCCCGCACAACCTGGGCGAGGTCATCGACGGCACCATCTACCGCATGGAGCACCCGGATTGCTCGGTATCCGACCTGATGCAGTTCATCAAGGGACCCGACTTCCCGACCCGCGGGATCGTCTACGGCACGGCGGGGTTGTATAACGCCTACACCACCGGCAGAGGCAGAGTGTACGTGCGCGCCCGCGCCACGGTCGAGGAGGAACACCACCGCATTATCATCACCGAAATCCCCTACATGGTCAACAAGAGTCAGCTGATTACCTCCATGGCGGATTTGGTCAAGGATAAGAAAATCGACGGCATTACCGGTCTGCGCGACGAATCGGGCAGAAACGGCATGAGAATCGTGGTGGAATACCGCCGCGACGCCAGCGGCGAGGTCATTCTGAATCAGCTTTACAAGTTCACCCAGTTGCAGGACACCTGCGCGTTCAATATGCTGGCGCTTGTCAACGGGGAGCCGAAAGTACTTTCCCTGCCGGAGATCCTCGATTTGTACATCGACTTCCAGGAGAGCGTGATCATCAACCGCACGCAGTTCGATCTGGACAAAGCCCTGAAAGAGATGCACATCTACGAGGGGTATCAGATTGCCATCGACCACATCGACGAGGTGATCGCCACCATCAAATCCTCCGCCTCCATTCCGGAAGCGAAGGCAAACCTGATTGAGAAATTTGCCCTGACCGATCCGCAGGCACAGGCAATCGTCGAGATGACTCTCGGACGTCTGTCGGGCTTGGAGCGGCAGAAGGTGGAGGATCGCCTTGCCAAGCTCAAGGAGATCGTGGCGTCTCTGGAGGAGATTCTGGCGGACAAGGAAAAGGTCAAGCAGATTATCCGCGATGAGATGACCGCTATCCGCGACCGCTTCTCCGACGCGCGCCGCACCGATATTGTCGAGGCGGGCGACGACATTGACCTGGAGGACCTCATTGAGCGCCACACCTGTGTCATTACCATGACCCACAGCGGCTACATCAAGCGCCAGCGCGCGGACACCTATACCGCGCAGCACCGCGGCGGCAAGGGGATCATCGGTATGACCACCAAGGAGGAGGACTTCGTTGAGAACGTGGTGGTGGCGAACAGCCACGCCCACCTGATGATGTTCACCAACTTCGGCAAGGTCTATACCCGCAAGGTGTACAGGATTCCCGAGGCGGGCAGAAACGCCAAGGGTACCAATATCGTCAACATTCTGGAACTTGCCGAGGGCGAGAAGCTCACCGCCGTGATTGCCGTGGAGCAGTTCAACGAGGGCGAGTACCTGACCATGGTCACCCGCCGCGGCATCATCAAGCGCACGCTGCTCTCCGAGTATGAGTATCAGAGAAAGAACGGCAAGATCGCCCTGACGCTGGACGATGGAGACGAACTTCTGTACGTGCGCCGCACCACCGGCGACTGCGAACTGCTGATCGCCACCCACGAGGGTATGTCCGTGAAGTTTGAGGAGCAGAATGCCCGCGCCATGGGTCGTACCGCCCGCGGCGTGCGCGCGATCCGCCTCGACGGCGACGACTTCGTGATCGGCGTGGCTGTGGTCGACGAGAACAAGAAGCTCCTGACCCTGACCGAGCGCGGCTACGGAAAGCGCACCGATTTCGAGGAATTCCGCACCATGCTGCACCGCGGCGGCAAGGGCGTGTGCTGTCAGAACCTGACCGATAAGACCGGGAAGCTGGCGTCGGTTGCGGCTGTATCCGACGACGACGATATCATGATCATCACCAGCGACGGCACCATTATCCGCACCCCCGCCAAGGACATCAACTGTTACAGCCGTACCGCCACCGGCGTCATTGTCATGCGCCCGAAGGAAGGCTCCTTCATCTATAACTTTACCTGCCTGCCGAGCGAGGAAGAAATCGAAGAGGAGGCGGAAGCGGGGATCGCCGCGGACGCCGAGCAGGAAAAGAAAGAAGCCATGAGCGAAATCGGAGAGGCGTTTGACGACGAGGATGGAGAGGCTTAAGTCTCTGCGCCGGCCTGCCAAAACCGTTTTTCCGTCCGCGCCGCAAGGCTGAAGTACGGCGCGCCGCCCGGATTTTCAGGCACTGCGCCGCTATGCGGCGCATGGGCGCGCGGGCTTTGCGCGCCGCAAAAATCGGAATGCCGTGAAAGGACGCCCCATGAAAAAATTACTCGCCCTGTGCCTCTTGCTTTCCCTTGCGCTGTCGCTGTGCGGCTGCGGCGGAGGGGAGCCGACGGACGGGGAGTTGACGGATACCGCCGCGGCGCTCATCGAGAAATCCCGCGTGGTGAACCGCCTCTTTTTCGAGGAGGGAATCCCGGTGGACGAAACCGCGGCGCCCGAGAACAACTACCGCCCGGCGGACAAAGCCGCGTTGCGGGAGTTGGGGTTCGGTAGCGTTTCGGATATTCTCGGGTATATGGAAAGCGTCTGGAGCGCGTCCTATATGACCCGTTTCCGCAAGAGTGCCGTACTGGCGCCCGTGGTAGGCGACAACGCCATCGAAACCTACGCCTATTGCTTTGACAAAACAAACAAAGACGGCAGCTTTGACTGTGTGATGGTCTATGCGGGCGGTCCGAATCTGAAGACCGACCATGCGGAGTATCTGACGGATACTCTGACCGTGACCGAAAAGACAAAGGACCGCGCGCGCCTCTCGCTTCAGGTCAGCGTGTCCAAAGAGGATCTGCCGCCGAAACAAACCGCTCTTTCCGTGACCCTTGTGCGGGAGCAGGACGGCGTGTGGCGGTTGGATTCCAATACCGCGGTGGCATACCCCACGCGGTAAGCGTGCGGCTTCGCCGCGCTTGTCTCCGTGTGCTTGCGTCGGTTTGTGCGTGTTACCCGCCGGTTTGCTTGTGCGGACGTACTGCCGACGAACCCCCGTTATCCCCATCCAAACCCCTTGACAGGAGGTGCCGTAATGCAACTGAATCAGAAAATCGTCCTTTTGCGCGCCGCGCACTCCATGACGCAGACCGACCTTGCCAAGGCGCTCTCCGTGACCCGGCAGGCGGTGTACAAATGGGAATCCGGGCAGTCCTACCCCGAGGCGATGACCCTGCTTGCCATGCGCTCTCTGTTCGGGGTTTCGGTGGACGATCTGCTTGACCCTGCCGTGGACCTGACCGACAAAGCGCTTGCAAAGCCGGACAGCACCGCGGAGCAACAGGCGCCGCAACGCCCCAAAAGAGAATGCGGAGAGGCGCAGGCTGCGCCCGCCAAAGAGAAAGCAGACCCGAGCGCGGACGGCGAGGAGCCGCAAAAACCGCGCGCCGCTTCGCTTGAATCGCCCGAGAAGCAGGCCCGGGCGAAAGAGGAAACCGCCGCTCCCGAGAACAAAGAACAAGAGGCGGCGCCCAAAAAGAAAAAGGGCTTTTTTGCCCGTTTGTTCCATTGAGGGCACACCCAAGACCCGCGCAAGATCCCGCATGGCGGAGAGCGACAGGGTTGCCTGTCCGTTTCCGCGCATCGGAACACGCATAAGACGGAGAAAAACAGCATACTGATTGCATAAAGAAAAACGCCGCGGTCGATACTCTTTCAAAAACAGCTCCGGCGCGGCGGGAGAAAGCGATTGCGTTAAGGGACAGCCCCTTATTCTGCGCTCTCATTTCATCCGCTCCTCTCCGCCGCGCGAGAGAAAAGAGGGGTACGTATGCTGCGCGGCACAAGTAAACAAATCATCCATCTGAAAAATCCAGAAAGCAATCTGTTCGAAGAGGCTTTTCTGATTGTGAAAACCCCTCCGCACCCGGAGTCTTCCCGCCGCACCATGGTGGAGGAGGCAAACCGCCTGCTGGAGGAGCATCCCGCGGCGCCCGCGCAAACAGACGGGAGCCGTCCCGCCGGAGTATGGCGCGCACTGCGCTGGGTACTCCTTTATCTGACAGGCGCCCTGACCGGCGCTATGATTACCGTACTGTGCCTTTTATGACGGCACGGTGAAAGGCTACTATGGCGAACAACATGAACGAAAACAAAATCAACAATTCCGCTCCGAGCGCGCCCGCGCCTGCGCGCGCGCAGGAAAACCGGACAAACAAAGAAAAAGGCGCTCCGCGCCGCCGCTTCGCCCCCCGCAGGGGGAACCCGAACGCAGCGGACAAGACGGGAGCGCAGGCGGCGCCCGCCGAGGGGCAAGGCGGTACGCGGAGAGAGACCTCCTCCGCACCTGCCCGTCCGCAGCGGCGTGCCGGCACGCCCGCTGCACAAACAACGGACGGCGCCGTTCCCTCCCCCTCCAAGGCAAAGAACAACCGCACCGGGAAACGCCCGCAGCGCGGCGCGCACAACGGCGCCGAGCGTAACCGCGACGGGATTCCGCTGAAGGTCATTTCTCTCGGGGGTCTCGGGGAAATAGGCAAGAACCTGACGGTTCTGGAATACGGGGACAACATCATGGTGGTGGACTGCGGCGTGGCGTTCCCCGATGAGGATATGCTGGGCATCGATCTTGTCATTCCCGACATTTCTTACTTAGTCAACAATATTCAGAAGGTCAAGGGCATCGTGATTACCCACGGGCACGAGGACCATATCGGCGCCCTGCCGTATGTATTGCAGCAGCTTCCCGTCCCTGTTTACTGCACCCGCCTGACTGCGGGGATCCTCGGCAACAAATTGCAGGAATTCCGTATGCCGACCCGCCCCGACATCAAAGTGGTGCAGGCGGGAGACATTGTGAACCTCGGGGTGTTCCGCGTGGAGTTCGTCCACGTCAACCACTCGATTCCCGACGCCTGCGCGCTGGCGATCCGCACCCCTGTGGGCATGGTGTTCCACACCGGGGACTTCAAGCTGGATACCTCCCCGATCGACGGCAAAATGATGGACATCACCCGGATAGGCGAGATCGGAAACGCCGGGGTGCTGCTCATGCTCGGAGAATCCACAAACGCGGAGCGCCCGGGCTATACGCCCTCCGAGCGCTCGGTGGGGTCCTCCTTTGAAACCATTTTCTCGAATAACGCGGATAAGCGGGTGGTGATCGCCACCTTCTCCTCCAACGTCCACCGCGTACAGCAGATTATCGACGCCGCGGTGCGCCACCGCCGCAAGGTGGCGATCATGGGGCGCAGCATGGTCAACGTCATCGGCGCCGCCAACGAGCTGGGATATATGCACGTGCCGGAGGGGACGCTGATCGACATCAACGAAATCAAGCGTTTCCGCCCCGGGCAGCTCTGCCTGATCACCACCGGGAGCCAAGGGGAGCCGATGTCCGCGCTCTACCGCATGGCGTTCGGCGAGCACGACCGCGTGAAACTGACCGAAAAGGATTTGGTGGTGCTTTCTTCGCACCCGATTCCCGGCAATGAAAAACTGGTCGGCAAGATCATCAACACCCTGACCAAAAACGGGATAGGCGTGGTCAATACCGGCACCGCCGAGGTGCACGTTTCAGGGCACGCCTGCCAGGAAGAGCTGAAGCTCATGCTGGCGTTGGTCAGACCGAAATTCTTTATGCCGGTGCACGGCGAAAGCAGACATCTTGCCGCGCATAAGGAACTGGCGCTCCAGATGGGGATTCCCGCGCAGAACATCATCATCAGCGATATCGGACGGGTGCTGGAGGTCGACCGCAACGGCACGCATTTCAACGGCACGGTGCCCTCCGGGCAGGTACTCATTGACGGCAGCGGCGTCGGCGACGTCGGCAGCGTCATTCTGCGGGAACGCCGCTTGCTTGCCGAGGACGGTATGATTGCCGTGGTCGCCGCGATCAATTCCTATGACGGAACCATGCTTTCTCCCCCCGAAATCACCACCCGCGGCTTTGTGTACAGCAAGGACGCCGAAACCATGATGCAGGGCGCGCGGGAACTGACCGCCCGCCTCATTGACAAGGCGATCAGCCGCCGCAAGGTGGATCTTGCCGCATTGCGGAACACTCTGCGCGAGGAGCTGCAAAAATATTTCTTCCGTCAGACCAAGCGCAAGCCCGTCATACTCCCCATTCTGATAGACACGTATCTCTGACGGGCGGGCTAAAACCATTCAAATGCGGCTCAGCGAAATATAACGCTGAGCCGCAACGCTATTTGCCGCAAGCACTCGGTGGGCGAAGAGATAAGTTCGCCCGGGGGGCGAAGCGATAGGCGCTGCGCGCGAGATATTTCGCTCACGCGAAGTGAGATTTGCCTGACGGCAAGAGATATTCCGCTTGCGCGGAGAGGAAATGAGAGGGAAAAACGTTTTTTCAGCCTCCATCCCCGAGGGAGGTGGCACGCGACAGCGTGACGGAAGGAGTCTACAAGAGAAACAAATGAGTTCCGCTTTGTCTGCTTCCCTCCGAAAAGCCCGTCCCTCAAATTTCACTGTTTGCGGAGCAAACAATCTCACTTCGGCACAGCCGAAATATCTCTTTCACCGCAGGTGAAAATATCTCTGCTTGCAAAGCAAGCAATCTCACTTCGGCATAGCCGAAATTTCTCTGCTTGCAAAGCAAGCAATCTCACTGAAAAAGCACGCTATCCCTCCTCTTTTACGGAAGAACAGCGTGCTTTTTCTTAGGTGCTTCGCACTCGGATCAAGCCTTTGCCTTGGCTTTTGCTTTCTTGGCGGGCGCGGCGGTCTCTTCTGCGGCGTCTGCGGTAATGTCCTCCGGCTTCACCTCAATGGTGATCTCCTCTTCGGGCATCTCCTCGTCTGCGCTTTCTGCCGCCGCTTTCTTTGCGGCGTGCTTCTCACGCAGCTCGGTCACCTTGTCGCTGACCTTTTCCTTGGCGGCAACCGCCTTTTCTTTTACGACCGGCGCCTTTTCCTTGCACGCGGCGATAATCTTCTTGATTCCGTCCGCGGGAACGGTCAGGGCAACGTCATGCCCCTCGGTCACTTCGCCGTTCTCATCTTTCTTGGGAGAGATGTCAAGGCGATACACAAGGGATTCCAGCGTGATGTGCTTGGGGGCGTTTTCATCCTCGCCCTCAGGGGTGACCTTTGTCTTAAAGGGAATCAGGGCGGCGGCAACGGCAACGCCGCATACGGCTTTGAAAAAGTTCATTTCAATACTCCTTTCAGGTCCTTTGTCAAGAACATTTTAGCATATCGCCTTTGGAAAAGCAAGGCGAAACATGAACGCGAGGAAAATTTTTTCAACATCGGAAAAGCGCTGTCCGGGGGGAGGGGCGTTTGCCGTTTCGCTTCTTTCGGCACTTCAATCCACGGGGGGCAGATACTCCCACACCGCGCAGGCGGCGTAACGGTTTCCGCCGTTGTCCAGGAGTTGCCATTCCCGGCGGTTCGCCTCTTCCGGGATGCGCGCCGTGCGGCAGCCCCCGATGCCCTCTCCCGTCATTTTGACCGTGGCTTCCATGCGCGTCCAAAGGCGGTAAAAGACCTCGGCGCGTTTCTCCGGCGGGGCTTTGCCGTATTCCGCCGTCAGCTCCTCCGGAAAGAATCTGTCGGCAAGGGACAGCCGTCGCGTTTGCTCGGGCTTGATTTGTTCCACGTCCACCCCGCAGCGGACAGGGGTTTTGTCGGGGGTTTTCACAAGAAGGGCGCACCCTATCTCCCCGCTGTGCGAGAAGCTGATGCCAAGGTCGGGGCGCCCCTTGATATACGGTTCCCCCGATTCGCTGTACGCAATTTGCAGAGCGGCATAAGGCTCCCCTGCTTTGTTGCAGGCGCGGCGGAACGCCGCTTCGGCAGCCGCCCGCAGGGCGGCAAGCTCCGGGTTGCGCGGGGCTCTCACACGCGCTGCGCGCGCAAGCGGCAGCACCGAGACAAACAGTTCCCTTTTGGCGGCGTCCCGGAAGTCGTCGGCAAAGGTGTATTCAAAATACAGGTCAGGTACAGTATGAGTCATTTTGAAAGCCATGATACAAGGGGGTCCAGTACGTTGAGCAGAACAAACCAGAGTACCCCGCATACAAGAATGGTGTAGACCAGCCCCATGCGGTCGTCAAAAGAGAACTTGCCCGCGTGCCCCTCGGCATAGTCCGCGCAGGGGGGCTGGATATAAAAGCGGGTTCCCGGGACGATCGCCATGCGGCGCAGAGCCGCCCGCGCGGCGCGCTTTTTTTGCTTCGCTTCTGCTTTTGAGGCGCAATCGGGCTCCGCTTCCGGCTCTTTTGCGTCTGTGGCGGTCGTTTCTTCACAGGGCGGTGCCGCCTCTCCGGCGGGCGCGGCGGTCGGCACCGCTATTTCCTCTCCGACAGGTTGCTCCGCCTGTAAAAGCAACGCGGCGTTGCGCCGATCCAGCTCGTCGCAGGAAACGGTTTTGTACAGCACGCAGGACGGAGAGCGCAACAGGAAGCGCGCGAAGCGCAGGGAAAGACTCCCCGGTTTGTAGCCGAGGCTCTCCAAGGAAACGGCGTCTGCGGCGCAGTCCGCCCCCGCTTCCCGCAGACGCTTAAGCAGCTTGGATTCAAAGCTGCGCCAGAAGGTGAAGTAAAGGGCAGCCAGAATCACCCCTACCGCAACGGCGGTGATGAGCATCGGCAGATAAGAGAGCGCGGAGCCGGTTTCCGCCCCCTCGACAGTGAACAGCCCCTTGAAATAGGAGCCGAAAGAAAGAAGCGTCATGGTGTGTCCCCCTTTTGTAAAAGTCGCCGCCGGCTTTGCGGCGGCGAAGCGAAAGACGCCAAGTCCCCTCCGAGGCAAACCCATGCGGGTTGCGCGGGCGGTTTTCCGCTGCGGTCAGATCTGATCGAGAAAGTCCTCGCCGCAGATCTGCGTCAGGAGAATTTCCAGGTCCTCGTTGTCTTCATAGAACAGGGTGATAGACTTCTGCGGCCCGCGGTCGGAAATGGTGACCCGCCGCCCGAGGTGGGACATCATGCGGTTGGAAAGGTCCGCCGCGTAGTCAACGTGATACGGCTTCTCCTTTTCCTCGCGCCGGGGTTTATTGGCGCGCTTGACCTCGCGCTCGAGTTCACGCACCGAAAGCCCGCCCTCGGCAATTTCATGAGCCAAGCGAATCATGACCGCCTTGTCTTTACAGCCCAGGAGCGTGCGTGCATGACCGGCGGTAATCAGACCGTCGCGTACCAAGGGAAGAATCTCCTCGGGCAGGTCCAAAAGGCGCAGCGTGTTGGCGATGGCGGGGCGGCTCTTGCCTACGCGTTCGGAGAGCTTCTCCTGCGTCATGTCGAAACGGTCCAAGAGGGTGCGGTAGGCGAGCGCCTCCTCCAAGGGGTTCAGATCCTCTCTCTGAATGTTCTCGATGAGAGAAATCTGCATACTTTCCGCCTCGTCCTCGTTTACCACCAGTACGGGAATTTCGGTGAGCCCCGCCATCTTGCTGGCTCTCCAACGGCGTTCTCCCGCGATGATCTGGTAGCGGTCGTTCGGGAGAGGACGCACCAGGATCGGCTGGAGCAGTCCGTGCGCGGCAATGGAGGACGCAAGCTGTGCGAGCGACTCCTCGTCAAAGGCTTTCCGAGGCTGGTCCGAGCGAGGTTCGATCATCGCTACGCGCACGTTGCGCAGCTTGTCTCCGTCGCCTCCTGCGGTATTTTCAAGGGTTTCGTTATCGGAAAACAGCGCGTTCAGACCGCGCCCGAGTCCTGTCAGTTTATTTGCCATAGTCTTTTTTGTTCCTTTCTTCCGTTGCTGAAAAATATAAAATGTTAGAATTTACCAATTTAACGGAGCGTGTCAATCATATACAGGGAGAAAAGCACTTTTCTGTTGAGCTACACGGGTCTCTATATCAAAGTACCCTTTATAAATAAAAGTATTCTCTATAAATAAAATAGCAGAAACAGCGGTAAATTGCAAGGTGTAAGTAAAAAATAATCAATATAGGGGCGGGAACCGAAACGGTTGCAGCCGCCGCACAGATACTTTTTGCGGCAAAACGGAATAGCAAGCGCGGGCGGATCACAAGGGTTGAATCTTCCGTTGGTGTAGCTGAAATCGATCGGGAGCCTCGCGGAATGCCGTTATTTTAAGGAAAACTGCCCCGTGCTTATTCGGAAAAGCGATACCGTGCTTTGATAGAGGCAATTTCGCGCTCTTAAGGCAGTGTATTTCACGGTTTCATATTGTTTCACGTGAAACAAATGGAAAATTGGGGTCAATTTGGTTTTGTAAATGGCATACCTTTGAAGACATTACGGATATTCTGTTTCCTCGATGAAAAAACTGCATACGCGGCATAAACATTCTCAGCCTCCCAAATATCACTGTTTGCGGAGCAAACAATTTCACTTCGGCGAAAACCGAAATATCTCTTTCACCGCAGGTGAAAATATCGCTGCTTGTGTCGGCAAGCAATCTCGCTTCGGCACAGCCGAACTGTCACTGCTTGCTTTACGACACTCCTCCACCCGCTTGCGCGGGAGCCCCCCTCTCGAATATCATTGTTTGCGGAGCAAACAATATCACTTTGCGAAGCAAAACATCTCTTTCACCGCAGGTGAAAATATCACTGCTTGCAAAGCAAGCAATCTCACTTCGGCGTAGCCGAACTATCGCTGCTTGCGAAGCAATGACGGAAGGAGTTTGCCTCCCTCCCCGAGGGAGGTGGCACGCGACAGCGTGACGGAGGGAGTCATATAAGAAAAGCAGATTTTTTCTGCTTCGTCCGTCTCAAGAGGGTACATTAGCCGCTTTTTCAGCGCCAAAATACAAAAAAGCGGAACTGCTGCACTTCGTTTAAAAGCAATCCCGCTGTTTTGATAGTTCCCTTGCAAATATGGCATTGTGCGTTATATTGCGTTGCGCTCAGATACGTTCCATCAGCTCCCGCGCCGCTTCATTGTATTCCTGCGCGCTTCTGCCGCGCGGCTCCAGCACCTGTATGGGCATACCGAAGCCGGGCGCTTCAGAAAGCCGCACGCTGCGCGAAATAGGAGTTTTGAACAGTTTGGACGGATAATAACGCTTAATTTCCTCAATGACCTGTCGCGTCAGGGTCAATCTGCCGTTGTACATGGTCGGAAGAATCCCGACAAGCTGTAATGCCGGATTATAGTTCTGCCGCACGCGCCGAATGCTCGGCAATAGCTGTGAAAGCCCCTCCAGCGCATAAAACTCGCATTGAAGCGGAACCACAACCCCGTCCGCGATCGAAAGCGCGGTCAAGGTCAGAAATCCGAGGGAGGGAGGACAGTCAATCAGGATGTAGTCATAGTCGAATTTGACTTCCTTTAAAACCGATAAAGGGTTGCTGTCGGGGGTAAACTGCCCTGCCAGCTCGATTTCCACAGCTGCAAGATCGGTTTTGGAGGGAATCAACCAGAGATTCTCGTATTTTGTTTTGATAATTACGCTTTTGAGGGGAACATTGCGGGTCAACACGTCGTAAATGGTGTGCGTGACGGTACGCTTGTCCACGCCTACTCCACTGGTGGCATTCCCTTGCGGGTCGTAGTCCAGCAACAGCACCTTTTTACCGCTCATTCCGATTGCTGCTGCAATGTTGATACAGGAAGTGGTCTTACCGACTCCACCTTTTTGATTTGAAAAAGCAATGATGCGCGCCATATGCAGCGTACCCTCCGCGGAACGATAAAGTTGGTTCTATTATAATCTAAGAGGAGAAGAAAAGCAAGAACAGAGAGGGGTTGCGGATAAAAAAATAAAAAATTGTTCGACGAATACGCAAGAGCGTTTGTTTCACGTGAAACATTGCCGAAAAACGAGCCGTACTGCGTGGTGCGCCCGTGTTTGGTAATAGTTCCGCTAAATTGTTTGTCATGCACCCGTGTATCCTCTTTTGCAAATGTTTCACGTGAAACAAATCGACAAAATGCGCTAAAACACGCTGAAATAAGCAATATTCAAACAAAATCCGAACCGCACAGCAAATTCGCGGTCGGTTTTGACCTCATACTGTGATTTTGCTGTGGTATTGTGACGGTGAGATTTATGGCAGCATATCGATTGGCTTACGCCGTAGGGTTTCTTGCAAAGGGTAAAACAATCGAATCGCAGATACGGACAATCAAGAACTTCGGCTTTCCCCGCTCAGATCGCGTATGTGTCATTGTGCAATACCGGCAGTGCTACTGTTTTAGTTGTATTTTGTCTGAGCTTCGGTGGTACTTACTGACATAATGACAATTGAAATTGTCAATCAGTCGACAAAAAGCTGCACAATTGGCTTAAATAAGGCAAAATCATTCTTCTTTTTGCTTCTCTCGGTTGCAAAATCGCGTACTGTGGGCGATGTATTTGCTGTTTTAGGATCGATCATGTCAGGAATGTGTCTTTCCGGCGCTATAATCGGACTTTCAGACTGCACACCCAACATTTTAAGCGCTGAATTTCTTGTAAAAAATCTATAATATACCATATAATGGATATTTTTACTATGATTATACAAAACTTTAGGTTTGTATTTGAAATCGGTCGCGTTTGTCGGGTGGTTTTTTCTTCGTTTTTGACGATTTTTTAACAATCGCCTTGTTTTTGCTTGAAAATGAGCAATTTCCGCAATTTTTACAAGCAACTGTTTTCTTTTGATTTTCATCGGTGGATAGGTATCTATGTAACACTTGTTTCTTTGCTGTTCTTTTTTTGCTATATGTTCTGCAGCAAGTTCTTTTTCATGCGCCGGGGTCTTTCCCGGGGTTACGCTTCCCCTTCTCGCCCCGTCGTCTGCCGCACCCGTTGTTTTACCGCCGATATCGCCGGCTTTATCATATCCGTACGACCGAATGATATGCGCGCCGGTCATCCTTCCTTTTGATTTTTCAGTCAGGGAATTGAATTTTTGCGTATGCTGTGCTACAATACATATAAGACGGTTGTTTGGGGCGCTTGCCTTTCTTACGCGTGCTGCGCTGCGGGCTTTTTGCCTTTCATGCCCGCTTCTTTTCGCACGCGCGGACGCAACCGAAACCAATTGCGAAAATTGTTGATAGTCGGAGAAAAATGACTGAACTGATTTTGGTCCGCCACGGACAGAGTATGGGGAACCTCCACAGACAGTTCCTCGGCCATACCGATTACGATCTGAGCGAGACAGGGTATGAGCAGGCGAAACGACTCGCTGCCTTTTTGCGGGACACGCAGATCGACGCGGTTTACTCCTCGGACCTGTTGCGCGCCCGGCATACAGCAGAGCCGATCGCACAGGCGCGCGAGCTGAAGATCCATTTAGAGCCGGAGCTGAGGGAAATACAAGCCGGGCTTTGGGAGGGACAAACCTTTCCCTACCTGGAGGAGCACTTTCCGGAAAGTTACCATACTTTCCGCAGCGATCTCGGAAACGCCCGCCCGGACGGAGGAGAGAGCACCGAGGAAGTGCGGGAACGGATGTATGCGTGCGTGAAACGTATTGCGACAGCCGAGGAGGGGCATCGGGTTCTCCTCGCCAGCCATGCCACTTCCATCTGTATGTTTGCGTGCGCCGCGCTGGGGCTTGCGCGCGAGCAGGTGCGCAACTTGGGCCTGCCGACCAACGCGTCCGTTTCTGTCTTTGAATGGCGCGGCGGGAGGTTCGCTCTCCGCCGATACAGCGAGGACGCCTATCTTGGGGAGCTGCGCCTGAAAGCGCCGCCTTTGGCATAAGCCTTGCCTGTCCCGACTTTCATAATTCCGAGGTGCCCGTGGACGTTCCCGCGGCACGCTTGCTTGATCCGCTTTCCGCCGCGCTCCGCACGGCGGGATCCCGAAACCGAAAGACCGCGCCGTGCGCGGAGAAATCGAGGTACAACCGTGAAAAAAATAATGAATGCCATTAAGAATTTCAAATGGGGGTATTTGCTCTTCGCCGTTTTGTTTGTGGGCGCAGGGCTTGCCTTTCTCGCGTTCCCCGATCAGGCTCTGGACAACGTCCGCCGGGTCATCGGCGGCGTGACGGTGCTGTTCGGAGGCATTTTTGTGGCGCTGACGCTTGCGGACCGTGCCCGCGGCTTCCGCTTTTGGGCAAAAATGCTGATGGGCGTATTCTCCATGGTATGCGGCGGACTGATGTTTTTCATTCAGAACAGCATTCAGTACCTGCTGTTTATCGCCGGGCTTTATATGATCATCGATTCTTCTTTCAAATTGCAGACTTCCATTCAATCCAAACGCTATAAATCCTGGCTGTGGTGGGTGATGCTCTTCCTCTCCGCCGCCGGCATTGCGCTGGGCACCGTTCTTTTGCGCACGCAGTTCAATCTGGAAGAGGACCTGCTGAAAGCCTCCCGCCTGCTCGGCGTTTCGCTGATGCTGGACGGCGCGATGAATCTGCTGTCCATTCCCTATCTGTATCACATTGAACACGGAACCCGCCGCGAGGTCGAGGAGCAGCTGCGCGCCGAAGGGGCGCTTGCAACCGTGGTGGACGCCGAGGAAAAGCCCGCGCTGACCCGCGCGGAAAAAAAGGCGCGCCGCAAAGAAGCGCGCGCCGCTCTGAAAAAAGGAACGCACGGCGCTGTGGAAGCCGCGCCCGAGAGCATCTCAATGACTGCGGCGCCTATGGCAGAGCCCGCCGGGCAGAGCGCCGCGGCGGAGGAGCCCGTGATCGTACAGCTCACGGACACGCCGGCGGATCACAATGCGGAGGAGCACAGCACGCTCGGATAAGCGCCGGCAGGTTTTCCGCGGCGCGTCGGTCCCCATCGGCACCCGAAATAATCATATCAAAAACAAAAAGCACACTGTGTTCCCTGAAAAGCGGGAAGCGCAGTGTGTTTTTCCGTGACGGGCAGAATGTCGTGGCGCGTATATCAGAGCGACACGCGGGTGACGGAGCGGCAGGCGCCTGTCTTTTCGTCAATATCAAAGACGGCTCCCTCGGCGCGGACGGGACCCTCTGCGGGCTTGTACGGCACCGGAATCTTGCGCCGGAAGCGCTCGCAGATAATATCGGCGCGCACGCCGAGAATCCCGCCCGTGGGGGCTGTGGCGCCCAGGTCAGTCACATATCCCGTGCCTCGCGGCAGTACCTGCGCGTCCGCGGTCGGCACATGGGTGTGGGTGCCCCACATGGCGCTCAGCCTGCCGTCAAAGGCGTGCGCGACCGCCAGCTTCTCCCCCGTCGCTTCGGCGTGAAAATCCAGCATCGCGACGTCGTAGTTCCCTTTTTCGCGCGCAAGCGCGCGTTCGATATAAGGAAACGGATTATCCAGCACCGGCTCGATGAACGCGTTGCCCATGGCGTTGATGACCAGCACGCGCACGCCGGCGGCGCTTGTGAGAACCGAGGAGCCGTAACCGGGGACCTCCGCGGGGAAATTGATGGGGCGCAGAATCCGGCTGTCGCCGTCCAGCATGGGGAAGACCGTGCGGGTCTGCATGGTGTGATTGCCGCCGGTCAGCACGTCGGCGCCCGCCGCCAGCAGGCGCTGTGCCGCGTCGGGACTGATCCCCGCCAAAAAAGAAGCGTTCTCGGCGTTGACCGCCGTAAAATCAATGGAATATTGCTTGCGCCACGCATTCAGATTCGCCGTCAGATATTCCACGGCGGCGGGGCCGATGACATCCCCCAAAGCCAAAATACGCATAGGGTTTCCTTTCGGGTGTGTGATGGATAGCGGAAAAAATTGTTTAACCCCCCTGCAAATCAGGGGCGCCGCGGCGGTTGCCGTTGCATAAGAAAACCTCCTGCCCGTGGGCGGGAGGTTCTTTTCGGGCGTTATTTCGCGTAATCCGCCGCGCGGGTTTCACGAATCAGGTTGACCTTGATTTGCCCGGGATATTCAAGATCGCTTTCGATCTTCTTGGCAATGTCGTGCGCCATCAGAATCATCTGGTCGTCGCTTATCTGATCGGGCTTGACCATCACGCGGACCTCGCGCCCTGCCTGAATGGCATAACTGGTGTCCACGCCGGGGAATTCACGCGCGATCTCCTCAAGCTTCTGCAAACGCTTGATGTAGTTCTCGACATTCTCGCGGCGGGCGCCGGGACGGGCGGCGGAAATCGCGTCTGCCGCCTGCACAATCAGTGCGATGGCGGACTGCGCTTCCACGTCGCCGTGGTGCGCCTCGATGGCGTGAATGATTTCTTTGCTTTCGTGATACTTCTTGGCAATGTCAACGCCGATCTGCACGTGCGAGCCTTCGATTTCGGCGGTCATTGCCTTGCCGATGTCGTGGAGCAGACCCGCGCGCTTGGCTACCATGGAGTCCACGCCCATTTCGTCTGCAATTACGCCGGCGAGCAACGATACTTCAATGGAGTGCCGCAGCACGTTCTGCCCGTAACTGGTACGGTACTTCAGGCGGCCGAGCAGCTTGACCAGCTCCACGTTGAGTCCGTGAACGCCGGTTTCAAACACCGCTTTATCGCCTGCCTGTTTCATGGAACCTTCGACCTCACGGCGCGCCTTGTCCACCATTTCCTCGATGCGGGTGGGGTGGATACGGCCGTCGGAGATCAGTTTTTCCAATGCCAGACGGGCAATCTCGCGGCGGACGGGGTCAAAGCCGGAAATGGTAATGACCTCCGGGGTATCGTCGATGATCAATTCTACGCCCGTCAGGGTTTCAATGGTGCGGATGTTGCGCCCCTCGCGCCCGATGATGCGCCCTTTCATATCCTCGTTGGGCAGGGCGACCACCGAAATGGCGGATTCGCTGACATGGTCGGCGGCACAACGCTGAATGGCGAGGGAAAGGATCTCCTTTGCCTTTTCGTCCGCCTCCTCCTTGAACTGCTCCTCGTACTCCGCGATTTTGCGCGCGGTCTCGTGGGCGATTTCCTGTTCCTTGCGGCTGACCATTTCGGCTTTCGCCTCGTCTGCGGTCATGCCCGCAATCTTTTCAAGCGCGGCGAGCTGGAGCTTCAGCTGCTCCGCGACCTGCGCCTTGAGCTCCTCGGCTTCCTGCTGTTTCTGTTGCAGCAGCGCCTCCTTACGCTCCAGCGTCTCTGTCTTATGGTCCAGTGTTTCTTCCTTCTGGACAAGGCGGCGTTCCTGCCGCGAGACTTCCTTTCTGCGTTCCTTGAGCTCTTCCTCCGCTTCGTTTCTCTGGCGGAGAATGGTTTCTTTTGCTTCAATGAGCGATTCTTTCTTTCTGGTTTCGGCTTGTCTCATAGCGTCTTCCAGAATCTGCATTGCCTGCCGTTCGGCAGAGCCGATCTTGGCCTCGGACACTTTGCGGCGCCACAGCACGCCGACGAAAATGCCGACGGCAAGCGCGCCCAACCCGATGACCAAGCCCCAATACCACATCATGTTGGTTCCTCCTTGTTGATTTTGAATCAAGGACCGCCATGCTGCGCCGCCCGCGTAAAAATCCATACCAAAACAGGGAAAGCGGGTGCAAAAATCTATCAAGTGCGCCGGGGAGCGCCTGTATCATGACGGGGCGTGCGCCCCGAAGGATTCCTGCGGCATAAACGACGGTCTCTGAAAATAAATGCCTGACGGTTGCCCGCGCCGCTTACCTTGCGCGCCGTTGCGCGGGCGGTCGGGACAATCCTAATATATTATAAACTGTTTGATACTCTCTGTCAAGGTAATTCTGTGCGCGCGGCGCACGGCGCGCTATCGGCTTGCGCCGGAGGAATTGTAAATAATAGTTTACCAATCCAGAAGAGGTGGTTATTTGACGGAGAGGAGCCGTAAAAGGTACCGCGGGGGTTGAAAAAACGCCGCCGCTGTGGTATACTGTGGCGAACAGCAATATGGGAACGCCAAGGAGAGTCGATATGCGTACACGTTTGCAGAGAGAGGTCGCAAGAGAGCTGCGGAGCGCCGGGAAGCACCCGAACGCCGCCCTGTCGTGCCTCTGCCGCGAGGCGGGGGCGGAGGGCATGGTTCTCATCAGAAACGAGGGTGGGATCCTGCCGCTCGGCGGGGGAGAAAGAATATCCGTTTTCGGCAGGATTCAGCGGGAATACTATAAAAGCGGCACCGGTTCGGGCGGAAAGGTCCGCGTGCCGTATGTGACAAATATCCTGGACGCGCTGCGCGAAAAGGAGACGGTGACCGTCAACGAGAAGTTGGCGTCGGTGTACGCCAATTTCGTCGCGGAGCATCCGTTCGTGCATGGGCAGGGCTGGGCGCAGGACCCCCTGTGTCAGCAGGAAATGCCCCTGACCGAGGCGCTTGTGAAAGAGGCGCGCGCCGTCTCCGACGTCGCGCTTGTGATAATCGGGCGCACTTCCGGCGAGGATCAGGACAATACCGCAACCCCCGGCAGTTACTATCTGACCGAGGAGGAGGAAACCATGCTCTCCCTTGTCACCGCGGCGTTTGACCGCGTGTGCGTGGTGCTTAATATCGGAAATCTGATGGATTTTACATGGCTGGACAGATATCCCGTCGGCGCCGTTTTGCTTGCGTGGCAGGGCGGTATGGAGGGCGGAGACGCCACGGCGGACGTGCTGGTGGGGGACGCTTTCCCGTCGGGGAAGCTGACCGACACGGTCGCGCTGACCGTTGACGATTACCCCGCTGTCGCCGGGTTTGAACAGAAGAAGCAGATTTACGCGGAGGACGTCTATTGCGGTTACCGATATTTTGAATCCTTTGCGCCGGAGCGCGTGCGCTACCCGTTCGGGTTCGGTCTGTCTTATACTTCGTTTTCGGTTGAGACGCGCGGCGTCACTCTGCGCGCCGCGAAAGAGGGACATCTGATCCGCGTGCGGGTACGGGTGAAGAACACAGGGCTCTTGGCGGGGAAAGAGGTGGTGCAGGTGTATCTCGGCGCCCCGATGGGGAAGCTGGGAAAACCCGCGCGCGTACTTGCCGCCTTTGCCAAGACAAAACGCCTGTTGCCCGGCGCGGCGCAGAGCCTTGTTTTGTGCCTCCGCCTTGAGGATTTCGCCTCCTATGACGACAGCGGCGTGACCGGGCACCGCTCCGCGTGGCTGTTGGAGGCGGGACAGTATCGTATCTACGTGGGCACCGACGTGCGTACCGCCGCGGAAATGGCTTCGTTTGAGGTGCCCGAGGTGCTTGTCGGGCAATGCGAGGAGGCATTGAGTCCCGTGCAGTCTTTTGACCGCCTGATTCGCACCCCCGACGGCGGGCGCGCCACTGCGCCCGTGCCGACCCGCTCCTATGACCTTGCCGCGCGCATCGCGGCGCGCCGCCCGCAGGAACTGACCCCTGCCGGCAAGCATATGCTTGCCGAGGTGCGCGACGGCAGTGCAAGCGCCGAGGCGTATATTGCCGGATTTGAGGACGCCGACCTGTGCAGGCTTGTCTGCGGCTTGGGTCCTCACGTGCCGCTCGGCGCGCCCGGAAACTGCGGGGTGTTCGGCGGCGCTTCGCGCGCCCTCTATGAGAGCGGTATGCCGCTTGCTTCCACTGCCAACGGCCCCTCCGGCTTGCGCGTGGACATCGATTACTGTACCACCTGCGTGCCGAACGGGACTATGCTCGGCTGTACGTGGAACCCCGCCCTCATCGAACGGATATACGGGCTTGTGGGGGTGGAAATGGCGGCGTACGACGTTGATATTCTGCTGGGGCCCGGCGTGAACCTGCACCGCTGCCCGCTGTGCGGCAGAAATTTTGAATACTTCTCCGAGGACCCCTATCTGACCGGGGTGATGGCGGTGGCGGTTGCCCGCGGGGTACGGAGCGCCGGGGGAGATGTGGCAATCAAGCATTTCGTGTGCAATGAGCGGGAGGATCACCGCAGCTGGCTGGACAGCGTGGTTTCCGAGCGCGCGGCGCGGGAGCTGTATCTGAAGCCCTTTGAGATGGCTGTCAAAGACGGCGCCACCCGCACGGTCATGACCTCTTATAACATGGTCAACGGCTTGCACGCTTCCTCAAATTATGATCTCTGCACCACGATTCTGCGCCGCGAATGGGGCTTCCGCGGTATCGTCATGACCGACTGGTGGGCGCTCGAAAACCGCGACGGTGAGACCGAAAGCAAAGTCCGCCTGTCCCTGATGGTTCCCACCGGGAACGACGTGTTTATGTGCGCCGAAAAGCCTGCCGAGATGGTGGAAGAACTGCTGACCGCTTTGCGCGAGGGTCGTTTGACGCGCGGGGAGTTGCAGGCGGCTTGCGTGCGGCTGGCACGGTATCTGGCGACCTGCCCGGCGTATGATGCGCTGGCGCGCGTGCGCGCGGAGGGCGGCGAGGTGCCTTATATGTTGGAAAGCGAGGCGGGCGAGGCTTTGGATGCCGCGGGGATCCACGAAAAGTACGGTCTCTAAAACTCTCTGACGGGAATAGGAAGCGCAGACCAAAATGCGCAGAGTTATTTTTAATTGCATTGTGTTGAAGATAACTTCAGCGTTCTATCGAAGCATATTTATAAGGTTGAAAAGCGGCTCCTGCCGCTTTTCTCCGTTTTGTGCGCATTTTTAGCGCGTTTCCTGCGGCTCGCCGTACGCCTGTACGCCTCACGCCTTGGAAACGCACTTCTGCATCTCCCTATTCCCGTCAGAGTCGAATAGGAAGCGCCGAACAAAATGCGCGGGTAATAATTAATTACATTGTGTTGAAGATAACTTCAGCGTTCTGTCGAAGCATATTTATAAGGTTGAAAAGCGGCTCCTGCCGCTTTTCTCCGTTTTGTGCGCATTTTTAGCGCGTTTCCTGCGGCTCGCCGTACGCCTGTACGCCTCACGCCTTGGAAACGCACTTCTGCATCTCCCTATTCCCGTCAGAGTCGAATAGGAAGCGCCGAACAAAATGCGCGGGTAATAATTAATTACATTGTGTTGAAGATAACTTCAGCGTTCTGTCGAAGCATATTTATAAGGTTGAAAAGCGGCTCCTGCCGCTTTTCTTCATTTCATGCGCATTTTGCTCTGCACTCCCTATTCCCGTCAGAATCGAATAGGAAGCGCAGACCCAAATGCGCATGTTATTTTGCTTCGCAAAGCGAGATTTCGGCTTTCGCCGAAGCGATATTGTTTGCTGTCGCAAACAGAGATATTTTCACTTGCGGTGAAAGAGATATTTTGGCTTTCAGCCGAAGCGAGATTGTTTGCCGGCGCAAACAGTTAAGGTCGTGATTGAAAATCAACTTTTTCTTATCTCCGCGAAGCGGAATATCTCTTGCCGTCAGGCAAATATCTCTTCGCGCAAGCGAAATATCTCGCGCGCAGCGCCTATCGCTTCGCCCAACCGGGCGAACTTTTCTCTCCGCGAAGCGGAATCCCTTTTGTCGTGAGTTGGATTTTGATGCCCGCCGGACGGGTAATAAACAGGCTCGGCGGGGAGCAAAACGGTGCCGAGGGCAATAAAAAACCCGCTTACGGCACAAAATAATGCGTAGGAAGAACGGAATTAGCACTCTCATCAACAATTTACAATTTGTTCATATATTTCAAGGGTAAAATCCTTGACAATCTGCCATGATAGCGCTATATTAGTAGCATGAGTTAGCACTCAATGTCAAAGAGTGCTAATAATCAAGGAAACGGAGGCGATGGTATGGCAAACAGAGAAATCAGTGAGCGCAAAAAGCGGATTCTGAAAGCAGTCGTTGAGGCGCACATCGCCTACGGCGAGCCTGTCGGAAGCAAGTATCTGGCGCTCAAAGAACAGCTTGCGTGTTCCCCTGCCACCATTCGCAACGAGATGGCGGAGCTGGAGGAGATGGGATATCTTGAACAGCCGCACACCTCGGCGGGCAGAATCCCGAGCGAAGCGGGCTATCGCTTTTACGTCAACTCGCTTCTGGAGCGTTACAGCATGACGCAGAACGAAATCCGACAGATAGGCGACAATCTGAACCGGAAGCTGTCGGAGCTGGATCAGATTCTGACCGAGGCGTCGCGGCTGGCGTCGTCGTTCACCAATTATCCGTCCATTGCGGCAAAGCCGCGGGCGAGCGGGGTGACGGTGGAGCGCTTCGACAAAATGTACATCGACAGCCGCACGTTCGTTCTGATGATGCTGTTCCGCGGCGGGGCGGTCAAGACCAAGCGTATCCGCACCTCTTATCCGCTTCTGCCGGAGGAGCTGGACGCGCTGGTGGAGCAACTCAACCTGCACCTGTCCGGCAGGACCAGCGAGCAGATCACGCTGCCTATCATTCTGGAAATCGAGAACGCCATGGGCGCCGCGGCTTCCGTGGTCAATCCGCTGGTCAAGATCGTGTATGAAACCATGCACGAATGCAACGCGGGGGATCTCCGCGTGGAGGGTGTCAATCGGTTGCTCGGCATTCCGGACTATTCCGATATGCAGGAAATCCGCTCCCTGATGAACCTCTTTGAGCAAAAAGACGATTTGCTGGAGGTCATCTCACGGGAGGATCAAAACGACGACATCCGCGTGCTGATCGGACACGAGAGCGCGGTCAACGGGCTTGACAATTCGGCGCTTGTTTACCGCACCATCCGTTCCGGCGACCGCGTACTCGGCGCCATCGGCGTCATAGGACCCCGCCGCATGGATTACGGCAAGGTCATTTCCATCATCGACAATCTTGTGCTCGGTATCGACCATTTGCTGTCCGGCACGGAGCATTCCGGTGATAACTGAGGAGGGCATTATGGACGAACGGGAAAACAAAGAAGAACTGACCGACACGGCTGCCGCCGAGAACAAGGCGGAGCCGGAAAATACGCCGCCTGCCGGAGATTCCGAGGCGGAGAAGCCGCAAGATGACAAGGTGAAAAAGGAACGTCACGAAAGCGGGCAGAAGCAGGAAATCGAAAGCCTGAAAGCCCAGCTTGCGGACGCCAACGACAAATATCTGAGAATGCTTGCCGAATACGACAACTTCCGCCGCCGCAGCGCCAAGGAGCGCGAGGGCGTGTGGGCAAACGCCGTATCCGACACCATCAAGGAGCTGCTGCCGATCGCGGATAATCTGGAAAGAGCGCAGGCGGCAGAGGGCGACGCCGACACCATTCGCCGGGGGCTTGAGATGACCCTGGGGGCGATGAGCGATATGCTCAAAAAGCTGGGTGTCGAAGCCTTCGGCGCGGCGGGGGAGGATTTCGACCCCGCGATCCACAACGCTGTCATGCACGTGGAGGACGAGAGCCTCGGCGAGAACAAGATAGCGGAGGTGTTCCAGCGCGGCTACCGCATCGGAGACAAGGTGGTGCGGTTCGCCATGGTCAAGGTAGCGAACTGACCGAAAAATTCATTTGATTATCAAAAGATAATAATTAATTATACATTGAAACGTCTGTTTCAGGAGGATTTTGATTATGGGAAAAATCATTGGTATCGATTTGGGTACTACCAACTCTTGCGTCGCCGTGTATGAGGGCGGCGAGCCTATCGTGATTCCGAACCCCGAAGGGGCGCGCACCACACCTTCCGTTGTGGCTGTGTCCAAGACCGGCGAGAGACTGGTCGGACAGGTGGCAAAGCGCCAGGCTGTCTCCAACCCCGAAAACACCATCGTGTCGATCAAGCGTTCCATGGGTACCGACAAGAAAGTGACCATGGGCGGCAAGCAGTATTCTCCTCAGGAGATTTCCGCTATGATTCTGCAGAAGCTCAAGAGCGACGCGGAAGCATACCTCGGCTGCCCCGTGACCCAGGCGGTCATCACCGTCCCTGCTTACTTCACAGACGCACAGCGCCAGGCAACCAAGGACGCCGGCAAGATAGCCGGGCTGGAGGTGCTGCGTATCATCAACGAGCCGACGGCTGCCGCGCTGGCATACGGCATGGATAAAGAGGACGCACAGAAGGTCATGGTCTTTGACCTTGGCGGCGGTACGTTCGACGTATCTCTGTTGGAGATCTCCGACGGCGTGTTCGAAGTGCTTGCCACCGCGGGCAACAACCACCTCGGCGGCGACGACTTCGACCAGAGGATCATCGACTGGCTGGCAGACACCTTTGCCTCCGAAAACGGCGGCATCGACCTGCGCAAGGATAAAATGGCGCTGCAGCGCCTGAAAGAGGCTGCCGAGAAAGCCAAGATCGAACTGTCCGGCACCATGTCCTCTCAGATTTCCCTGCCGTTCATCACGGCGGACGCAACCGGACCGAAGCACCTCGAAGCCACGCTGACCCGCGCGAAATTCGATGAACTCACCCGCGACCTCGTGGAAGCAACCATGGGTCCGACCAAGCAGGCACTGTCCGACGCGGGCGTTTCCATCAAGGACATCGCCAAGGTTCTGATGGTCGGCGGTTCGTCCCGTATCCCCGCCGTGCAGGAAGCCGTAAAGCGCCTGATCGGCAAGGATCCCTTCAAGGGCATCAACCCCGATGAATGCGTTGCCATCGGCGCCGCAATTCAGGGCGGCGTGCTGGGCGGCGAGGTCAAGGACCTGCTGCTGTTGGACGTCACGCCTCTGTCTCTGGGCATTGAAACCCTCGGCGGCGTGTTCAACAGGATCATTGACCGCAACACCACCATTCCGGTGAAGAAGAGCCAGATCTACTCCACCGCCGCAGACGGGCAGACCTCTGTGGAGATCCACGTGTTGCAGGGCGAACGCGATATGGCGGCAGGCAACACCACGCTGGGCAGATTCTCTTTGGACGGCATTGCGCCCGCTCCCCGCGGCGTGCCGCAGATCGAAGTCACCTTTGATATCGACGCAAACGGTATCGTCAACGTGACCGCGACCGATAAGGGCACCGGCAAGGAACAGCACATCACCATCACCTCCTCCAGCAACATGAGCCAGGAGGACATCGATAAGGCAGTCAAGGAAGCCGAGAAGCACGCCGAAGAAGATAAGCGCGCCAAGGAAGCCGTCGAGGCGAAGAACCACGCCGAAAGCCTGATCTTCCAGATTGAAAAATCCATGCAGGATGCGGGCGATAAATTCTCCGACGCCGACAAGGCGGGCGTCAACGACGCGCTGAACCGCCTCAAGGAAACCGTCAAGGGCAGCGACGTGGACGCCATCAAGGCAGACACCGAAGCGCTGGAAAAGGCGTTCTATCCGCTTGCCGAGAAACTCTATGCAGAGACCGCGCAGGCACAAGGCGCTGCCGGAGCGCAAGGCTTCGACCCGAACGCGGGCGCACAGAATACGAACGGCGACGGCACGGTTTACACCGACTTTGAAGACAAGACCGATAAATAATTCGGTCGCGCACAACAGCGGGAGGGGCTTCGCGCTCCTCCTGCCGCTTTGACAACAGGGGCGCCGCGCGTCGGCACCCTCAAGGAGAACACACATGGCAGACACAAAACGCGATTATTATGAGGTACTCGGCGTTGAGCGAAGCGCGGACGACGCCACGCTGAAAAAGGCGTACCGCACTCTGGCGAAGAAGTATCACCCGGATATGAACCCGGGGGATAAGGAAGCCGAGCAGAAGTTCAAGGAAATCAATGAAGCGTATGCCGTTCTGTCCGACCCGGAAAAGCGCCGCAAGTATGACCAGTTCGGTCATGCCGCGTTCGATCCCGGTGCAGGCGGAGGCGGCGCGGGCTTCGACTTCGGCGGGTTCGATTTCGGAGATATCTTCTCCTCGTTCTTCGGCGGCGGAGGCTCCGCACGTCCGAACGGTCCTATCCCGGGCGACGACGTGGGCGTGCGCGTCATGCTGACGTTTGAGGAAGCGGTCTTCGGCTGTAAAAAGGACGTCTCTTTCAACCGCGTGGAGGCTTGCCCCGACTGTAAAAGCACGGGCGCGGCGCCCGGCACAAGCGCCGAGACCTGTCCGAGCTGCCACGGCACCGGACGGATCACGGTACAGCAGCGCACCATCATGGGCGTCATGCAGACCCAGCAGTCCTGTCAGAACTGCCGCGGCACGGGCAAGATCGTCAAGACCCCGTGTAAGAACTGCAACGGCAAGGGGTATATCCGCATTACCAAGAAGCTCTCGGTCACCATTCCCGCCGGCATTGACGACGGACAGCGCATCGCGCTGCGCGGGCAGGGCTCCGCGGGCAGGAACGGCGGACAGCCGGGCGACCTGATCATTCAGGTAGGCGTCAGACCCCACCCGATTTTCGAGCGCGACGGCAATAACGTCTATTGCGAGATCCCGATTTCCTTTGCCGAGGCGGCATTGGGTGCCGACATCGACGTGCCCACCCTGGACGGCAAGACGAAGAAATACACCATTCCCGAGGGGACTCAGAGCGGCACTGCCTTCACCATGCGCGGCGAGGGGATCGCCGACGTCAACACCAAGCGCCGCGGCAACCTGAACTTCACGGTGACGGTGGAGGTCCCGCGCAACCTCACGCAGGCGCAGAAGAAGCTGCTTTCCGACTTCTCCGCCTCCTGCGGGGAAAAGAACGATTCCAAACGTTCCTCTTTCCGCAAGAAGATCCGCGACTTGTTCGGCAAGTAACCGAACCCGTCGGCAGAACGCCGAAAAAAGACTCCGCAAAAGCAACGGAATCCCGTTGAGCGGAGCCTTTTTCTTTGTTTTCAAGTATGCGCCTTGCGCGCACAGGGTCAGTCGATGGTACGGTCGAGTTTGAAACGGGTGATCTTGCGCAGGGTGTTCTTGGGGAACTCCTCGGCGCGCACGCGGACAAGACCGATCTTCTTGTACGGCACCGCGGTGCGGTTGTAGTCCTCGATGTAGGGGCGCAGGTAGGCGTCCACGTCCTCAATGCCGTTCTTTGCGCAGTAGTCCTTATCGGGATAGATCTCCGCGACGATGGTGTTGTACGCGATACCGCGACGGCTCTCGCCCTCATAGACCACGATGTCCGCAATGCCCGGAATATCGGACAGGGCGCTCTCGATCTCCTCCGGGTAGACGTTCTTGCCGTTGGAGAGGATGATCAGGTTTTTCTTTCTGCCTGTGATGAAAATCTGTCCTTCGGCACCCAGCTTCCCGTAGTCGCCGGTGTGGAAGTATCCGCTATCGTCGATGGCTTCGCGGGTGGCTTCCTCGTTCTTCCAGTAACCGAGCATGACGTTCGGTCCCTTGACGCAGATTTCTCCCTCGCCGTCCTCGTTGGGGGCGTCGATATACACCTTGTCCACCACCAGGGGCGCGCCGACGCTGCCGGCGGTGCGCCATTCGTTGCGGTTGACCGAGATCAGAGGCGCGCATTCGGTGATGCCGTAGCCGTTGAGCACGGTGATACCGAGGGCGTCAAAGGTGTCGATGATCTCACGGCTGAGCGGGGCGCCGCCGCAGATGACGATCCGCAGGTTGCCGCCGAACGCGCTGAGAACGCTGCCGAACAGCTTGCGGCGCAGGTCGATTCCGATTTTGCGCAGACCGTTGGAGAGCTTCATCATGCACTTCAGCAGCTTCTCTTTGCCCTGCTCCCTGACCGTCGCCATGATCCGGCGGTAGAAGGTTTCCAGAAACAGCGGGACGAGAATCAGGTAATCCGGCTTTTCCTGCTTCAGCTCCCGCGGCACGTATTTCAGCCCGCAGGACAGATACAGCTCGGAGCCGATCATCAGGTGCGCAAGAATCCCGATGGTGGAGCCGAAGGTGTGGTGCGGGGGCAGAACCCCGATGGACTTCTTATAAACGCGAACCAGCTTCAGACCCTCTGCAATGTTGGAGAGCAGCGCTTTCTGCGAGAGCATGACGCCCTTGCCCTGCCCGGTTGTGCCGGAGGTGAACACCAACAGCGCGAGTGCCGCCGGGTCAATGACCGCGGCTTCATAGGAGGTATCTCCCGCCGCGCGTTTCTCGGCGCCGGAGGCGATGAGGGTCTGTACGGTTTCGGCGTCTCCGTGCGCAGCGGTATAAACGGGAGCGGGGAGACGGTTGCTTTCACAGATCAGAGCCGCCTTTTCCGCGATGGCGGGGTCGCAGATCAGATAGGAGCATTCGGCTTTGCCGACGGTGTCCGCCAGATCCTCCGCCGTCCACTCCTTGTCGAGCGGCACCAGAACGATTCCGGCGGCGAGGGTGGCGATATAGGTGCAGACCCATTCATAAGACAGCCCGGAAATCAGGGCGCAGTGCTTTCCTGCGAGGCCGCGGGCAAGCAGCTCTGTGGAAAGAGCGCGCACATCCTCGCGGAATTTGCGGAACGTGATTCTTTCGGCGTTCTCATCCGAGGGGCAAAGACGGCGGGAGATAGCTGTTCTGTCCGCGTATTTTTCTCCGATGTCCTCGACAAAATCGCGGAAGTTCGGATATTCGGGATAATCGTTATAATAAGGATAGTTATGCTTTCTGTTGTTCATTTTTCGTCTCCTTGATAGTTGTATCTGCGTAAAAAGCGCGTTGCGTTTCTTCGTTTCCCGCCAGCATGGCGGATATGGCGGTGAAGTTTTCACAGAGCTTTTCCATGGTGCGGTAAAAGATTTCCAGCTCATCGGGCGCAATACCGCGGTCTGCGTTCTCCTGTACCCGGTTTGCCACGGCGGCGATTTTCTGCGCGGCATCCCTGCCTTTTTCGGTCAGGGTAATGCGGCGGTTATAGCCCCGCCGTCCTCCGCCCTCCGCGCTCACGAAGCCGTTTTTTTCCAGCTCTTCGATTTCCCGCGAAACAAGGGAGCGGTCGATCATGCTTCTTGCCGCCAGCTCGGCGGCGGTCATGCCCTCGGGATTGGAGAGCAACAGGTATACCCAGAAGGTATGCACCCCTTTGACCCCGAAATGCGGAGCGTAATACGATTTCAGTTGCTTGACGCTCTTTTGCAGCAAGTCGATGCCTAAGGTAAACTGTTCAAATCGTTCGGCTTTCAAGCGGTTTCCTTTCTCATCGCGCGCCGACTTCGCGGTGCGCGGCAGATTCAATGTTGACGTGTCAACACCGATGAGATTATAGCATACAGATGTTGACCTGTCAACATCTTTTTTGCGGAAAGCTGTTCCGGCTGTTGCCGCTGCGGCGGAGCGGCATTGCGCCAGCCTTGCAAAACAGGGGAAACTGTGCTATACTGATACCCGTTAAAAAAAGGAGACAATCATGCAGCAGACGGAGAAGCACGCGCAGGTGATCGTGGTGGGTGCGGGACACGCGGGGATCGAGGCGGCGCTGGCATGCGCGCGCACGGGTCACGACACGGTTCTGTTCACCATTCAGCTGGACGCGGTGGGAAATATGCCCTGCAATCCCTCCATCGGGGGGACGGGCAAGGGGCATCTGGTATATGAAGTGGACGCCCTCGGCGGCGAGATGGGGCGCGCGGCGGATCTTGTGACGCTCCAGTCACGCACCCTGAACGCGGGGCGCGGCGCGGCGGTGCAATCCCGCCGGATCCAGGCGGATAGGGCGGCATACAAGCGCTATATGAAGCACACGCTGGAGAAGACCCCGCACCTGCGCCTGATGCAATGTATGGTCACCGACCTGCTCTTTGACGAAACCGGAGGGCGCAGAAAAATCCGCGGGGTGAAAACCCACCTTGGCGATACCTGGTATGCCGAAAAAGTCATTCTCTGCGCGGGGACGTATTCCAACGCCGCGGTCTTCGTGGGGGACGTTACCTACGAGAGCGGGCCGGACGGAATGCTGCCCGGCAAGGGGCTGACGGACGCGCTGACGGCGGCGGGAGTATCCGTGCGCCGCTTTAAGACGGGTACCCCCGCGCGGGTCAACCGCCGTTCCATCGATTTCTCGGAGCTGGAGGTACAGCCGGGGGACGTCCCCGCCGTTCCGTTTTCGGCTCTGACAGACCCGGAGGCGTTTGCCGGGATTCCGCAGGTGCCCTGCCATATCGTGTATACCAATGAGGAAACGCACTGCGTCATCCGCGAGAACATTCACCGCAGCGCGATGTATTCCGGGAAAATCCACGGCACGGGACCGCGGTATTGCCCCTCCATCGAGGATAAGCTTGTCCGCTTCGCGGATAAGGACCGCCACCAACTTTTCATCGAGCCGTGCGGCTCCGACACTGAGGAAATGTACGTTCAGGGCTTTTCCACCTCCATGCCGGTGGATGTGCAGGAGAAGATGCTTCATTCGCTTCACGGCTTCTCGGAGGCAGAGGTCATGCGGTATGCCTACGCCATCGAGTATGACTGTATCGACCCCACGCAGCTTTTGCCCACCTTGGAGTTCAAGGAGATCGAGGGGCTCTACGGCGCGGGGCAGTTCAACGGCACCTCGGGCTATGAGGAGGCGGCGGCGCAGGGCATTGTCGCGGGCATTAACGCCGCGCTTTCACTTGACGGGGCGGAGCCGATGATTTTAAGCCGTTCCTCCTCCTATATCGGCACGCTGATCGACGACCTCGTGACCAAGGGCACGAACGAGCCCTACCGCATGATGACCTCGCGCTGCGAATACCGTCTGCTCCTGCGGCAGGATAACGCAGACCTGCGCCTGACCGACGTCGGGCACCGCGTGGGACTGATCGGAGAGGAGCGCTACGCGCGCTTCTGCGCCAAGCGGCAGGCGATCGCCGATGAAGCCAAGCGCATCGAAAAAACCACGGTTCCCGCAACCGAGGAAAACAACGCATACCTTGTCTCTCTCGGCACGGCTCCCATCCGCTGTGCGGTGAAGCTGGCGGAGCTGCTCCGCCGCCCGGAGTTGACGTATGAGGCGCTGGCGCCTCTTGACCCCGCACGCCCGCACCTGCCGGCGGCGGTGACGCTGACGGCGCAGATCGGGATCAAATACGAGGGATATATCCGCCGGGAGCTGGCGGAGGTGGAGCGGCAGGAAAAACTGGAAAATCGCCGCATTCCGCCGGACATCGATTACGCCGCCGTGCGGGGTCTGCGCATCGAGGCGGCGCAGAAGCTCGCCGCCATCCGCCCCCTCAGCATCGGGCAGGCAAGCCGCATCAGCGGCGTCAACCCCGCGGACATCGGCGTGCTGCTCATTTACCTGGGGCAGTGACTTTGCGCGGGCGGATCCTCTTTGGAATCATGCCGGGCGAAGTTCGATGTTTTCCGACAGGGCGGAGCCGATAAAACCCGGGGGCGCCCCGCATACGCCGCAACAGGGCGGCGAGCGATAAAAGAGCAAAAAACAAAATCCCTCCGCTGCGGCGGGATTCCTATTCCGAAAAAAACTATGCAGATTAAAGCGATTTACTTGCAAAAGCCGACGGAGCGCCGCCGGCTTTTGTTTTCTGAAAGTCAGCGGCGGAAGCCGAATAATCTTTTCAGGAGCGGCCGCAGCAGACGCGGAGAATGTACCACAACGATTTTCATGTGAACCCCCACAAAATAGGATTTGGGGTATGACCCGTTACCAACATATGCGGCGGGCAGTGAAAAGTTGCAAAACGGGCGCGCCCCGCCGCGCGAAAGAAGTCGCTTTTCGGGAGCCGGGGGCGAGCGGCAGCACAGGACAGGACAAAGCGCACAAAAGAAGCCGGCGGTTTATGTGTAGTTGACCGAAATTGCCGGGCGGCACTTGAAAATGCTGTGTTTGATAGTATATAATTTGATAACTACTGAAAGTATTTATGAAAGTACTTTGTATTTTGTCCGCCGCGCCGGCGCGGCGGTGACCGATAGGGAGGAAATTATGAAATCAACACTCAGAAAAACGCTCCTTGCCGCGTTCTGCGCGGCGCTGCTGGTCTGCGCCCTTTTGGCGTTTGCCGCCTGTAGCCCGGAGCAGCAGTTGCCCGACGGCAGTCCGACTGCCAATACGGCGGGAGACGGCAGTACGGTCGCCACGGGCGTCTGTGACGACGGACTGACATGGACGGTTTATTCCGACGGTCTGCTGCGCCTGGCAGGCACGCCTACCAACGGCAAGATGTTTGACTATGCGCAGTATTCTCAGGAGCCGGCATGGAAAGCGTATACCGACCAAATCACCTGCCTTGAACTGAGCGACGGTATCACGTCCATCAGCACCGAAGCGTTCAGCGGCATGAAGAAGTTGATTTGGGTTCAGTTCGGCAACGGGGTGCAGCAAATCGGCGAAAGCGCGTTCCGCAACTGTACGAATCTGCGCCGCGTGATTCTGCCCGCGTCCGTTACCACTGTCAAAGCCAACGCTTTCGGCGGCTGCTACCGTTTGTACGAGTTGGAGATGAACGGCGTGACCTCCGTGGGCGAAGCGGCATTCGCCAACTGCGTTTCTCTTCTGAGCGTGAAGATTCCGGACACTTTGCAAAACAGTAATGTCTCCGCCGACGCGTTCAGCGGTTGCGAAAGAATCTGCGAGGTGATCACGCCTCTGACCAATGTGGTGGTCGGCAGTGCCGGCTTCGGCGGGGTGGCAAAGAACGCTCTGGAAGTACATAACGTCGCATCAAAGCTGAACAAGACAGCCGACGGCTTCATTTTCTGGGGCTCCCGTCTCGTGGGCTATAACGGCAATGCGACCGCGGTCGCCATTCCCGATGAAACGACCGCCGTCGGTCCCTATGCGTTCTATGCGAACACCGCGGTAGAGAGCATTACGATGGGCGCGCAGGTGACCAGTATCGGTCAAAGCGCGTTTGCAAAATGCGAAAACCTCGCAACCGTGACGGTCGGAGCCAAGGTCAACACCATCGGCGAAGACGTATTTGCCGGCTGCTGGAACCTGACCGACCTGACATTCAACGCCTCGAACTGCAAAAACTGCCCCGAGAATCTGTTCCGGGACGCTTCCAAACTGACCAACGTGACTCTGGGCGCTGATATGAAAATCGTACCGGCGGGGCTGTTCAGCAACTGCACGGGACTGAAGACCATCACCCTGCCCGATCCCGTGACCGAAATCGGCGCGAGAGCATTTGAGAACTGCTCCTCTCTGACAGAGATCAGCACGGGCAGCCAGATCAACAAAATCGGGGAAGCCGCGTTCAGAAACTGTATCGGTCTGAGAACGTTCGATTTGGCGGCGCTGGATAGCGTCACCGCCATCGGCAACTATGCGTTTGCCGGCTGCCGCAGTCTTGTGACGGTGGATCTCTCGACCGTGGAGGACGTGGGGATAAGCGCGTTCAACGGTTGCACCGCTCTCACCGGTGTTATCATCGGTCAGGAAACGGTGCTGACCAAGGATAACATTTTCCGCGGCTGTCAGAAGCTTGTGGACGTTGTGTGCAACAAGCCTTCCCTGAAGCCCAATTTGAAGCCCGGCAACAGCTCCTACGGCTTTGTTGCCGCATACACCTCTTTCCCTATCGGATCGGGTGCAAGCCGCCTGAAGCAGGACGCGAACAACTTCCTGTTCTTCACAAACGGCTCCGATAACTACCTTGTCGGTTACATGGGCAGCGCCAAAAACCTGGTATTGCCCGCGAAATACAACAACGCAAACTACGAAGTGTACGACCATGCGTTTGACGGCAACCTGTTTGTCGAAAGCATTACGGTCAGCGCCGGCGTTACCGATATCGGCAACAACGCATTTGCAAATTGCAGTGCGCTGACGACTGTAAACATGGCGCAGAGTGGAGCCGCTTCCATCGGCGAGAACGCGTTTAAGGATTGCACGAAGCTGCAAACCGTGACAATGAATCAGACGCTGGCGTCTATTGCATCGTACGCGTTCTCCGGCTGTACCAATCTGGGCAGAATCACAATTCCCGCTTCTGTGACGGATCTCGGCGAGTATGTGTTTGAAAAGAGCGGTGTGACCTCCGTCACTCTCGGCGGCGGCGTGACCGAACTGCCGGCATATCTCTTCTCCGGTTGCAAGTCTCTTTCCAACGTGGTGTTTGCACCCGGTACCGTAAAGATCGGAGAAGGTACGTTTGCAGGCTGCTCCGGGCTGGATTCGCTGAACCTGCCCGCCTCCTTGCTTGAAATTGACAAGTATGCGTTCTACCGTTGCGACGGACTGCGCACGCTGGTACTGCCCGATAACCTGACCGCCATCGGTGAGGAAGCTTTCTGCGGGTGCAAGCGGCTGTACAGTCTGACCGTCGGCACTTCGGTTGCCGACATCGGTGAGCGCGCGTTTGATAACTGTGCAAGTCTGGTGGAGGTCATCGACAAATCCTCGCTTGCACTGTCCACGGACAACGCGGGTCCCGGCTTGATTACCAACCGTGCGGTGACCGTACACACCGGCGCTTCCGTGGCAGGTACTGACGGCTCCTATGTGTATCTGGTATTGGGCGATCAGACCTATCTGGCGGCATATACCGGCAGCGATACCGTCCTGACGTTGCCCGCCACCCTCAACGGTGCAAGCTACGGCATCTTCCGTTATGCGTTCTATCAGAGCAAGGTCACGGACGTGACGATTCCGAGCGGCGTGACGTCAATCGCCGGCAGCGCTTTCAAAAATTCCGCTTTGCAGAAAGTTTCCGTCCCGGGGACCGTAACCGCCATCGGCGAAGAAGCTTTCAGCGGAACCCCCTTGACCTCTTTGACTCTTGCCAAAGGCGTCAAGACCATCGGAACCGCTGCGTTCAAGGGATGTGCTGAGTTGCGCGCGGTAGAGTTGCCCGATACCGTCACGACGGTTGGCGCGAGCGCATTCCGCGGCTGCAAAAAACTCTCTTCCGTTTCGTTCGGTACCTCGCCCGAATCTTCCCGCCTGCAAACCATCGGGGCGTACGCATTTGACGATTGTTACAGCCTGATGAGCATCACGCTCCCCAAAAACCTGACCTCTCTCGGCAACGAGTGGTGCTCGGATTGCCCCAAAATGGTGGAAATCATCAATCTGTCGTCCTATGTCAAGCTGACGAAGCCTACGTCGGTCAATCAGACCCCGTGGCTCCAGAATGTCCTCAATATCACGACCTCTGCTGCATCGTCCTATGTCAGCACCGACTCCGACGGCTTTGTATTCTTCAACGACAAGATCAGCAAGAAGTATCTGATCGGGTATGTGGGAGAAAAGACAGACCTGGAACTGCCGAGCAGATTCAAGGGCGAAGCCTATGAGGTCTACAAGTATGCATTCTACGGCCGCGACGATATTACCGGCATCCGGTTCAGCGACGGCGTGTCTGCAATCGGCGACTATGCGATGACAGGCTGCACCGCTTTGACCTCGATTTATATGCCGGCGAACCTTGTCGGGGATGCGAAGGTCGGCACGGACGTCTTGCGCGATTGCTCCGCGAACCTCATGGTTGTCTGCGGCTATGAAACCGCCGAGGAAATCCCCACAAGCTGGGCTGCCGGTTGGAACAATTACAGCGACGATAAGGTTTACGATGTGTTCTACGGCTACACCTATGACCAGTATCTGACCTTGATCGGCAAATAATCCCATCATCGCGGAACAAAAAACAGACTAAAAAAGAATGGGTTGCACAGTGCGTAACGCTTTGTGCAGCCCATTTTTGTGATGAAAGAGGCGCGTATTCCCGCGCGCGAGGGAGACTCCCCTTGGCTCCCTCCGGGAGGGGGCTCCCGCGGAGGCGGGTGGAGGAGTGGCGGTAAGTGATATTGCTTGCTGTCGCAAGCAGTGATATTTTCACCTGCGGTGAAAGAGATATTTTGCTTTGCAAAGCGAAATTGTTTGCCGGCGCAAACAGTTATTTTGGGACGGAGCTTTTCAGAGGGAAACAGACAGAGCAGAAATCATTTGCTTTTCTTTGAAACTCCTTCCGTCACGCTGTCGCGTGCCACCTCCCTCGGGGGTGGAGGCTAAGAGAGAGTTGCACATTCCGTTCTCTCAGAGAGAGGCTAAGAAAAAGCGGAGAAAACATCTTCATTTATTTGTTTGATGTATTTAGTCCGGACACTTTCCAAAGGCTCCCTCCGGGAGGGGGCTCCCGCGGTCACTGCCGCGGGGTGAGCAGCAGGCGGAACAGGGCTTCCGCACGGGGGTAGGTCTTGCTGCTTGTCCCCGAAACGGAAAAACCGATGCGCAGGCAAAGCACCGTGTCCTGCGGCAGCTCCGAGAAGCCGGGCAGGAGGGAAAGTGAGGTGGAGCGCAGGTAAACCCCCCGTCCGTCCGCCGTGATTTCAAGCCCGGCGCTGTCCTCGGGCAGATAGGCTTGTACCTCCGCCATGTAGTGCGCGCCCTTTTCGGTGACGGTATAGTCGCGGTACAGGGCTTCGTCCATGAGAAAAATATAGGAGTTGGCAACGTCCAGTTCTGTCCGGAGGTTGGACAGGTTGGTCTGCGTCAGGCTCTTCGCCGCGGCGTCGGTGGCGTCGGGACGAATCAGATAATGAACCACCTCGGCGCGCGCGCTGTCTTTGTCAAGCGCAGTTTGCACCAACTCGGTCAGCGCTGCCTCCATATCCGCCGCGGCGGTGTTGGAGGTGGTGGGGCGCAGGTCGGCATAGCCCGCGTAGCAAATGGAAACGTCGGGCTTTTTCGGTCTGGCGGCGCACTGTACGACGCAGACGGTGATGGCAATCAGAAGAAACAGGGCAATCAGAGTCTGCACTTTGTAGTGGTACCAGAAGTTGTCGAACCACCGCCCGAAACGGGAACCGCCGAACAGGGTGACCTTGTTTGTTGCGGCAGCCTTGGAGGAGGCGCCGCCCTCCGCGGAGGTCTCGCGCGGCTCTCCTTCTGCCGGCGCTTGACCCTGCTCCGCAAGGTTGCTTGCGTGGAAGCGGGGGTCCTGCGGCGTTTGTTGTTGTTCGTTCATGGCACTCCTTTCGTTCCGCCCGTTTTCGGGGAAAGCCGGCAACGGGGGAAGCGGCGTGATTCAAAAAGCGCGGCAGAGCCGCGCTTTTTTGTGATTTGCCCCGCGCGGCGGGGCAAAGTCGGAAAGCCGAAATAGCCGAAACCGAACTCTCTCCGTTCAGTCGTTTGGCTTCATGGTCGGGAAGAGCAGTACGTCGCGGATCGAGGCGCTGTCGGTGAGCAGCATGACAAGGCGGTCCACACCGAAGCCAAGCCCGCCCGTGGGGGCAAGACCGTATTCGAGAGCGGTCACGTAGTCGTCGTCCACCCGCGCGGTGGTATCCGGCTCCTCGGCGCGTTTCGCGGCAACCTGCCGCTCGAAGCGTTCCTTTTGATCAATCGGGTCGTTGAGCTCGGAGAAAGCGTTGCCCATTTCGCGTGCGTAAATAAAGTATTCAAAACGCTCCGTGAACGCGGGGTTGGAGGGCTTGCGCTTTGCCAGCGGGCTGTTCTCCACGGGGTAATCGTAAATGATGGTGGGTTGAATGAGGTTTTCCTCGACGAAAGCGTCAAAGAACTCGATCAGAACGGTGCCCCGCGTGGCGTTCTCCGGCACCTCCACGCCTTTCTGCGCGGCGACGGCACGGGCGTCCTCGTCGGTCGCCCAGCTGTCGTAGTCGACGCCGGCGTACTTTCTGACGGCCTCCACCATGGTCAGCTTTTCCCAGTGTCCCATATCGATCTCGGTGCCCTGATAGGTGATCTTTTCGGAGCCGCAGATCTTCTTGGCGAGCATGGTGTTCATTTCAATCACGATGTCCATCATGCCCTTGTAGTCGGTGTATGCCTGATACAACTCGATGGAGGTGAACTCCGGGTTGTGGGAGGGGTCCATGCCCTCGTTGCGGAAGATTCTGCCCACCTCGTACACGCGGTCGAAACCGCCGACAATCAGGCGCTTGAGGTACAGCTCGGTTTCAATGCGCAGGAACATATCCATGTCGAGGGTGTTGTGGTGGGTTTTGAACGGGCGCGCCGCCGCGCCGATTTCAAACGGGGTCAGGATAGGGGTATCGACCTCCAAGAAGCCCAATCCGTCCAGATAGGCGCGGATCTCGCGCAGAATCTGCGACCGCTTCACAAACGTGTCCTTGACCTCGGGGTTGACGATCAGATCCACATACCGCTGGCGGTAGCGCATATCGGTGTTGGTCAGCCCGTGATACTTCTCCGGCAGGGGAAGCAGGGATTTTGCAAGCAGTTCAAGAGACGTCGCGTGTACCGAGACCTCTCCCGTCTTGGTGCGGAACACAAAGCCCTCCACGCCGATGATGTCGCCGATATCCAGTTTTTTGAACGCGGCGTACGCGTCCTCGCCGATGTCGTCGCGGCGCACGTAAAGCTGAATCTGCCCGCTGCCGTCCATGAGGTGGACGAAGGACGCCTTGCCCATGACGCGGCGGCTCATCATTCTGCCCGCGATGCGGACGGTTTTGCCGACGATGCCGGCTTCTGCGTCCGTCTTGTACTCTTCAAAGTTGGCGAGTACCGACGCGGCGTTGTCGGTCACGTCGTATTTGGTGATTTCAAACGGGTCGTTGCCCGCGGCACGGAGCGCTGCCAGCTTTTCGCGGCGGACGGCAAGCTCGTTCGTGGTATTGGTATTCTGCTGTTCCATGTTGTTTCCCCGGGAAGATGGATTAAGAACGGGTCACGTTCTTGATTTCAATGATTTGTTCCTTGCCGTTCGGCAGGACGACGGTGACCTCTTCTCCCGCGCCGTGCCCGAGCAGGGCAAGCCCGATCGGAGACTCGTCGGAGATGAAGCCGTTGAGCGCGTCAGCCTCATAGGAGCCGACAATGTGATAGGTAAACGCCTTGTTCTTGGTTTTGTTGTATCCCTCGACGGTGGAGCCGACGTTGACCTTGCTGTGGTCGATCTCCTGGTCGTCCTGCACCACGGCGTTCTTTACAAGTTCCTCCAGCTCGGCAATGCGCATGGCGATTTTTGCCTGGTTGGATTTTGCCTCGTCGTATTCGCTGTTTTCGGACAGATCTCCGTAACTGCGCGCCTCGGAAATCTCCTTTTTGTTTTTCTCACGCTCCGCCTGCATATGGGCAAGCTCATTGAGCAGGGACTGGTAGCCCTCCTGGGTATAAGTTCTGAGTTCAGCCATGATGGAATCTCCTATATGAATTGATAATAGAAAACAAATGAGGGGCTCTTACGGGGAGAGCCGTGGGCGCCGCGCGGCGCCCCGTCAACGGCGGGCTGCGGCGGTTTCCGTCAGGGTGCCGTGGCAAATACGGCGAGCGCCGCGGCCAGCACCGGGTCGCCTGCGCCGGGGTTCAGATACAGGTCCTCATACGCCGCGCTGTCCTTGACCGTTTGATCGGGGTTAATTCCCGTTCCGTTATAGTTGACGCCGCACGGCGGACTATACAGCGCGACGGTGAGTTTGAGGTAACTGCCGTCGGAGAGGCGGTAGGTCGTCTGCATACAGCCCTTGCCGTAGGTTTTCTCTCCCAGCAGCGTGACGTCGACAAAGCCGTCGCGCCCGCCGTAATCCCGCAGGGCGGAGGTGAACAGCTCCGCCGCCGAGGCGGTATAGCCGTTGGTCAGAACGCAGACGGGGACCGAGAGTCGATGTGCCACCGGCAGGGGGTTCTTTAAGGAATCGGTGGTGTACTGCGCGCCGCTCCCCCAGTTCAGCGTATTGCCGGAGGAGGAGATGGTGTAATCCGTCGCGCGCTCGGAGCGGTAATCCACCGTGCAGATGTCGCCGTCGGGGAGCAGGTACGCCAGCATTTCGCAGACGGTGCGCAGGTATCCGCCGCCGTTGTAGCGCAGGTCGAACACCATGCCGTCAACATTCTGCTCCTCCAGCGCTTCCACACAGGAGATAAACTGCCCGGTGGTCACGCTGTCGAAGGCGGTGATCATGACGTAGCCCACGGTTTTGTCGGCGCCGGCAGGGGTAACGATGCGGGAAAAGACGGTTTGCTTGACGCATTTTGCGCGGGGAATCTCAACCGTGTGGTTCACCCCGTCCCGCACATAGGTAAGGGTCACGGCGGTGCCGCTGTCGCCGACAATCAGGGAAAGCGCGTCCTCATAGCCGACTTCGCTCACCGCGGTATCGCCGACATGAGTGATCAGATCCCCCGGTCTCAGCCCCGCCTGCTCGGCGGGCGAGCCTTGGTATATGCAGAGGAGGCGGATCGCCTCGCTGTCGTCTTCCGTCAGATAACGGGTTGCCGCGACGCCGATCCCCACGAACTCGCCGTTCAGTCCTGCCGTGTATTCTGCGTACTCTTCGGCGGTAAAATACGCGGCGTACGGGTCACCGGTCGAGGCGACGATGGCTTCGCAGAGCAGTTGGCTGTAATCAAGGGTTTCGTCCAACTCGTAAAGCGAAAGTTCCCGGATAATGGAGATCAACTGGTCGAGCGATTTTTGCTCCTCCGTGGAGGCGGCGCCTGAGTTGTCGGCTCCGCCTTGCGGCGTGCCGCTGTCCGCGGGGGCGTCCCGCCACGGCTTGAGGACCAACAGCGCGGTCACGCCGCAGGAGAGGGCGCACACCAGAATCAAACTGACAAGGAAGATAAGAAGTTGCTGTTTCGTAGGCTTCATAAACGCTCCTTGTATGCGCTGAAAAGGCGGAAATATCAAGAGTGCCCCGACGCCACAGTCAAGCGGCATCGGGGGGTTATCATAGCACTTTTGCGCTGCGGGATTTGTCGGAATCAGAATTTCGTGGGCTTGCTGGTCAGATACTTCTTGACCATCAGCGCGACCTTAAAGGTGACGGCGTGGTCAAACTCGCGCAGGTCCAGCCCGGTCAGCTTGCGGATCTTTTCCAGACGGTACACCAGCGTGTTGCGGTGGACAAACAGCTTCCGGGAGGTTTCGGAGACGTTCAGATTGTTTTCAAAAAAGGCTCTGACGGTATCCAGCGTTTCCTGGTCGAGAGAATCCAGCGAGCCTTTGCGGAAGACCTCCTGCAGGAAGATCTCGCACAGGGTGGTGGGCAGCTGATAAATCAGTCTGCCGATTCCCAGATTTTCGTAGGAGACGGGGTTGCGGTCGGTGTCGAACACCTTGCCGACCTCCAGCGCGATACGCGCTTCCTTATAAGCGCGCGCAAGATCTTTGATGTTGTTGACAATGGAGGAGATGCCCACGCTGACGTTGGCAAAGGACTCGGTTTGCAGAGTCTTGATGGTGTTGACGGCAAGCTGCTCCACGCTTTCGGCGGTCGCGTTCTCGGCAAGCTCCTTGACCACAACCACGTCCTGCTCGCCGATGTTGATGACATAGTCGTGCGCGCGGTCGGGGAACATTCCCTGCACCACTTCGTAGGGGAACTGGTCGGACTTGCTCTGGAACTTCAGGATCAGAACCACGCGCCGCTCCTCGGTGTTGAAGCGCAGCTCCTTGGACTTGACGTAAATGTCGCTCGGCAGAATGTTGTCCAGCATGACGTTTTTAATAAAGGAACCTTTATCGTACTTCTGGTCATACAGGTTCTTCATGTTGCCGATGGAGATGGAGAGGATGGCGGCAGCCTGCTCGGCGCACTTGTCGGCGCCCTCCACAAAGACCACCAGGTCCGGTTTGGTGTTGGAGGGAACGCTGCGGTATGTAAAGCCGCCGGACACGGTGCCCTCCGGCTTGAAAGAAAGCTCCTCGCGGATCCCCTGGCGCACCTCGCCGATGTGTTGCAGGTCGCTGCAGGCAACCACGATATCGTTTTTATCGATGATTCCGATGACTCGACCGATTGCATCCTTCATCTGATGGATGACGCTTTGAAACATACGGTTGAACATGGCGCTTTCCTTTCACGGTACGACTTGTGATTTTGTTGACATCGTACCATATTTTAACCTATTTTTTGTCGCATTTCAATAGCCTGTTTCAAAAAATAATTAAAAAAGTGATGTTTTTTTGATGAAAACGGCTAAAAACAGGGGTTTCGGGGGCGACAAAAGAATTATTCCGGAAGCTCAAAACGGAAGGAAAGGGCGCTCAGAACATAGGCGGGCGCCGTTTCGCAGCGCAGAATACGGGGGCCGAGATTGACCATGCGCATCCCGCGCGCCCGCGCTTCGTCCGCTTCCTTACCGGAGAACCCGCCCTCGGAGCCGACCACGACCGAAATGCTTTCCGGCACCGCGAGATCCCGCAGGAGGGCGCGCAGGGAAACCGTCCCGTCCCCCTCGTAACAGAACAGGGGGAGCGCGGCGCCCGCCGCCTCCTCCAGCATTTGAGAAAAGGAAACGGGCTTTTCCACCGCGGGCAGGCGACAGCGGCCGCACTGCTTGGCGGCTTCGGCGGCAATGCGCCCGAGGCGCTCGGCAATTCTGTCCTGCTTTTCGGCGGCGGGGCGTTTGACACAGCGCTCGCTTTCAAAGGGGACGATCCGGCTCACGCCCAGTTCGACCGCTTTCTGCACGACGGTTTCGAGCTTGTCCGATTTCGGGTATGCCATATAGAGGGTCACAAAAGAGGGCGGCTCGGTATCGCCGGGGCGGCTCTCCAGAATTTCCGCCTCCGCCCTGTCGTCGCGGATACGGGTCAGGCGGCAGCGGTGAACGGCGCCGTGCATATCGCACACGGTGATTTCGTCGCCCTGCGCCATGCGCAGGGAACGCGCGATGTGGTGGGCGTCGTCGCCCAGCAGGGTCACAAGCCCGTTTTGCAGATCAAGCTGCGGGGAGGGCACGAAAAAACGCGGCATACGCAAAAACCTCTCTTTCCGGGAATGTCGGTTTCCCAAAGACTCTGAAAAGCAAAGCCGTTTGTCGGGGCGCTGCGCGGCTTACCTCTTTTTCAGCAGGATCGCCACCCAGTCGTTTTCGGTCTTTTCCCGCAGGATTTCAAAGCCGTTTTCGGTCAATCCGCGGCGCACCTCCTCGGCGCGGCTGCCGATGATGCCGGAGACGATCAGGCGCCCATGCTCGGTCAGGCACGGCGCGATGTCGGGCGCCATGCGCAGGATGATGTCCGCGACGATATTCGCCACGCACAGGTCGAAGCGCCCGCCGCCGAGATCCACGTCGCGCAGCAGGTCGGAGACGGCGCAGGTGACGTTGGTACAGCCGTTGTCGGCGACGTTTTCTTTGGCGACCTTGACCGCCACGGGGTCGATGTCATAGGCGGCGCATTCCTTTGCGCCCAGCTTGGAGGCGCAGATGGAGAGGATCCCGGAGCCGGTGCCGACGTCCAGCACGCGCTCTCCGCCTTGGATCTCTTCCTCCAGCAGTTCCATCACAAGGCGGGTGGTTTCATGGGTGCCGGTGCCGAACGCCATGCCGGGGTCCATGCGTACAATGATCTCTCCCGGTGCGGCGGTATAGTGCTCCCACGCGGGGACTATCGTCACCCGCCCGAGGGGAATGGGCTTGTAATACTGCTTCCACGATTCCGCCCAGTCCTCTTCCTTGAGCCCCTCGGAGGAAAGCGTATAGGGAATTTGCAGGGCGGCGAAGCGCTCCCGCAGGAAGGCGGCGTATTCCGCCGGTTTTTTCTCCGCCGGCACGAACAGGGAAACCGCGACTTTGGTTTTGTCGGCGTGAAGAAGAGCCTCGTCCATCAGATCCCCGTACATACCGTTCGGGGAAAGGTCGCTGTAATCCTCGATCATCAGCCCGTTGTCGAGCATACTCATCACGGCGCAGATCTGTTCCAGATCGTCGTGGCTGCCGTGCACGGTCAGTTTGGTCCATTCAGTCGATGCCATAATAGTTTTTTACCTCGCAGATGTCTTGCGTAATTTGCGCGCGCAGCGCGTCGAGAGAGTCGAACTTGATTTCCCCGCGCAGGCGGCGGCGCAACGTCAGCGCCACGGTTTGCCCGTACAGCCAGCCGGAGTAATCCAGCAGATGGGTCTCGCAGTTCGCGCGCTCGCCGCCGACCGTCGGACGGACGCCGACGTTGGTCACGGAGGGCAGGGTCTTCCCGTCAACCGTACAGGAGGAAATGTATACCCCGAACGCCGGCAGGGCGAAGCGCGGGGGAAAGGATTGATTGATCGTGGGCAGCCCGATGGTGCGCCCCAAGGCTTTTCCGTGCTCGACCGGCAGGGTCAAGGTGTAAGGGTGCCCCAAAAGCGCCTCCGCCCGTTCCATATCGCCCGCGGCGAGGGCTTCTCTGACGGCGGTGGAGGAGATCAGGGTGCCGTCGGGGGCTTTGACGGAGGGGACCACGCGGGCGTCTCCGCCGCAGGACTCCATCAGGCGACACAGTTCTGCCGGCGTACCTGCCGCCCCGGCGCCGAAGCGGAAGTTTTCCCCGCACACGGCGCGCCTTGTGCGGCACAGACCCACCAGCACGTCTTTCACAAACCGCGCGGGAGTTTCCTCGCGGACGTTTTCAAAGGAAGCGACAAAGGTATAGGCGATCCCGCAGGCTTCAAACAGCGCGAGCCTGTCCTCCAGACGGGTCAGGCGCTCGGCGCCGGGCTTGAGGGAAACCGAGGCGTCGTCAAAGGTCAGGGCGGCGGGCGCGCAGCCGAGCTCCCCCGCGTCCCGCACGGCGGCGGTCAGCAAAGCGCGGTGCCCGAGGTGAACGCCGTCAAACAGTCCGAGCGCCGTCACGGTAGGGGGAAGCAAGGGGATTCCCGCGCTGTCCGCAAGCGAAATCACTTCCATGACCCTACCTCCTTTTCCCGGACGGCTGTCCGTTTCATACTTCCGTTATTATATCCGCTTCCGCTCCGAAAGTCAACCGCCCGCGCGCCCGCGCGATTGACACGGCGGGCTTTTTCTGTTAGAATACCGGGTGAAAAGATGCGCGCGGGCGCCATGCGGCGCCGCGCGGCGGAGGACTGCATGAAGATACGTTATACCGCGACCTGTCTGTTCGGGCTGGAGCATTTGCTCGGAGAGGAAATCGACAATCTCGGCTACGACCGGGAGCAGACCATGGACGGGCGCGTGACTTTCCTCGGCGACGAGCAGACCGCGGCGCTTGCCAATGTGTTTCTGCGGTACGCCGAGCGGGTGTATATCAACCTCGGGCACTTCCGGGCGGATACCTTTGACGAGTTGTTCGAGGGCACGAAAGCCCTGCCGTGGGAGGCATGGATCGGGCGGCGGGACGCGTTCCCGGTCAAGGGGCATTCCATCCGCTCCGCCCTGACCTCGCTGCCCGCCTGCCAGAGCATTATCAAGCGCGCGGTGGTCGCGCGGCTTTCGGAACATTACGGACTGGAGCGCTTTGAGGAGAGCGGCGTAAAATATCAGATAGAGTTTTTCCTGTTCAAGGACGACGCCACCCTGATGATAGATACCAGCGGCACGCCCCTGCACAAGCGCGGCTACCGTCCCGCCGCAAACGCGGCGCCCATCCGTGAGACGCTTGCCGCCGCGCTCGCCGCGTACAGCCGGCCGCGGGAAAACGTCCTGCTGTGGGATCCGATGTGCGGCTCCGGAACCATCGCCATCGAGGCAGCCATGCTGGCAAACCGTATCGCGCCGGGGGTCAACCGCTCTTTCGCTGCGGAACATTTTCCGCAGTTTCCCGCCCGCCTGTGGCGGGACGCCAGAGAGGAGGCGCGCGAGGGGACGGCGGATACCGCAATTGAAATACGCGCCTCGGACGTCGACCCCGCCTGTGTGGCGTTGACCCGCGAGAACGTGATGCGCGCCGGGGTGGAGAAGTGGGTCCGCGTGTTTGAGGCGGACGCGCGCTGCATTTCCGCGCCGGGGCGGCGCGGCACCATCGTGACCAACCCGCCGTACGGGGAGCGCCTTTCCTCGCCCACAGAGGCGGAGCGACTGTACCGGGAGTTGGGGGCGCACTTCCGTTCCCTTGCCCCGTGGCAGGTGTACGTCATCACCTCGCACCCGGACTTTGAACGGCTGTACGGCGCGCGCGCCGACAAGGTGAGAAAACTTTATAACGGTATGATTCCCTGTTATTTTTATCAGTATTTCAAAAACGATTCGTCACATTGAGCCTGCCCGGTGCAACCGGGGGGAACCGTGAGGAGGCAGACAGGACATGAATATGTTCCGGCGGCACAGAAAGCTGCTCATGTATATTTTTCTTTTCATGACCGCCGCGTTGGCGGTAACGGCATTGCTCACGCGCGGCAGCTTTCCGGCGGTGGGCAACACGCTGCTTGCCGTACTGGCTGTTTTCACGGTCAGTGAATGCGCGTTTCTCTTGTGTTATGTGATACGGTGCAGGGACGACCGCGGCGCGTTCGCCGCGGATTGCAGGAGCATCGTCCTGACCCTGCTCGCCACCGTCGTCGTCACGGCGCTGTGTGTTCCGTGTATGCTGATATTCTCTTTGGCTTGGGTGATTCAGACCGTCACGGATAAGGTGACCGAGCGCAAGACCAGAAAACGCCCGGCATATGCCGCGGCGCCTGCCGCAACCGAGACGGCGCAAAAGCCGCACCCGAAAGACGCGAAAGAAGCGAAACCGGAGGAAGTAACGGAAGATACGGAAGATCATTCGGCTGCGCCGAAGTGAGATTGCTTGCCGTCGCAAGCAGAGATATTTTCACCTGCGGTGAAAGAGATATTTCGGCTGCGCCAAAACGAGATTGTTTGCTCCGCAAACAGAGATATTTTCACCT
>CAMEJM010000012.1 GCA_945920215.1 uncultured bacterium
GCGGAAATCACAGCGCTGACAGCGGGAAATAATGGTGGACGGCAGCTTGGAAAGCTCGGTGGTCGCCAAAATGAACAGCACGTAAGAGGGCGGCTCCTCCAGCGTTTTGAGCAGAGCGTTGAAAGCGCTCGGACTCATCATATGCACCTCGTCGATGATGTACACGCGATACTTCAACTCCGCGGGCATAAACACGATTTCTTCCTTGAGGTCACGGACGTTATCCACGCCGTTGTTGGACGCGGCGTCCATTTCAATGACGTCTGTGGCGGCGCCGGCGTCGATAGCGCGGCACGCCTCGCACCGGTTACAGGGGTTCCCGTTCTGCGGGTGCAGGCAGTTGACCGCCTTGGCAAGGATCTTGGCACAGGTGGTTTTGCCTGTCCCACGGGAGCCGCAGAACAGGTATGCGTGTGAGATTTTCCCCTCAGACACCTGATATTTGAGAATATCGGTGATCTGTTTCTGCCCGCATACATCGTCAAACGTCTGCGGACGCCAAGTGCGATACAACGCGCGATACATACCGGATTGCCCTCCCCAAGGTCAAGATAAAAAACAAGGTGCGGAACCGATGGGGTGTCCCCCGCTTTCCCGCACCGCATGGATACGCCATGCGTGTCAGACAACGAATCATACGCCGCACTCTGGATACGCTCTTTACACCCGTTAACCGCAGTCTCCGCTCCAAACAGGCTTCCTCACGGCACATCGGGTACACTGTTTAATGCTGCTTGGTCCCCCACCTGACATGGTTCACAGCTCCCGATTGCGCAAGACCCATCCTTCAACACGAATTCTGCGGCGCAGACAGCACAAGGAGCAACCGCAAGCGCGGCTTCACCCCCGCTATAGCGGATTTCGGGTACAGGGCACCGCTACCGCCCCGGCTAGTATGATTCTGCCTGACACGCAAAGCACAGTCAGCCATCCCTCATAGTATACCAAAGGGCGGCATGAAATGCAAGCATCTGCGTGAAATTCTCTCAAAAATCAAATGACCATCCCGCCGTTGGGACTGATGACCTGTCCCGTGATAAACCCGGCTCCCTCACCGGCGAGATAGACGGCGCACGCCGCGATTTCCTCCGGAGTACCCAGCCTGCCGAGCGGCGTCTCGTCACAGAGCGTCCTCAAGTCCTGCTCCGACAGCGCGGCATTCATATCGGTTGCAATCACGCCGGGAGCGATACAGTTGACCGTGATACCGGACGGTCCAAGTTCCTTGGCAAGCGCGCGGGTCATGCCGATCAGCGCCGCTTTAGAGGCGGAATAATGCACCTCGCAGGAAGAACCCGTCAGCCCCCAGATGGAAGATATGTTGATGATTCTCCCGCTTTTCTCGTGAATCATATGCGGGAGTACCGCCTGCGTTGCGTAAAACGCGCCGTCCAGGTTGACCGCCATGGTTCTGTGCCATTCCTGCGCCGTAATATCCGAAAACAAGCGGAAAGAAGCAATACCCGCGTTATTGACAAGGACATCGACCCCACCGTTTTTGCGTGTCGCCTCCTCGACCGCCGCACGGACCGCCGCTTCCTCTCCCACATCCGCGCACAGCGCCAAAGCGCCCGTCTCGGCGGCAAGTGCTTTTGCCGCTTCCGCGGAAGAAATGTAGGTGAAGCTCACTCGGTCCCCTGCTTTTATAAAGGCGCGTACCGCGGCGGCGCCGATCCCGCGGGATCCTCCCGTAATGAAAACATGTCTCATAACTGTGTTGCGGGCGCGGCAATCGCGCCTCTCCTAATTGTATAGTATGTAAATTATACAATACAGCACAGGAATAAGTCAAGTTATGAAAACGTGTTTTCATCCGATAAGGCGAGAGTTGCAAAGCAAGCGTTTTTTTGATATAATTCTGGTAAAACCCAACTTAGGAGACCGTCATGATACTTGTTCTTTGTTCGGATGAGGACGTTGTGCTGCGGTGGCGCAGACTTCTCTTTTCACGCGGATTTCTGAGCAACTCGGTCAGTTACCGCTACGCCATTAACACGCATTTTCAATCAGAGACAGAAGCCGTGCTGATTCCCATGCCGCATGACCCTGCCAAACCCATGCGCTTCTGCTATTCATGGCACCCGCGCCACCCGAACATCCCGGTGGTGATGATTACCTCTCCCCTTCGCGACGCCACGCGCGATGAAGAAGAAGCGGACATCCGCCTGTCCTCCGATCTGGCGCCCGCCGTCCTGATGGACCGATTACTGCTGGGGCTTTCCGCCTTTCACGGAAGAGATATTGCAGATTGCGTCAAGGGACCCGCGCGCGACCACATGATGATGCCTGCACCCACTTGGGGCGGCGTCCCGTTTCATCTGACGCCCACCGAACGCACCATTTTCCGTTATCTGCTTCAGATTTATCCGCAGACAGCGACCGCCAAGGAACTTCTGCGCAACTGCTCGAAGCCCGGTACCTCTCCCACGCTGTGCAATATTCCGAGCCATATTTACCGTATCAATCTCAAAGCCACCCAGGCGTTCGGACACCATGTCATCGGTATGCCGCAGGGAATCGGCTACCGCCTGCTCTCGCCGGACGAGCTTTGAGAGGGCACGCTGCAAATACATCTTCCGGCGTAAAACAAGCATTTATCCGCATATGCTGTGACATATGCGGACTTTTGTTTTGGGAGGATTGTTATGTTTCGGTTACTTCAAAAGCTGTTCGGACATCTGGCGTCCCTCATCCTCGGCATCTCCACGGGGCAGAATTATCCGCCGCCGCTGCCGCGCGCCGAAGAAACCGCGCTGTTCCTGCGCATGAAAGAAACGGGCGACGAGGAAGCGCGCGCCGCACTGATTGAACACAATCTGCGGCTGGTGGCACATATCGTGCGCAAATACTACACAGGCTACCAAAGCAGTGACGAACTGATTTCCATCGGCTCCGTGGGGCTGATCAAAGCGGTGGATTCCTTCAAAGCGGAAAACGGCGCACGCTTCGCCACATACGGCGCGAAATGTATTCAAAACGAGATTCTGATGTTTTTCCGCGCGCAGAAAAAACTGTCGCAAGAGGTTTCCCTCTCCGACGCCATTGACGTCGACCGTGACGGCAATCCGCTGACATACATCGACATCATCGGCGACGACACCGACATCCCGCGGGAGCTTGACCGCAAGATGAACATAGAACGGCTCGGAAAAATGATATACACGGTGCTGGACGACCGTGAGCGCGAGATTATCTGCCTGCGTTACGGACTTGGCGGCATTCCCTCAAAAACCCAACGGGAGGTGGCGAAGCAGCTCGGGATTTCCCGCTCCTATGTTTCCCGCATCGAAAAAAAGGCGCTTGATAAGCTCCGCCGCGAATTCGGGGACTGCATTCCGGATTTCTCGGACAACTGAACTTCGGTGACCCGTTTTCCTTTTGTTTTCCGTATTTTTCAAAGAATTGCCTTTTGAAAATGCATAACCGCGGCGTCGGGTGGCACACTAAAAGTGACGAACAAATGTTTCGTTACTATGTTAGGGGGTTGTCAGCAATGATACTTGACAGAATTGCTTTGGTACTCACCATCATCGGCGCGCTCAACTGGGGCAGCATCGGTCTGTTCTCCTTTGACGTTGTAGCGTGGATCTGCGGCGGACAGGGCGCGGTCTTCGCAAGAATCATCTATACGATCGTTGCACTTGCGGGACTGTGGTGCATCTCCCTGCTGTTCAGACCTCGCGAGGAAGCAGCGCACACAGCCGAATGACGGCACCCACGCGCAAGGGGTGACCGACGGTAGGGCACAGCGGTGTCACGCCGTCCGGTTGCCCTTTTTCACATCTGCAGGAGAATTTCAATACCATATTAGTGAGAGACTTTTTTCCGTCGTGTGATTAAAAAGCCGGGATGTGGCAAAGACTATGTATGCGGAAATACCATCCAAATACGGAAAGGAAAGCGCGAAAGCGAACATACGGAAATGAACATAAAGCGCGGCGATATTTTCTATGCCGACCTCTCCCCCGTTGTCGGCAGTGAGCAAGGGGGTCTGCGCCCCGTCCTGATAGTGCAGAATGACATCGGCAACCGCTACAGTCCTACGGTGATTGCCGCCGCCATCACCAGCAAGCTCGGCAAAGCCAAACTGCCGACGCACATTGACATTTTCGCCTCAGAGGTGGGGCTGACAAAGGATTCCGTTGTTCTCTTGGAACAGATCCGCACCCTTGACAAGCGCCGTCTGCGTGAAAAAATGGGGCATTTGCCGGAGCAGGTCATGGAGCGCGTCAATGACGCCATCACGGTCAGTTTCGGTCTGTCGGAGGCGCCTGCGGCGCGCCCCATCCCGGCAGCGGAGCCGAATCTCCGGGAGGTTTCCCCGAACGTCTGACTTGACTTTTCGCGGTGATCGGACTATAATTTTCCTCGGTTTTCAAACAAACGGAGGAAGAAAATGAGCTGGACGATTCACCTGACCACCGACGCGCACGACGAGGACTACAACCGCGTTATCCGCGCCTCCGCCATTCTGCGCTACCTGCAAATCGCAGCCAACACGCAGCTGCACGAATGCGGACCTACAACCGAAGAATTACTGGCAGCGGGGCAAGCCTTCCTTCTGAGTTCCATTGACATGACGTTTCACCGTGCCCTGCCGTCATACCGGGAAATCGAATGCACGACTTGGCCATGCCCGGCGCGCGGCTTCACTTTTCCGCGCTGCTACACCCTTTCCGACCGTGAGGGCGAGGCAGTCCGCGCTGTCTCGCAATGGGCGCTGATCGACATTGCGAGCAAAAATATCCTGCGTGCCTCGGATGTGTCCTTTTCCCTGCAGACGGAGCCGCCGCTTGAAACGCGCGTCGTACGGTTCACCGTGCCGCATATCTCCGAGATGCGCCTTGCGGGCACCTACCCCGTCACGTATGGGCAGACCGACCTCAACCATCATCTCAACAACACCTACTATCCCGATATGTTCACATCGTTTGTCTCCATGGACGCGCGCCGCGTAACCCACCTCGGCATCCGTTTCCTGCATGAAGCGCCCCTGGGAGAAGTCCTGTCCGTCTACGTCCGGGAGGAGGGCGATACCTGCCGCTTCGTTTCCGTGCGCACCGACGGGCAGATCAACGCAGAAGCGGAAATTACTTTTGCGCCGCTTGAGGCATAATATATCATCATACGACATACTCCGACCGATATGATTTTGTCAAATCATATCGGTTTTTTTCTATTAACGCCGCAAGGTTCTTTTGGTACATTTCCCCGCATACAATGAAGTGTATTACAAACAAAAGAATCTGAAAAAGGAGTATGATATGTATCCGTATCAACCTGAGGGGTCCCTCTTTGGGGGAATTGAAAACCAAGAATTTCTCAGCAGTCGTCCCGGACTGGAAAAGGCAATGGAAAAGCAAAAGATATTGGAAGCGGTAGCCCTGCTCTGCGACAATGATTTTTGCCTGCACTTCGACCTTGGCGCTATGCGCGGCATCATGCCGCGGGAGGAGGTCGCCCTGACGCGCGGCGGGGAGGAAGTCAAAGACATCGCGGTGCTGACCCGAGTGGGCAAGCCCGTCTGCTTCAAGGTCATCGGCTTTTCGCGCGATGCGGACGGTGAAATCTGCGCCATGCTCTCCCGCCGCGCCGCACAACAGGAGTGTATGACCCACTACATATCTTCCCTTGTTCCCGGGGACATCATTCCCGCCACCGTCACGCACCTTGAAAACTTCGGCGCCTTTGTCGACATCGGCTGCGGCATCATTTCCCTTTTGTCCATCGACAGCATTTCCGTCTCCCGCATTTCTCACCCGCGCGTGCGCTTCTCGCCCGGCGACAAAATCTTTGCCGTGGTGAAAAGCATTGACGAGGAGGGGCGCATTTACATCTCCCACCGGGAGCTGCTCGGCAACTGGGAGGAAAACGCGGCGCTGTTCACCCCCGGTCAGACGGTCGCCGGCATTGTCCGCTCCATTGAGCCGTACGGTATTTTCGTGGAACTGACGCCGAACCTTGCGGGTCTGGCGGAACTCAAAGAGGGGGTCGAGGTGAATCAGATTGCCGCGGTTTACATCAAGAGTATTCTGCCGGAAAAAATGAAAATCAAGCTGATTATCATTGATTCCCAAACAGCCGACCGCACTGTCAAGCCCATGCGATATTTTACCGATACGCGCGAAACGCCCCATATCGACGCATGGCGTTATTCCCCCACCTGCTGCGACCGTGTGATCGAAAGCGTTTTCTGAGCGACTTGATTCTCTCCCCCTCGCGTGCTAAAATAAAAGAAAAAGCGCGCATGAGGGGGATTTTTGTATGCTCAGGCTCGGAAATGACTGGGACGAAATCATCGGCGGGGAGTTTGAAAAGCCCTACTACCTTGCCCTGCGGGAATTTCTGAAAACCGAATATTCCACCAAGCGTATCTATCCGGATATGTACCATATCTTCAACGCACTGAAAAGCACGCCGTACCACGCAGTCAAGGCTGTGATTCTGGGGCAGGACCCCTATCACGGTCCCGGACAGGCGCACGGTCTTTGCTTTTCGGTACAGCCGGGAGTGGAGCCACCCCCCTCTCTTGTGAATATCTTTAAGGAGCTGCACAGCGATCTCGGAATGCCCCGCCCGAAAAGCGGCTGCCTGCAAAAATGGGCGCAGGAGGGAGTTCTGCTCCTGAACACGACCCTGACGGTGCGCGCAGGCGCGCCCCAAAGCCACAAGGGGCACGGCTGGGAGACCTTTACCGACGCGGTGATCGAAGCGCTTGACCGCGCGCCGCACCCCATTGTATTCCTCTTGTGGGGCGGAAATGCACGCGCCAAAAAAGCCCTGATTCACAACCCCCGCCACTTGGTGCTGGAAGCGGCGCATCCAAGCCCGCTTTCCGCCTACAACGGTTTTTTTGGCTGTCGCCATTTTTCCCGCTGCAACGCATTTTTGACGCAGAACGGAATTGCTCCCGTGCGTTGGGACGTGCTGTGCGACGAGGACTGACGGCGTTTGTTTCTTCTGTTGCAATGACAAAGCGGAGGCGTATTTTCAGCCTCCGCTTTGTACTTTTGAAGCAATCAGCGTTTTTGCTTTCTCAAAATGCCGATGAGGATATACACCCCGATCAGCAGCGCCGTCGCGCCCGCCAAAGCGGCATACATAGCGCCGATGCTCACCTTATTGCCGAAGAAATAGAGATTGCAGTCAATACTGTCCTTGATTTTCTCCACCGTATCCTCCGGGAAGCCCTGCGCCGCCATTTCACGGTACACGCCGGCAAGCGCGTGGTTGCGGATAAGGGAGGTGCCGTAGGTTCCGGGGAGGAACGAAATGACCTTCTGCAACCCCGCGGAGAACTGGGAAATGGGCATATAGGCGCCGCAGATAAAGCCGTATCCCGCCGAGATAACGGTGCCGACGGCGGAAATCTGCCCCTGCGAGGACAAAAATGTATTGATGATACAGGAAAAAGCCGTGCCGAACATGGTCAGCACCAGAACGTCGAGCAGGAGAAACAACACATCGCCCACCGACAGATACCAGCCTTTTACCGCGATATACAAAAAGCAAGCGCCCGTAGCCGCATAGGTGACGATCAGGGTGGTCAGCAGGGTTGCCGTATAGTAGGAAGTTGCAAGCGTGCTCTTTTTCACAGGGGTCACCATGAAATCCCGGATGACTCCCGTGACCTTATCCTGCGCCATCAACGTGTTAGAGCAGAAAGCAACCGTCACACAGCAGACGGCAAGCAGCGAGGAAAACAGCTCTCCGCCGACGGTGCCGTTGATCAGTTTTTCTGGTATTGTGAAACCGTCGGGCATCCCCGAAGTAAAACTGTCGCGGTATACCTTTGCCAAAAAAGTGGCGTACAGGACAAGAAGAATCACCGGAGTGATGAGGGAGGTAAAAAACATTCCCTTGTCCTTGAAGAACATCTTGACGTTTCTTTTCGTCATGGATAAATATGTGTTCATGTCAGTTCCCTCCCTCCAGCTTTTTGCCTGTCACCGCTAAAAATACGTCGTCCATTTTCCCTTTGGTAATCTCAAAGTCGGTGAACAGATCCGGGTGGGCTATGATCAGGTCTCTTGCCTCTCTTGTGTCCCTGACGGCAATGCGGCAGGCGTCGCGGATGACTTCGCAGGGGTAACCGAGGGCTTTGATTTCTTTCTCCTCCGCTCCGTAAACGGTGATAAAATCCCCGGTGTAGGTATTTTTCAGCGAAAGCGGCGTTCCCTCGGCGGAAATTCTGCCGCTGTCGAGAATCACCACATAATCCGCGTCCGCCGCTTCCTCCATGTAATGCGTGGTCAGGAACACGGTCATCTTTTCGGTTTTGCGATAGTTTTCAATCACAGACCACAGGGTCTTACGGGTCTGCGGGTCAAGTCCGGTGGTCGGTTCGTCGAGAATCAGGATCTTCGGTCTGTGCAGCAGCGCTCTTGCCACGTCAATCCGTCTGCGCTGTCCGCCGGAGAGCTTGCCTACCGTTCTGCCCAAAAGTTCCCCGAAATCCAAAAGCGCCGCCAACTCACCGATACGCGTCGTTGCCTCGGTGCGGGAAATGCCGTAAAGGCTTGCGCGCGCATACAGATTGTCGCGGACGGACAAGTTGCCGTCAAGGACGGAGTTCTGGAATACCACCCCCAGCTCTCTTGTGACGTCCTCCATCTGTGTTTCGATATTCCGACCGTCTATCACCACACTGCCGCTGTCCTTGGCAAGGCTGCCGCACATGATGGAAATGGTGGTGGATTTCCCGGCGCCGTTGACGCCGAGGAAAGCAAACAGTTCCCCTTTCTTCACGTGAAACGTCAGGTCATTGACGGCGTGTACGTCGCCGAACGATTTATGCAGGTGCTGTATCTCAATGATGTGTTCCATTCTCTGATCCTCGTATGATTTCTTCCACGCTCTTTTCTGTGAGCAGACTTTACACAGCTGCATACATTGTAATCCAAATTTTCGTGAAAATCAAGCGCTTAGGCGCACGATACTTACCGTATGGCAATTTGCGCCCCTGCCCGACAAAGGGAAACCGCCTTTTCTTCCGTTTCCGGCTTTCTTATCAAAAAGGCAGGAATATATGGAAATGCCAATATGAATATGCTATAATCGGTATAAGATACAGGGGAGAGGCATGATAAGCTTGTCACCTCTCGCAACCCACGACCGAAATCTACCGGCAGGTCTGAAGCACTTGGAAACAAGGAGGATACCCGGCTATGAAACCCACTCTCAAAACGATCGTATGCCTTCCCGTTTTTCTCTTCTGCATTTTGTTTGCGGCAGCCGTCCTCCCTTTCTCGGCAAGCGCAGATACGGGACCCAAGCCATCGGTTCGTATCAACTTTGAAAATATGAGCGACGAGCTTTGCTACGGCACATTACTTTCGGATAAGCAAAGCACCGGTCCCCACAGCGTATGGGACGGCAACGAAGAAGATATCCGCAACTACGGCGATTTGGATTTGGAAATCTGGAGAGCCTTTGCGGAATATGAAGATACCGACGGCTTCTATTTCTTGCAGATAGGTTGGCAGGTAAACGAAACAAAAGAGATTGCATGGACGTACTATCCGCCCTACACCTTCAAAATTCTTCTGTATTTTCCGCAGACCGACAGATTTGCTGTCAGCGGCATCTGTGAGAGGTATGCATTTGATACCTACTATACCGTGGATATGGACGGCGTGAATATCGGTTCAGTTGTTTTCGATGAAGAAAACAGCACTGACGAACGACAGAACGCAAACAAACCTTATTTCGATGAAGAGATCAGCACCGACGAACGATTGAACGCATACAAATCCTATCAATGGCGGCAGGAAATCATTTCCCTCGTTGCCCGCATTCTTATCACGATAGCCGTTGAAATGGGTGTTGCGCTCCTGTTCGGCTTCAGAGGAAAGAAACCGCTTCTGTTCCTTGTAATTGTCAATACGGTCACACAGATCATTCTCAATGTGATTTTGAACGTCATCAACTTCAATTCGGGGCAAGCGGCGTTCATTGCAGGTTACATCATCCTGGAACTTGCCGTGTTTGCCATGGAAGCAACTCTGTACTGTTTTCTGATGAAAAAGTATACCGAAAAAGCAAAACCCATTTGGTTCTATGTGCTTTACGCTTTTGTGGCAAACGCAGTATCCTTTGGCGCGGGGCTTGCCATCGCAAATATCTTGCCGGGTATATTCTGATATATTCAAAGCAAAAACCACCGCAAGAGTATTCCCGTCAGGGATCGTGTAAATGCAATAAAATTACCTTATGGGACCCCCCTTGTTGGAACCTCCGTTAGGCGGGCGGAGAATATCGGCAGGTTGTGGGGATTTCGTCTTTATTATATTTTTTAGGTGCAAAGATGAACATTACAAAGGATTTCACCGGCGGGAATATCCGGCTGGGCGATAGCGAGAGAGGCATTGTGCATTTGAAAAATGAAATGCGCGAATCCGAGGGAGACTGGTTCTATTGGGCGTTCTGCGTGAGCGGGGCTGCCGGAGAAACCGTCAGGTTCGAGTTTGACGAGCCGAACAGAGTCGGCTATTTCGGCGCGGCGGTCAGCCATGATCTGAAAGAGTGGCATTGGAGCCACAGCCGCGTGGACGGCTCCTCTTTTACATACACATTTTCTCCGCAGGAGGATCGCGTGTATTTCGCACACGATATGCTGTATACGCCTGAAATGCTCTTTGACTTCGCGTGTCAAAAGGGGCTCACGCTCAGAACGCTTGCTGAAAGCCGCAAAGGACGCGAGATCCCGTATTTGACATTCGGGCGGGGAGAACGGCATCTTGTTTTGACCGCTCGGCACCACGCCTGCGAGTCTACCGGGAGTTATGTCCTCGAGGGGCTGTTGGAGGCGCTGTGGAGGGATCCTCCTGAGAATACCTTGGTATTCTGCGTCCCGATGATGGATTATGACGGCGTATACGACGGCGACCAGGGGAAAAACAGGTCTCCTCACGACCATAACCGCGACTATGACCCGCGTGTGCCGGCAATCTATGAAACCACCGCCGCGGTGCGAAAGTATATCGATGAAAACCATGTCACCATGGGGTTTGACTTTCATTCCCCATGGCATTTGGGTGGAAGAAACGACAAGGTGTTCATTGTCCATAAGGACCCTGAGTTTGAGAATCGTTTTCTGAAATTCGGGAAGTTCCTACGGGAAAGCATCACACCCGCGTCGCTCCCCTATGACGGCACCGGCGACATCCCGGCGAACACGGAGTGGAACAGCGACGCGTCTCATACCTTCGCGAGCTATATCCTCCGAAACCCGTCTGCCGATATTGCATTTACGCTGGAAACCTGCTATTTTGGTGAAGAAGGGCAGGAATTTACGCAGGAAAGAGGACGGGAGTTGGGAAGGTGCTTTGCGCAAGCGCTCAGAAGGTATCTGCGTGCATAACGCCTCTCTCAAAAAACAAGCAACCACGGCGCAAGGGTGACAGCACTTGCCGTACGTTGGCAAGAGAGAATACGGCTTCCGAAAACGAAACAGCCCCACACGAGGTGGGCTGTTTCGTTTTGGTGAGGGAAGCTTACATAGTGTAAATCGGGGCAATTCGCACGGATGTTGCAATGTACGAACATAAGGTATCGCCCCGAACCGTCCACCGGACGGTTCGTCCGACTCCAGCTTCCCAAAACAAAAAACCACCGCAAGGGAGAGGTTACGTAAGGAAGTAGCCTCTCCCTTGATTTTTTTGTTGAGATTCTAATATAATAAGCATAATAAACGGAATATGTGAGGGTAGTACAAAATGAAAGACCGAATTATTGACAACGAAATTAAGCTGATACCATATTACAGAAATGATGCAGCATCGTTTCCGTGGTATCAGGATTTAGACGTTTGTAAACAGATAGACAATCGAGACGAACCATATGATTTGGAACTTTTACATAATATGTATGACTTTCTTAATACTCATGGAAATTGTTACTATATAGAATATAAGGGCATATTAGTAGGCGATATTTCCTTGAGAGATAATGCCGAAATAGCCGTTGTTGTTTGCAAAGAATACCAAAATCAACACATCGGAAGACGGTGCGTTATGGATATGCTGAAACTGGCAAAGGAGAAAGGAATGAAAAAGGTAAAAGCCAATATTTATTCTTTTAATAAGCAGAGCCAGTCTATGTTTCAATCTGTTGGTTTTGAGAGAACTGATGATGAATGGTACGAGTATACGCTCTGATGAATTGCAGGAATACTATGATCAAATTCAGTTTATATTCCAATGGCGCACTTATTCACCATCATCCGGAAAGCCACCTTGGGGCACCTTCCTTACGGAGGATGCCCCAAGGGTGGTTTTTTTGCTTTGGTGGGGGAAGCTTACAAAGCGTAGGTCGCGGCGGTTCGCACGGAAGTTGCAGAGTACGAACACAGTTTTAGTCCCGGAACCTCCACCGGAGGTTCCGTCCGACTCCAGCTTCCCAAAACAAAAAACCACCGCAAGGGTGGTTATTTGTTTTGGTGGGGGAAGCTGGATTCGGACCAGCGAAGTCAGAGACAACAGATTTACAGTCTGCCCCCTTTGGCCACTCGGGAATTCCCCCGTTTGACTGCCTTGTTCGGGCACCTGCAAAGTATACCACAAAGCGCCGCGTTTTGTCAACACGTTTTCAAAAAAAGTCGCAAATCCCGCAAAACTTTTCGTGCTTTTGCAGTCGAATACGGCTTCTCGTTTCCGTTCACTTCCCGCTGCGCTTCCCTGCTTGCCGCAATTTATGTCTCTTGTGCACTTTCATGCGCTGAATGATGCTCTTTTCCGATTTGCATCGATAAAGTTAAAAGTGGGGTATCATGAGATTCATAACACAAGCAAACAAAAGCCTGCCGCGGGCATGACCGGCGGCAGGTATTTTCATTTCATTTGCATTGTCGATTGGTTTTTGAAAGGGCGCCCTGTTATTCTTTTCCCTCTGTTTTTTCAGACTCACCCTCTCCATGGCTTTTGTCGCCTTTTTTTCCACCCGCAAGCAGGGTTTCAAAGCGGGGAGCAAGGAAACGGTGCGCCGCATAGCCTGCCAGGAATCCCAGTACTGCGCCGACTAACACGTCGGACGGGAAATGCACATAGAGGTACAGGCGCGAAAAGGCAATCAGGGTCGCCAAGGCGAATGTGGGAACGGCGAAGCGCCTGTCGCGGAATGCAAGAACTGTCGCGGCGGCAAACGAGGAAAGAGAGTGCCCGGACGGAAAAGAGTAATCTCTCGGATTGGCAATCAGAAGCTGTACCTCCTGCGCAATCCATGACGGGCGGGCGCGGGCGACCAGCGGCTTTACCACCACGTTCCCGACAAGCGTCCCGACGGCGAGCGCGCTCAGAAGCGTTAGTCCCGCGGCGCGGTATTTCCGTGAGAACAGCAGAAGCATTCCGAGGGTAATCCAAAAAGCGCCGAAATTACCGAGGCGCGTGACAAACGTCAGAAGCACGTCCAGAAAGCCGCACCTGAGATGCACTTGTATTCCGTTCAGTATATTCCATTCCCATTCAAAAAAAGCCGCCACGTTTTTCTCCCTCTCTTTGCTGTATTCTATTTTACACATCTTTTCCCTGAATGTAAAGCCATTTTCTTGCATGACGCGCCGCGGTATGTTAAAATAATGACGGCACACGTAATTTTTACATTTAACGCAGATTTAACAAAGGTATGCTTGCGGATTTTACGCAGTACGGGATACTATATAATTGGAAATGAGGCGTAACGTAATGGAACAGAAAAGCAAAATCACATACGATACTATCAGAAAAGACGACGCGATCCGCACATACATTACCCACGCGGACGAGAGTCTTGCCGCGCTCGGTTTTACGGAACATTCCTTTGCGCACGTGACAAAAGCGGCGCAGAACGCCGCCTATATCCTTGAAACGCTCGGCTACGACCCCCATACGATCGAACTTGCGAAAATCGCGGGCTATATGCACGATATCGGCAATCTGGTCAACCGCGTCGACCACTCCCAAAGCGGGGCGGTCATGGCGTTCCGTATTCTCGACAACATGGGAATGCCGGCGAACGATATTGCCACCATCGTCTCCGCCATCGGCAACCACGACGAGGGGACGGGGGTACCCGTCAACGCCGTGGCGGCGGCACTGATCCTGGCAGACAAAACCGACGTACGCCGCAGCCGCGTACGCAACCGTGACATCGCCACATTCGATATTCACGACCGCGTGAACTACTCGGTCGAGAAATCCACCCTCACCGTCAGCGAAGATAAAAAGACCCTGCTTCTGCGGCTTTCCATTGACACCTCCATGAGCTCCGTGATGGACTACTTTGAAATTTTCCTCGCCCGCATGGTCATGTGCCGCAAGGCGGCGGACAAGCTTGGGCTTCACTTCAAGCTGATGATCAACGACCAGAACGTCATGTAAATCCGAAAGGAGGATTTCCCATGATTTTTCTCTTGGAAGACGACGACAGCATCCGGGAACTGATTTGTTATTCCCTGAGCAAGACGGGAATGGAGGCGCGCGGGTTCGCCACCCCCGCCGCTTTTCGGAATGCCCTGCGAGAGCAGGTGCCGGAATTGCTGCTGCTTGACATCATGCTGCCGGAGCAGGACGGTATTTCGGTCCTGCGGCAATTGCGCGCGGAGGAACGCACCCGGCGCCTCCCCGTCATTATGCTGACGGCGAAGTCCACGGAATTCGACAAGGTTTCCGCCCTTGACGCGGGCGCGGACGATTATATCACAAAACCGTTCGGCGTCATGGAACTGCTGGCGCGCGTCAAAGCCCTGCTCCGCAGGACGGGAAAAGAAGAAAAAGCAGATACGGAAAAGCCGACCTATACCGTCGGCCCTCTGACCGTAAACTGCGCGGCGCACACCGTCTGCGCCGCAGGACGGGACGTACAACTGACCTATAAAGAGTTTGAGTTGCTCACCTTTCTTTTGGAACACCGCGGGACGGTACTTACGCGCGACATGATTCTCCAGTCTGTCTGGGGCTATGAATTCGACGGTGAAAACCGCACCGTGGACGTCCATATCCGCACGCTCCGTCAGAAGCTCGGCAGCGAGTGCGGGGCGCTGATTGAGACGGTCCGCGGGCTTGGCTACAAAATCGGAGGAAGTCTATGACAAAAGCGATATTCCGCAGCATTCTACTGGTTTCGCTTGCCGTGCTGCTGGTAAGTCTGTTCACCATTTTCGGGATTACATATTCCTACTACAACAGTCAGCTGCGCGCCGAAATGCGGCAGGAGGCAGTCTATGTGGCAGCCGGGCTGCAGGAGAGCGGCGAAGCGTATCTGGAGCGCCTCAAAGACAGCGATATGCGCCTGACGTGGGTGGCGGCGGACGGCACCATCCTCTATGACAACAAAGCCGACCCCGCGCAGATGGGCAACCACCGCGACCGCGAAGAGATTGCAACGGCGCTCTCCGAGGGGGAAGCATATGCCACCCGAAAATCCGATACCCTTTCCGAGAGAACCGTGTATTACGCCGTCAGGCTCGGAGACGGAACGGTGTTGCGCATTTCCAGTACACAGTATTCCCTGTGGGTCGTTATTTTCAGCATGATGCAGCCCATTCTGATCGTCTGCGCGGTTGCCCTGCTGTGCGCGGCGCTGATTGCCGTGCGGCTCTCTCACAAAATCGTCGACCATGTGGCGGAGATTGATCTTGACCACCCGACAGACGTCCCCGTTTACCCGGAGCTGTCCCCGATTGTCAACCGTTTGTGCGTACAGAACCGTAAGATCGCGCGCCAAATGGCGGAGCTGACTGCCAAGCAGAATGAGTTCAATACCATATCCGGCAATATGAACGAGGGGATCATCATCATCAACTCCCAGGCGGAAATTCTGAGCTGCAACCGCAGCGCTCTCACCGTCTTTCACGTAACGGGCGAAACGCCTAAAAGCGTCCTTGCGCTGGATGATTCCGACGATTTTCGCGAAGCGATCGCACAGGCGCTGTCCGGCAGGAACGGATACGGATGCCGCGAGGTCGGCGGGCGCTATTTCAGCATCATGACGACCCCGGTGACCAACAGTGACGGCACGGTGGACGGCGCGCTGATTTTTATCCAGGACGAAACCGAAAAGGAGGCGCGGGACGCCCTGCGCCGTGAATTCACCTCGAATGTGTCTCATGAACTCAAAACCCCGCTGACCTCCATTTCCGGCTTTGCCGAACTGATGATGAACGGCATGACGGACGGCGAAGAAACCAAGCATTTTGCGGGCAACATTTACCGCGAAGCGCGGCGCCTGATCACCCTGGTGGAGGACATCATCCGTCTGTCCCGCCTTGACGGCAATGAGGTGGAATACGAACGGGAGCCTGTGTCCCTCAAAGCCCTCTCCCGCGACGTTCTCGAGCGTCTTGCCCCCATTGCGGCGCAAAAGCAGGTCACCCTGCAATGCACGGGCGACGACGGCACGCCGGAGAGCAACCCCTCTCTTCTGGAGGAGATCCTATACAACCTGTGCGACAACGCCATCAAATACAACCGACCGGGTGGCAGTGTGGAAGTCAGAATCACCGCCGGGGACGGTCATCCTGTCGTGCAGGTCATTGACACGGGTATCGGCATTGCGCCCGAGGAGCAAAGCCGCGTTTTCGAGCGCTTCTACCGCGTAGACAAGAGCCATTCCCGCGAGGTCGGGGGCACAGGACTCGGACTCTCGATTGTCAAGCACGGCGCGGCGCGGCTCGGTATTCAGATCGACTTGAAGAGCGCCCTCGGCAGCGGCACGACCGTGACCCTGACCTTTTAATTTGCCGCCCTTTCCCTACCCCATACCCACAACATGATACGGAGCGCCGCGATACAGCGGCGCTCCGCGTTTTCTTCCGGCGCCTTTTGCTGCACACAAGCACACCTTTTCCCGGCGCGGCATACCGTACAGTAAAAGAAAAAAGGAGGCGGGTGCCATGGAGCACGGGCACGCGTGGGCAGAGATAGACATGGGGGCGGCGGCGGAAAATTACCGTACCTTACGCGCCCTGACTGCCGCAAAGTCAAAGTTCTGCTGTGTGGTAAAGGCAAACGCCTACGGGCACGGCGCCCTGCCGCTTTCCCTTTTGTGGCAGGGGCTGGGGGCGGACGCATTTGCCGTGGCGGACATTGAGGAGGCGGAGGAGCTTCGCCGCGGCGGAATTTCACGCCCCATACTGATTTTGGGCTACACGCCGCCCGAGGAAGCGGCGCGGCTTGCAGCGCTCGCCCTGACGCAATGCGTCTATTCTCTCTCTTACGCGCGGGAACTGAACGCCGCGGCGGAGGCGCATGGTGTGACCCTGCCGGTGCACATCAAGCTGGACAGCGGCATGGGACGTATCGGCTTCCGCTGCGGTGGGGAGGGCGACGACTCTCCCTTGGGGGCGCGCGAGGTCCTTTCGCTTCCGCACCTGTCCGTGCGCGGCGTTTTCACGCATTTCGCGGTGGCGGACGAGGGAGAAGCAGGGCGAGCCTATACCCAAGAGCAGTACAGGGCTTTCACAGACGCGGCTTCCTATCTGGAGGGCGCCGCCGGTAGGGTGCTCACCCGCCACTGCGCCAACAGCGCGGCGCTGCTCTCTTACCCCGCCGCGCACTGCGATATGGTGCGGTGCGGTATCGCGCTGCTCGGGGTTGATCCGACCGTACAGGCAGCCGCCTCTCCTCGCTTGCGCCCGGTCATGCGCCTGAAAACCACCGTCATCCACTGCAAGCAAATGCACCGCGGGGAGAGTATCGGATACGGGCGCAGCTACGTTCTTCCGTGCGACAAATACATTGCCACCCTGCCGGTCGGATATGCGGACGGCGTGGCGCGGAGCTGGGCAGCGGGCGGTGTGGAAGTCGCCGTCCGAGGGGTACTCTGCCCTCTTGTCGGGCGGGTCAGTATGGATCAATGCACGGTGGACGTCAGCGGCGTGCCCGATCTGCGCATAGGCGAGGAAGCGGTTCTGTTCGGCGGCGCCGACAGCCTGTCGGCGCCCGAAATCGCGCTGCGGGCGGGCACCATCCCCTATGAAGTATTCTGCGGAATCGGCAGGCGGGTCAAGCGCCTGCAAACCGGCGGGGCGTGACCCCGCCTTTTTTATATATGGATAGATACGTGTGTCTTTTACCGAATACTTTACAACGGCGTTTGATTTAACCTGTATTTAACATGACTATACCCGTGGATTTAACACAGACCCTATATAATAAGATTCAAGATAAAATAATGTTATTATTCGGAAAGAGGTCTGACGGATATGGATTTTTTCGACGCACTGACCCTGCTCGGCGGTCTTGCCCTTTTCCTGTTCGGTATGCACGTGATGGGAGAGGCGCTGGAAAAGCAGGCGGGCGGGAAGCTAAAGCGCTTTTTATCCACACTGACAAGCAATCCCGTCAAGGGGTTCCTCCTCGGAATGTCCGTCACGGCGGTGATACAATCCTCCTCAGCGACGACCGTCATGGTGGTGGGGCTTGTCAGCGCGGGTGTGATGACCCTGCGGCAATCCGTCAACATCATCATCGGCGCCAACGTGGGTACCACGGTCACGGCGTGGCTTCTGTCCCTGACGGGGATTGAGTCCGATAATTTCTTTATCAGTCTCCTCAAGCCCTCCTCCTTTACGCCCGTGCTCGGAATTGTCGGCGTCGGGCTGCTTCTGATGAGCAAAAGCTCCAAGAGCAAAGGCATCGGCACTGTACTCATCGGCTTTGCGACCCTGATGTTCGGCATGGAAACCATGTCGGGCGCGGTCAGCGGGCTGAAAGACGTCCCCGCGTTCGGAGAACTTCTGCTGAAGTTTTCCAACCCTGTCCTCGGCGTTCTTGCGGGCGCGCTCCTCACCGCCGTGATACAGTCTTCCTCCGCCTCGGTCGGCATTCTGCAAGCCCTCTGCTCCACCGGCATGGTCACCTATGCCTCTGTCATTCCCATCATCATGGGGCAGAATATCGGCACCTGTATCACCGCGTTGATCTCCTCTGTCGGGGCGACCAAAGAAGCCAAGCGCACCGCCATGGTACATCTGTACTTCAATCTGATCGGCTCCCTGCTCTGCCTCGTGGTCTTCTACGTCCTCAATGCCATCTTTGCCTTCCCGTTCGTTGCTCTGGCGGCAAGCGAGATGGGAATCGCGGTGATTCATTCCGCTTTCAATATCATCTGCACGCTGATCCTGCTGCCCTGCGGCGGACTTTTGGCAAAGCTCGCCACCCTCACCGTCAGAAGCGCGCCCGAAAAAGAAGAATTCCGCCTTTTGGACGAAAGACTTCTCGCTACTCCTGCGGTTGCCCTGGAGCGTTGCCGCGCCACCACCGTCAACATGGCGGAGGACGCTGTCGGCTCCCTTTCGCAAGCTATGGACAATCTGTTCAACTGTCAGAACAAGGCGGCGCAGAGCATCCGCGACAGCGAAACGCGCGTGGACGAATACGAGGACAAAATCGGCTCCTATTTGGTACGTATCTCCGCCGAGCCGCTTTCGGATCAGGACAGCCGCGTCACAACCCAGCTTCTCCGCCTGATAGGCGACTTTGAGCGGATTTCCGACCATGCCGTCAATCTTGTGGAATCCGCCGAGGAAATGCGGGACAAAGGAATTGCTTTCTCTCCCGACGCGCAGCGGGAGCTGACCGTCATGACCGCCGCTGTCCGTGAAATTCTCGAAATCACCCTACGGGCGTTCCGCGACGGCGATATGGCGCAAGCCATGCAGGTGGAGCCGCTGGAACAGGTTGTGGACCTGCTCAAAAAGCAAATCCGCCTGAATCATACGCTCCGCATCCGCAAGAACGAATGCACCATCGAGCACGGATTTGTTCTTTCCGATATTTTGACGAATCTGGAGCGGGTCTCCGACCATTGCTCCAACATCGCCGCCTGCCTGCTTGAAATGTCCCGCCACGAGGCGCTTGATCTTCACAAATACCTGGAGGACTATAAGTCCAACAACCAATACTTTGACGAGGAATACAAAAAATTCCGGAAGAAGTACAGTCTCCTGCCGGACACACAGCCCCCGGCTCCGCAACCTGTTTGATTTTCTATTTCAGGATAAGCGAAAAGGCTCCCTAAATATTTGATATTTGTTGGACATTAGAAATAAAATCAATTAATTTCATTTAAAAAATAGTGAGTTCATAAAAAAGGCTTCCTTTCGTTCAATACAGCGAAAAAGGAAGCCTTTCATTTTATAAACTTGCCTTATATTCTGTTCCCCAAACGTGCATAGCGTCAAGAATGGGTTTCAACGTTTTACCGAGTTCGGAAAGAGAATATTCGACACGAGGCGGAACTTCGGCAAAGACTTCTCTCTCTATAAGTCCGTCATCTTCCAAAGCACGAAGATTGTCGGTTAAAACTTTCTTGCTTATTCCCGGAACGGTCTTTACGAAGTCGGTAAATCTTTGCTTCCCATTATACACCAGATTACGGATAATCAGCAATTTCCATTTGTTTCCTATAAGTTGTACGGTTGTTGCCACGGGACATTCAGGCAATTCTTCTCTTGTCAGCATAAGAAAACTCCATAATTTTAAGATAAAACTATTATATCAGGTAATGAAAACAAAGTCAATGGTTCAAAATAGAAACCAAGTTATAAATCTATTATCAGATAATAGAAAAGTAACGTTCTTGTATTCTTTTTTCGCCTTTGCTATACTTCGGGTGTAATCAACGAGGTTACGAAATTAAATTATTCCTTTGGAGGTATTATTATGAGCAAGAAAGTAGCAGTTGTATGCGCGGCAGGCAAACAGGGCAAGTTGTTGGTTGACGAAGCGGTTTCTCGCGGTTATGCCGTTACAGGATTTGTCCGTGGCAACACCAAGGTGGAAAATGCGCAGGCGAAAACGGTCGTTAAGGATCTTTTCGATTTGACAAAGGACGATTTGTCCGGATTTGACGTGGTAATCGACGCATTCGGTGCGTGGGCTCCCGAAGTTCTTCCCCTGCACAGAACGTCGCTTAAACACCTCTGCGATATATTAAGCGGAACGGATACCCGTCTTCTCGTCGTCGGCGGCGCGGGCAGTCTGTATGTGAATAAGGAGCACACCTTGCAGGTTAAGGATTTACCCGATTTCCCTGAAATCTATAAACCGCTTGCAAACGCGCAGGGCGCGGCTCTCGAAGATTTGAGAAAGAGAAACGACGTTAAATGGACTTTCCTTTCCCCCGCAGGTAACTTTGTCGCAGACGGCGAAAGAACGGGCAAATACATTCTCGGCGGAGAAGAATACTTTGTCAACGAAAGGGGCGTGAGCGAAATCAGCTATGCCGACTACGCTATCGCAATGATTGACGAAATCGAAAACGCAAATAATATTCAGAAAAGATTTTCGGTTATCGGAGAGTAAATTATTCTGCATAAAAGCGCAACCGATTACCGGTTGCGCTTTTAACTATGAATCATGGAAAAGACAGAAATATTTCGATTTTTGCAAGAGCAAATTCATACAACCGCCGTAGCGACGAATAACGAGCAAGGACTTCCCGTGACTTGCGCAATTGACATTATGGATTACGACGAAAAAGGTCTTTACTTTCTTACTGCCAAAGGCAAGAATTTCTATAAAAGATTAAAGGCAAACGGCTATCTTTCTCTTACGGGAATACAAGGCGATAACACGATGTCTTGCATTGCCGTATCCGTTTGCGGCAAAGCAAAGGAAATCGGTTTTGAACGCTTACAAAGATTGCTCGATAAAAACTCGTATATGTATGAAATCTATCCTACCAAACAATCGCGCGAAGCACTTACGGTATTTTGTATATATGAAGGGAACGTCGAATGGTTTGACCTTTCAAAAAAGCCGATAGAACGTTTTTCCTTTTCATTCGGTAGAAGTATCGGCAGAGCAGACGGATATTATATTACGGATAAATGTATTGGCTGCGGAAAGTGTCTTTCCTGTTGTCCGCAAAATTGTATCGTATTGAACGGGCAAAAAGCGTCTATTAGACAAGAAAACTGTTTGAATTGCGGGAATTGTATAAATGTATGTCCGAAGGAAGCGGTTATAAGGTAAGTAACGCTATGGAACAAGAACAGAAAAGGATTTTTTTAATTGAGTATTTTCTCTCGGAAAACAATTTGCAAGTGGAAATACCGACGGACGAAATTTCCCAAAAACGCTTACTGCGCGCGCTTTTTAATGTGCGTATGCCAAAAAAGGCAAGCAGTGAGTTTTTACGGATTCAGGACGAGTATTTGCAAGAAGAATTAAGGCTGAAAGGCATAACGGATGTTTCCACCCTAATGCCTATCGTTCCCGATATTTATTTATGGAAAGGCGATATTACCACGCTGAAATGCGACGGGATAGTAAACGCTGCCAACTCGCGGCTTCTCGGTTGCTTTTGTCCTAATCACGGGTGTATAGATAATGCCATCCATACCTTTGCAGGGATTCAGTTGCGGCAGGAGTGCGCGGAAATTATAAAAGCGCAAAACGGCGAAGAACCTACGGGGACGGCGAAGATTACAAAGGCTTATAATCTGCCCTGTCGATACATTTTACACACCGTCGGTCCAATCGTTTACGATAGCCTTACCGAAAAGGACGAAAGACTGCTTGCTGACTGTTACCGTTCCTGTCTTAACCTTGCCGATAAAAACAGATTGAACAATCTTGCTTTTTGCTGTATTTCCACGGGAGAATATCACTTCCCGAATGAAAAAGCTGCGCAAATAGCCGTTCAGACGGTAACAGATTACAAAACGCAGACGAAAAGCAAAATCCAAGTGGTATTCAACGTGTTTAAGGAGACCGATTATGCAATCTACGCAAGAATTCTCGGAGCAACTACATAAGATAAACGATGCGTTGAAAAATGCAGAAGCGATCGTCATCGGAGCGGGCGCAGGGCTTTCCACTTCGGCAGGACTAACATATGGCGGAACAAGATTTTTCAAATATTTTGCCGATTTCCACGCAAAATACGGCATTACGGATATATATTCAGGCGGCTTTTACCCTTTTCAGACTTTGGAAGAATACTGGGCTTGGTGGTCACGACATATCTATTATAACCGCTATACCGAACCTCCGAAGCCCGTTTACAGAGAGCTTTACGGGCTCGTAAAAGATAAAAATTATTTTGTGATTACAACAAATGTCGATCACTGTTTCCAAAGAGCGGGATTCGATAAACGTCGCTTGTTTTATACGCAGGGCGATTACGGACTTTTTCAATGTTCCGTTCCCTGTCACGATAAAACCTATGATAATGAAGAACTCGTGCTCCGTATGGTTGTGGAACAAAAGGATATGAGAATACCGTCGGAACTGATTCCGCGTTGCCCCGTATGCGGAAAACCAATGACGGTAAATTTGCGCTGCGACAACACGTTCGTAGAGGACGAAGGTTGGCGTTCCGCTTGCCGAAACTACGAGAGATTCATACAAGACAACAAGCGAAAAAAAGTATTGTTTTTAGAACTTGGAGTGGGAAACAACACGCCCGTAATCATTAAATATCCTTTTTGGGAAATGAGTTATCAGAACAGAAAAGCTACTTATGCCTGTATCAATCTTCACGACGGTTATTGTCCGAAAGAGTTAGAATCCCGTTCGATTTGCATATCCGCGGATATTGCAGAAGTCATAAAATGTTTGCTCTGACAATCATACAATCAAAGATATGGCATATGCCCCCTTCTTACCGGTTTTGATATGCATCCGCATGCCTGTTTTCTGACGGCAAGTGAGATGCCTGTCAGCGTAATATTCCACTTTGCGGATCGATATTGGTCCGTCTGCGAAGTACAGAAAAATGTACTATCGCTTTGCGTAGCAAAATATCACTTTAAGGGCAAGGGAAAGTATAACTGTTAACAATGAAATAGCATCACTGAAAAACGCACCGTACTTTCACAGAAAACTGAAAGTACGGTGCACTGTATTTTGTGCTGTTTTGTAAAACGACCGCTATCGGACCGCAAGGCGTCGGGCGCAAGCGGCGCTGTTCCCCGCCGTCTTATTTCAAGCCGGTGTTTGCCGTGCGGAACGCGCGGCGGGCGAGAGCCGCCTCCCAGTCCTCTTTTTCTTCGTCGCCCACCGGAATCAGCGGCGGGACGGGGGTCGGGTCGCCGCGCTCATCGAGCGCGACAAGCACCAGATACGCTACGTTGATCAAATCTCTCTGACCGCCGAGGCTCTCTACATAGGTGCTGACGCGCACCTCCATGGAGGTGGTGCCCGTATAGGTGAGTTCCCCGCGCAGAATCACGGTCTGGTCTTCATGGGCGGGCTTCAGGAAACTCAGGTGATCAATACAGGCGGTGGTCACATGAACCCCGGCATGGCGGCGTGCCGTCACGGCGGCGATCTCGTCAATCCACGCCATGAGAGTGCCGCCGAATAGTCTGCCGGCGCCGTTGAGATGCTCCGCCAGTACGATTCTCACGCTTTCCGTCATGCTGTCCCGTCTGAATTTTCCTTGTTTCATTTCATCCCTCTTGATAATCATACCCCATGCGAATGGCTTTGAGGTTGACGTCAAAGAGATCCGCGTGCTTTGCGGAGACAACCTTTTTCAGCGCGTCCTCGATATGGTTGCCGCCGAGCCCGGTCTCACGCATCAGCTTGCCCATCATCATCATGTTGGCAAGCGTCGGGAAGCCGGATTCCTGCGCCATACGGGTGGCGGGTATGTAATAGGTGCTGACGTCCGCGCGCTCCACCTTGCGTTCAATCAATGTGGAATCCACGAAAATCTTGGCGCCGGGCACTGCCGCCGCTTCGTACTTATCCAGCGAGGGCAGATTCATCACCATCAGCACGTCGGGCTTGGAAACAATGGGAGAGCCGACGGGATCGTCGCTGATGATCACGCTGCAATTCGCCGTACCGCCGCGCATTTCGGGTCCGTACGACGGCAGCCAGCTGACCTGCTTCCCGTCCATCAGACCGCCGTATGCCAGAAACTTGCCCGCGAACAGAACGCCCTGCCCGCCGAAGCCTGCAATCAAAATACGGGTCGTCATGCCTCTACCTCCTTGTCTTTATCCTTATAAACGCCGAGGGGATAGTACGGAATCATCTTTTCCTCCACCCAAGCAAGCGCCTTTTCGGGGGTCATGCCCCAGTTGGTCGGGCAGGAGGAAACCACTTCGATGAGCGAGAAGCCCTTGCCCTGCACCTGGTTCTCAAAGGCGCGCTTGATTGCCTTTTTCGCCGCCTTGACGTGCTTGACGTTGTTGACGGCGACGCGCTCAATGTACGCGGGTCCGTCCAGCGCCGCAAGCATTTCGCAGACGCGGATGGGATAACCGACGGTTTTGACGTCGCGCCCGTAGGGAGAGGTCTGAGTGACCTGCCCGGGCAGCGAAGTAGGCGCCATCTGCCCGCCTGTCATACCGTAAATGGCATTATTGACGAAAATGACGGTAATATTCTCGTTGCGGGTGGCGGCGTGTACGGTTTCCGCCATGCCGATGGAAGCAAGGTCGCCGTCGCCCTGATAGGTAAAGATAATATTCTCGGGCATGGCGCGCTTCAATCCGGTTGCGACCGCGGGAGCTCTGCCGTGCGCCGCCTCCACCATATCGCAAGCGAAATAATCATATGCCATGACGGCGCACCCGACGGGCGCCACGCCGATGCACTTTCCCTCAATGCCCAGCTCGTCTATCGCCTCTGCGACCAAACGGTGGATAATCCCGTGGGTACAACCCGGACAATAGTGCAAGGGGGCGTCGGTCAGGGATTTCGGTTTTTCAAAAACTGTCATGCCTCACAACCTCCACTCAATTTTTTGATGGCTTCCAACACCTCTTCGGGCGTCGGAATCATACCGCCCGTACGGTTGCACAGGGCAACGGGGCGGCGGCAGGAGGTGGCAAGACGCACATCCTCAATCATCTGCCCCATGGAAAGCTCCACGGATAAGAAGCCTTTTACGCGCTCCGCCGCCTCTGCCAGCGCCGCGGTCGGAAAAGGCCACAGGGTGATGGGGCGAATCATGCCCACCTTGATACCGGCTTCGCGCGCCGCTTTCACGGCGTTCTTGGAAACGCGCGCGGCAATCCCGAAGGCGACCACGCAATACTCTGCGTCGTCCATCAGATAGGACTCATACAGGACCTCGTCCCGTTCCACCTTGCGATAGCGCTCAAAGCGCTCGAAATTGGTTCTTTCCAGCTGCTCGGGATTCAGGTAAAGAGAGTTGATGATGTTGTGCTTTCTCTTCATCTGCGTACCGGTGACCGCCCACGGCTTTTCAACAGCGGCAGTTTTGACCTCCGGCAGCGCAACAGGCTCCATCATCTGCCCCATGGTTCCGTCCGCAAGCAGCATCACGGGCATACGGTATTTGTCTGCCAGATCAAACGCTTTTACGGTCATATCCGCCATTTCCTGCACCGAAGCGGGCGCCAGAACGATCAGGTGATAGTCGCCGTGGCCGCCGCCCTTGGTCGCCTGAAAATAGTCCGACTGGGAGGGCTGAATCCCGCCGAGTCCGGGGCCGCCACGCTGCACGTTGACGATCAGCGCCGGCAGATCCGCGCCGGCTATGTAGGAGATTCCCTCCTGCTTCAGGGAGACCCCGGGGCTGGAGGAGGACGTCATCACGCGGAAGCCCGCGCCGGCAACGCCGTACACCATGTTGATAGCGGAAATTTCACTTTCCGCCTGCAAAAACGTCCCGCCGATCTTGGGCATCCGCTTTGCCATATACGCGGCAATCTCGGTCTGGGGGGTAATCGGGTAACCGAAGTAATGGCGGCAGCCTGCGAGAATCGCGGCTTCCGCAATCGCCTCGTTGCCTTTCATCAAAACCTTTTCTTGCATCTTTCTGCCTCACTTCTCGACCGTAATCACGCAGTCGGGGCACATGGTTGCGCAAAAGGCGCAGCCGATGCACGCTGCCTGATCTGTGATTTCAGCCGGAGAATGTCCTTTCTGATTGATTTTATCCCGTGCGATGACAAGCAAATGCTTGGGGCACGCGCCGACGCACAGACCGCAGCCCTTGCACAAGTCGACGGAAAATGTAACCTTTGCCATTTTCATTCTCCTTTGATATCAAAATATTTGGTTTGCAGTTTCAGGGGGAACGCCTCGCCCGGCGCCATTTCCCCGGCAACCGAGGCTTCCGCCGCGTTCATCATCACCGGCAAGCCGGAGAGCGCGGAGAGCCGTTCTGCCGCCGCGTAGGTGGCGCGCAGGGTTTCGGGGGTTGTGGCGTGCGCGAGGTTGGAGTTGTTGACAATGGCGGTAAACGGAATGCCGCCTGCGGCTTCGATCTCACGCATGACCGTCAAAGCGTCCTCGGGTGTGCGGGTGAGCGGGCGGCAGAAGTTTGCGACGAAAATCATCTCATAATTGTTCTCCGCCAGAATGGAGGGGGTATATCTGCCGAGGGCGTAAGCCCCGCGGTCGTCCCCGCCGACGTCGAGCACCGCCATGTGTTCCCTGTTCTCCACCACCTCGTACAGTTCCCGCGGCAAAGCGGGCAAATCCACGTTGGAATTGGCATACGCGGGCGAGACAAGCGGGATTCCCGCCGCCTCCAGCTCCGCCGCGCTGTCCTTGGTGCGGAAATAGGGGTTGACAATATCGAGGTCCGCGATACTCACCCGGTGACCGAGCGAATGCAGATACAGCGCCCAGTTGACCGCAAGGTTGGTTTTCCCGCTGCCGTAATGCCCGGCAAACAGGGTCACACGGCGCAGAGGGCGCTTCTCCCACGGCGTGTTCAGCATACCTTATGGCACCAGCCGAACGTATCGGGTTCCTTGCCCCACTGAATACCGGTCAGGTTATCGTACAGCTTCTGCGTGATCTCTCCGATTTGGCCCCCGCTGACCACGTATTCCGTATCCTTATAACAGAGTTGACCGATGGGGGATACAACGGCAGCGGTGCCGGTGCCCCATGCCTCCTCCAGGGTACCGTCGGCTGCCGCGCGGGTCAGTTCGTCCACCGAGAACAGGCGTTCTTCAACCTCATATCCCCAGCTGCGGAGCAGCTCAATGCAGGATTTGCGGGTGATACCGGGCAATACCGAGCCGGTCAGAGCGGGGGTGACGATCTTTCCCGCGACCTTGAACATGACGTTCATGCTGCCGACTTCCTCAATGTATTTTCTCTCCACGCCGTCCAGCCAAAGCACCTGCGTATAGCCTTTCTTCTCGGCGCGCGCGCCGGCGCGGAGACTGGCGGCGTAGTTCCCGCCGCACTTGGCGTAGCCCGTCCCGCCGCGCACGGCGCGGACATCGTCGCTTTCGATGATGATTTTCACGGGATTGATTCCCTCCGCGTAGTACGCGCCGACGGGGGAACAGATAATGACAAACACGGCGTTATGAACGGCGTGTACGCCGAGGTGAGGGTCGGAGCCGTACATGAAGGGGCGCAGATAGAGAGAGGTACCCTCGCTGTGCGGGACCCAGTCCTTTTCCAGTTCGACAAGCGTATCCAAAGCTTTGAGGGCAAATGCCTCATCCAGCTGCGGCAGGCACAGGCGCTCCGCGGAATTGTTCATGCGGCGGATGTTCTCCTGCGGGCGGAACATACGGATATCGCCGCTCACGGTGCGGTAAGCCTTCATCCCCTCGAAAATCTCGGTGCCGTAATGCAGAACCGAGGCGGCAGGGTTCATCGGGATATCGCCGAACGGAACGATGCGGGGGTCATGCCACCCTTTCCCCTCCGCGTACTCCATGATGAACATATGATCGGTGAAAATCTGACCGAAGCCGAGCTTGCTTTCGTCCTTCGGCTTTTCTTTCGGCGCCGTTGTGCGAACAATCCGAATCTCTTCCATGACTCTACTCCTTTGTTTCACTTTCAGATATATTGTTGATAATTAAAGTTTATTTCTCTGTATCTTACCGCTGGTCGTCTTGGGCAATTCGTCGCGGAACACGACAATGCGGGGGTACTTGTAGGGGGCGGTGCGCTGTTTGACGTAATCCTGGATTTCCTTTTTCAGCTCTTCCGTGGGGACCGTGCCGCGGGTCAGGACGATGCTTGCCTTGACCACCTGTCCGCGCAACTCATCCGGCGCGGCGGAAACGCCGCATTCCAGAACGTACGGCAATTCCATAATCACGTTCTCGATCTCAAACGGCCCTATCCGATAGCCGGAGGACTTGATCAGGTCATCGATTCTGCCCACGTACCAGTAGTAGCCGTCCTCATCGCGCCAAGCGGTGTCACCGGTATGGTAATACCCGTCGTGCCAGCACTCTTTGGTCTTTTCCTCATCGCGGTAATAGCCGCAGAACAGCCCGCACGGTGCACCGTTGCGCACGTCGATGCAGATTTCCCCGACCTCGCCGTCCGCCACGGGCTTACCGTCATGTCCGAGCAGCTCCACATGATAGAGCGGCACGGGCTTCCCCATAGAGCCGAGGCGGGCGGTAGTACCGACAAGATTGGCGACGGCGCAGGTGGTTTCGGTCTGCCCGAAGCCCTCCATGATCTGAAGCCCGGTCGCCGACTCAAACTGGCGGAACACCTCGGGGTTCAACGCCTCGCCCGCCGTGGTCATGTGCTGAATGGAGGACAAATCGTACTTGGCAATGTTCTCCTTAACCATCATGCGCAGCATGGTGGGCGGCGCGCAGAACGTCGTGATATGATATTTGCTGAACAGAGGCAGAATGTCCTCCGCGTCAAATCGGTCGAAGTCATAGACGAAAATCGGTGCTTCACAGAGCCACTGCCCGTAGATCTTGCCCCACGCCGCCTTTGCCCAGCCGGTATCGGAAATGGTGAAGTGCAAGCCGTCCGGGTCCACGCAATGCCAGTACTTGGCGGTGTGGAAGTGTCCGAGCGGATATTTATAGTTGTGCATGGCGATTTTGGGGTTGCCGGAGGTGCCGGAGGTGAAGTACATCATCATGAGTTCATCGCCGCAGGGCGCGTCCTCCGTGCGCTCAAACTTCCCTGTGAACAGCCCGTATTCGTTGTCAAAGTCGTGCCAACCCTCGCGGCAGCCGTCCACCATGATTTTGACGGTCAGGGTGTCCACGCGCGCCGCCGCCAGATCCACCTGCTCGCTGACGTCGCCGTCCGCCGTGCAGATAACGGCTTTGACCCCTGCCGCCCGGAAGCGGTAGGTCAGGTCGTGCTCCTTGAGCTGGTTGGGCGCCGGAATGGCGACCGCGCCGAGCTTGATCAACCCGAGTATGGCAAACCAGAACTGATAGTGCCGCTTCAGAATCAGAATCACGCGGTCACCGCGCCGGATACCGAGGGAACGGAAATAGTTTGCCGCCTGCGAGGAGGCGCGCTTGATGTCCGCAAAGGTAAAGCGGCGCTCCACCTTATGTCTGTCGAGATGCAGCATGGCGAGCTTCTGCGGCTGTTCCCTGCCGAGGCGGTCGATGACGTCAAAGGCAAAGTTGAATTTATCCTCATTGCGGAAAGAAATATGCTTCAGAGCGCCACTCTCGTCCTCCTCCACGGAGATGAAGTCCTCCCAGACCCAACTGCGCTTTGGCGCGGTACGCGCGGGCAGAGTGACGAACTCCCGCACGCCGTTGTGCGTCAGGTTGGAGATGGGCTCGCCCGCCGGGTTCAGGACGATGGCGTAGAACACGCAGTCAGCCCCCTCGGCGGCGATCATGCCGTGGGGCGTGCCGCTGTCATAGTAAATACTGTCGCCGGGGCGGAGGATTTCCACGTGCTCCCCGACCTGCACCTTCAGCACGCCGCTGAGAACGATGTCGCACTCCTGCCCCTCATGGGTCGTCAGCTCAATCGGGCGGTTCTGCGCCGCCGCGCTGTATGAAGAAACGACGTACAAGGGTTCCGCAATACGGTTTTTGAAAGAGGCGGCAAGGTTGTAATACACCATGCCGTGCGCCTGCTCAATCTTCTGCCCCTGCCCGGCGCGTGTGACGACGCAACTTGCCAAACGGGGGCTGGTCCCCTCGATGATGTCGGTCACGTCGACGCCGAGCGCCTGCGAGCAGCGGTAGAGGAACGCAAAGTTCAGGTCGCTCTGCCCGGCTTCGCACGCAGAATATTCCGCTTCGGTCACATCCGTTTTTTCCGCCATTTCCGCGGCGGAGAGCCCGACGATTTCACGCAGCGCGCGGATACGCTGCGCCATTTCCAGGATTTTTTCTTCAAGCCCGGTCTGTGTTGTCATAGTCATACTTCCCTTCCGGGGGCGGAATACAAAAAGACCCGCCCCAAAGATGTGATTCTTTGAGACGAGTCGAATAAACTACCCGCGGTACCACTCAAATTGCACGGGAACCGTGCCCCTCAGGCTCTGACAAGCCGTATGCGTTCACGCAGCAATCACGGAAGGGTTCTACTCGGCATACGCCTTTCTTCCCTTCGGCTCGGAAGCTACAAGCAAACCGCCCCGCCCGCATGGCTCGCACCGACCGCCACTTCTCTGAACTCCGGAGACAATCGCCCTCTTCTTCAACGCCTTTTATATTGAATATGGTAGAAGTATATCACATCCTGCCGATATTGTCAAGCACTTTTCCAAGCGCTTTTGATCACAACTTATTGCGCTGGATTTTGCCGCTGACCGTCTTGGGAAGCTCGTCGCGGAACACCACAAGACGCGGATATTTGTACGGTGCAGTGTGCGCCTTTACATACTCCTGAATCTCCTTTTTCAGCTCCTCGGTCGGCTCCGTCCCTTTGGTCAGGACGATGCTTGCTTTCACGATCTGCCCGCGCAACTCGTCGGGCGCCGCGGAGACGCCGCATTCCAGAACGTACGGCAATTCCATAATCACACTCTCGATCTCGAACGGACCGATGCGGTAGCCGGAGGACTTGATGACGTCGTCCACGCGGCTGACATACCAAAAGTAGCCGTCCTCATCGCGCCAAGCAGTGTCGCCCGTGTGGTAAAAGCCGTCGTGCATACATTCTTTGGTCTTTTCCTCATCGCGGTAATAACCCGCGAACAGTCCGACCGGCACGCCCTCCGACAGGTCGACGCAGATCTCGCCCACCTCGCCGTTTTCCACCGGCTTGCCATCCGGGTCGAGAAGCACGATCTTATATTGCGGAGACGCCTTGCCCATGGACCCGATCTTCGGCACGGTGCCGGCAAGGTTGGCAATGGTCAGCGTGGTTTCGGTCTGCCCGAAGCCCTCCATGATGTCAAGCCCCGTCGCCGCCTTGAACTGGCGGTGCACCTCGGGGTTGAGCGCCTCGCCCGCCGTGGTCATATGCTTGACGGAGGAAAGGTCGTAATCCGCCAGGTTTTCCTTGACCATCATGCGCAGCATGGTGGGCGGCGCGCAGAAGGTGGTGATATTGTATTGGGCGAAGAGCGGCAGCAGGTCGGACGCCTTGAAGCGGTCAAAGTCATAGACGAATACCGCGCCCTCGCACATCCATTGCCCGTAGAGCTTGCCCCACAGGGATTTGCCCCAGCCGGTATCGGAGATAGTGAAATGAAGCCCGTCGCGCTCGCAGCAGTGCCAGTACTTCGCGGTCACGAAATGCCCCAGCGCATAGGTATGCTTATGGGCAGCCATCTTGGAGTTGCCTGTGGTGCCGGAGGTGAAGAACATCAGGGCGATTTCGTCCCCGCAGGGGGCGTCCTGCGGACGCTCGTAATGACTGGAGAAGAACTGATACTCGCTGTCGAAATCATGCCAGCCCTCACGCTTACCGCCGACAAGAATCTTGGTTTTCAGCGTGGGGCAGGAGGCAGCCGCCGCGTCCGCGATCTCCGCCACGCCGTCGTCGGCGGTGCAAAGCAGAGCCGAGACGCCCGCCGACTCAAAGCGATAGGTAAAATCATGCTCCTTGAGCTGGCTGGTGGCGGGAATGGCGACGGCGCCGAGCTTATGCAGGGCAACCATGGCGAACCAGAACTGGTAATGCCGCTTCAGCACCAGCATGACCCGGTCGCCGCGCCCGATGCCCAGCGAACGAAAATAATTGACGCAGCGGTTGGACGCCCGCTTGATGTCGCGGAAGGTAAAGCGGCGCTCCTGCTTATGCTTATCGAGGTGCAGCATGGCGAGCTTGTCGGGATATTTGTCCGCGATGGCGTCCACCACGTCGAAGCCGAAGTTGAACGACTCGGTATTCTCAAAGTGAATGGCTTTGAGCGCGCCGTTCTCATCGATTTCCGGCTTGGCGAATCTGTCGCAGATCAGCCCCTCGGCGCTGTCGGCAACCTGCACCACTCCGGTCTGCTCCCGCTCGGTCTTATCCTCGCCCGGCAGCACCACGGCGCAGAACACGCAGTCCTCGCCGTCCACCGCGATCATCCCGTGGGGGGTGGAGCTGTTGTAATAAATGCTGTCCCCCTCGTGCAACACTTCTGTGTGCTCCCCGACCTGCACCTTCAGATGCCCGCGCAGCACAAGGTCAAATTCCTGCCCGGAGTGCTTGGTCAGATGAATGGGTTTCTCCTGCAGGTCCTGCGAATATTCGTAACGCACCCAGTACGGCTCGGCAATTTTTCCGCGGAATTTTGGAGCGAGGTTCTGAATCAGGATGCCTTCCTCCTTTGCGGTCTGCTCGCCCGCGCCGCGACGGGTGACGGTGTAGGAGGACAGGTTGGGTTCCCGCCCCTCCAGAAGCTCTGTCAGCTCGATGCCGAACGCCAGCGCGCACTTATGGATAAAGGTGAACGGCAGATCCTCTTTCCCGCTCTCATAACTGCGATACGCCTCCGGGGAAACCTCGGTGCGCGCCGCCATCTCCTCACAACTCCAGCCGAGGATCTCACGCATCCCCTTGATGCGCGCGACGACCTCGAACATCTGCTGCATGGTGGTGTCCTTTCCGACATTCATATGAAACCTCCTGCGACCATAGCCGGTCAAAAATGAAATAAAAAAGCTCGCCTCAAAGAAACCTTTGAGACGAGCGTAACTGATGTTATACCCGCGGTACCACTCAAATTGCACGGTGACCCGTGCCCCTTCAGGCTCCAACAAGCCCTATGCCTTTACGCGGCAGCTTCGGGAATACCTACTTGCATACGGCTTTGGGCATTCCGGCTCGGAAGGGATAAGAATGAACGCTCTGCTGCCGGGATTCCACCCTCCCCGGCTCTCTGTGAAGTGATTTCGCTCTTCCGTCTTCGTCACAGCCTTTATTCGATTGTGCCTATTATAGCACGCGGAATGCGCTTTGTCAAGCGCCGCGGAGAAAAAAAGTGAGCGCCCGGAATCGCCCCGATTCCCGCCCGGGTACACAAGTGCGTTTTTATCCGTCCCGACAAGCGCAACGCCGACCGCAGGCAGGCGTGCTTTATTTTATAATATTGCCTGCTTTGCAAGATGAAATCGCCGCTTTTTCCGTTGTTTTTCATACTCTGCGTATTTACAAATACGTAAGTATAAAACAGCAGAAACGAGGTCCGCTCGGTATGCTCTCGACGAGGGACGGGGTTTGCAATCACGTACAAAATGTGCTATGATAGAATAAATACGTCGGAAAGCGCGATGCAAACGTGCCGGGGCAAGCAAAAGGCGCCGGTCAGGGCTTTTCGTCGCAGGCATTTGAAGAGGAGATATTCCATGAAACAACGAGGAAGAATGGCGCTTTGCTTTTTGCTGTCTTTCCTGCTTTCGTGCGGGTTGTTCGGCTGCGGCATAACGGAGGACCCGGATCAGCAGACCCCTCCGTCCGAGCAAAGTCCAACGGTAGATTCCGGGGAAGACCCGATTCCGGGGGAGGAGCCGACTGAGCCGACTGAACCATCAGAATCGACCGACCCCTCAGAGTCGACCGAGGAGACAGACGACCATTTGTATCAGGTAGCGGTTGAGGGACTTGTGGCGGGAGACGTGGCTGCCGCCTCTGCCAATACGCTGGCGCTGACAGGCGCCATTTCCTCTGCTAAAGAAAGCACTACCCTCCTTGTAGGAGAGGGGACTTACTATTTTTCAAGCGTGTCGCTTTTCGGAAATCAGTTCACGATTGCCGTCAACGGAAAAAAAGACCTGACCATCCGGGGGCAGGCGGGGAAAACCCTGTTTGTCAATACCTCCTATTCGCCCAAGGAACGCTGTAATCCGGACACCTACCAGGCAAGCAATCTGCTGCTCATCAACGGCTCGGAGGACATTGCGATCGAGGGCATTGCGTTTGACTACCTCTCCCCCACCAATCTCTCGGCGACGGTCGTCGAGGTATCGACGAGCGGCAACTATACGATTCTGCGCCCCCTGGACGCAAACGACGGAGTGACGGGCGGGGAATACGTTTTCTGCGTCAATCTTTTCTCTGCCGACGGCAAACCGAAATCCGAGCAATGGATGGCGAGCGGGAACCCGAGCGAGCTGACCGCTGTCGGCGACGGCACCTTCCGCCTTTCTGGAGTTTTCGGCTCCGTCGGAGATTTGGCTTGCGCCCGCTTCACCTCCGGCACCTACGCGAGCCCCCTGCTCTATGTGCAGGACACCCACGGTCTGACGGTAAAAGACTGCCGGGTGTATTCCTGCCCCAGCGCAACCGTCTATGCGCCGGGCGGCAATGCCGATTTTACCTTTGTACGCTTCTTTATCGGGAACCGGGAGGGGGAGCACAACCTTTTCTGTTCCAACGAGGACGGCATCCATATCAAGGGACTGCGCGGCACCCTGACCATCCGGAACTGCGGATTTGAGGGGATGGGCGACGATGTGCTGAACATTCACAGCAAAGCGGCGACGGTATCGTCGGTTTCGGAGAATACCGTGACCGCAAAAGACGGACGGAGCGGCGGCGCGCTCGACAAGAACTGGGCGCAGGTCGGAGACACCGTGGATTTCTATTCCAAGAACCTTGTGAAACTCGGCTCCGCCGTGATCACCCAAATCAACGATTCCGCTTTGACCTTTGACGCGCTTCCCGGCGGCGTGAGCGCAGGCGTGATTTTGCAAAACGTATCGAACACGCCGACCTCGGTGACCATCTCCGGCACCTCGGTAGTGCGGAGCCGCGCGCGGGCATTCCTGTTACAATGTCCTGTCGCATCCGTCACAAATTGTGAGATCCGTGACACGGCGCTCTCCGCGATTCTCATAGCCCCCGACATCGGGCAATGGTACGAAATGGGACCTACGCGCGAGGTGCTGATCGAGAACTGCGTTTTTGCCCGGTGCGGCACGAGCAGCCACGCCGCTGTCGCGATACGCGCGTGCCATGACGACGCTTCCCTGTCCTCGGTTTCCACGCCTCTGCACGGCAATGTGACCATCCGCGGTTGCACGTTCTCGAACTGCGTCATCTGCATATATGCAAGGCGGGTGGAAAATCTCTCGATTGCCAACTGTACTTATACAGACTGTGCCAACAAAGTCGACCGGTAGGGCAGAGATTTTGCGCCCCGGTTTGCAAGCAATTTAACTTTGGGGCGCGTCAGTGATAAGCAACGCCGGAATTTTCGGTTTGCACGGCAATTTTTATTCGCCAGCCCTTGACAAGTCTTTCTTTTGTAGGTATAATAGTTTGCATGACTTTGAAAGGGCTTTTTCCCGGAGAAGTCGGTCATCATTTACCGGAAGCGGAGGAGGCGCCTGTGAAACTTGATTTGAGAGCGATGCTCGCAGGAGAGTGCCGCACCCTCACAATCGATTACACGCTCACTCCCGAGCCCGACCCGGACGACCGTACCAGCACACTGTGGGGTGTCCGTTTTCCTTCTCCCATGGAGGTGAAAGGCGAAATTGTGAATACCGCGGGTTATATGCGGATGTGCCTGAATCTGTCCCTTGATTATGTGGCACCCTGCGCGCGGTGTTTGACCGATGTGTCAGGCAATTTCACATTCTCTCTTGAGAAAACGGTAGCGCCGCGCAATCTGCTTGAGGGTCTCGGCGAGGACGTTCTGGATGACTATGCGATTATAGAGGACGGCTTCCTTGACATGGACGAGCAGTTGCTTGAGCTGCTTGAAATGGAATTCCCCCGCAAGATTCTCTGCCGGGAGGATTGCAAAGGTCTGTGCCCCCACTGCGGCAAGAACCTGAACGATGGTTCCTGCGACTGTAAGGAAGAACTTGACCCCCGCATGGCGCCGCTGGCGAAGATACTGGCGGAAATGAAAGCAAACGAACAGAATTCAAATAATGAAAATAAATGACAGGGTATAAACACCCGTAACCGTTAGGAGGATGAAACCATGGCAGTACCGAAGAAGAAAGTGTCCAAAGCGCGCAGAGATAAAAGACGTTCCAGCACCTGGAAGCTCGAACAGCCCAATCTCGCAAAGTGCCCCAAGTGCGGTGAGATGAATCTCAATCACCGCGTGTGCGCGAACTGCGGCTACTACAAGGGCGAGGAGATCATCTCCAAAGAGCAGGCATAAGTTTGCCCCTCTTCCCTTTCAGAGCCCCCGCCGATGGCGGGGGCTCTGGTTTTTTTATGAAAATTCCCGAGAACAGAAGCGGCGCGGTCCCGGAGCATCCCGGTCCCGCGCCGTATTTGCTTGGGCTTGCGTCAATCCCGATTCCCGTTCCGGTCAGTTTTCCCCGGCATTGCCGAGCAGGGCGCAAAGATCGCGCGGCTGTGCCGCTAAAAACTCCGCACCGTGCGCGGTCAGTTCCTCTCTGCTGCCGTACCCCCACAGCGCGCCGACGGCGCGCAGACCGACGGTGTGGGCGCCGTCCATATCATGCTCACGGTCGCCAATCATCAGCACGTCACTCGGGGCGGGACTGCCGAGGCGGGAAAGCGCGTCACGGATGACGTCCACTTTGGTTCCGCTTTCGTCCGGAGTGGTCCCCGCCACAAGGTCAAAATAACGCGTCAGATCAAAATGGTCTGTGATTTCAACGGCGAAATGCTCCGGCTTGGAGGTGGCAACCGCCAAACGATACCCCGCGGCGCGCAGCGCACTGAGGGTTTCCGGGATTCCGTCATAGACTTTATTCTCAAACTTTCCGACAGAGGAATACCGTACGCGGAACAGGCGGATCGCCTCCTGCGTTTCCTGCTCGCCGAGACCGTAATAGTGCGGAAAAGACCATGTCAGGGGCGGACCGATAAACTTTTTAAGCGTTTTCTCATCCGGGATAATCTCCATCTGACCGAGCGCCGCGGCAACCGACTTGACAATCCCCTCCTCGGAATCGGTCAGGGTTCCGTCCAGGTCAAAAAACAGTATGTGTTCTTTCATCTCCGAGGCTCCTCGCCGTCTGTTTTCTCGATTTGATAACCCGCGCCATGGCGCGCCGCATTCCGCTTACTTCACCAAATGGCGGCGAATCTTGCGGGAGGTGGTCTTTTCAAATTCCTCGTGGCGAAGCTCCAAAGCACGCACGTGCTTGAAAGACGCCAGCTTTTTATTCAGCGCCAGTATGCGCTGCCGCAGCGCCGCGTGAATCTCATCGTCGCTCATACCGGGGAACAGATCGAAATCCGGCACCACGATGGCGGTCAGGATGATTTCATCGCTGTCGGCGGCTTTTCTGCCGACGACCACGCTTTCCTTGATGCCTTCGATTTCACCCAGATACTCCTCAATTTCCTCCGGAAAAACATTCTTTCCGTTTTCGAGGACGATCACCGACTTGAAGCGACCGGTGATATAGATATATCCGTCCTTGTCCATATGCCCCATGTCGCCGGTACGGAACCAACCGTCCTCGGTGAACGCGTCCGCGTTGGCGGCAGGATTGTTATAGTATCCCAGCATGACGTTATCGCCGGTGGCGACGATCTCTCCGGTTTCGCCGGGAGGCAGGATTCGACCGTCCTGTTCAATACGCACACTGCAATGCGGCACCGCGGGTCCGACCGATCCGGAATGGGGCGCATAATAGGGGTTGACGGAAATCAGAGGAGAGCACTCGGTGATGCCGTACCCCTCGGAAATCTGAATCCCGAACTCATAGAACACATCGCACATCTGCGGGTTCAGAGGGGCGCCGCCGCTGATGATCTTCTCAAGGCGGCCGCCGAAAGAATCCAGCACGTCTTTGAACAACTTGCGGCGGATATCGATGCCGACATGACGCAAAGTGCGGGAGAGTTTCAGGGCGAAGCGCAGTTTCTTTTCTCTGCCCGTTTTGCGCGCCTCGTCAAAGACGCGGCGGTAAATCGTATTGACAAACAGCGGCACAAGCACAAGCCCCGTGGGGGCAAACAGCTTGAAGTTTGTCAGCACGTGCTTGAGAGAATCGTTGATACCGATGGTCATCCCGTAGTTCATGCCCGCAAGCATACAGCACAGCTCATAGGTATGGTGAATGGGCAGAACCGACACGATGGTATCGTCAGAACTGAAGTTCACGGTTTCGCAGGCGGCGTTGACGGCGGACACAATGTTCTTCTCGGAGAGCATCACGCACTTGGAGGTGCCTGTGGTGCCCGAGGTGAACAGCATTTCCGCCATGCGGTTGATATCCGCGGTGACAGGGAAGGTATAAGCAGTGTTTTCCCTGCCTGCTTCCAGAACGCGCGACAGGGGAAGCACCTTTTCACTGTCAAGATAGTCTGCGCCGTCGGGGTCCATGGGAACAAAGTACTTCAGCGTCGGGTGAGAGGCAACGGCGTGGGCAAACTTCGCATTGAAAGACTTGGCGTATACCAAAACCTCTACGCCCGCACTCTCAAGCAGCCCCTCCAGCTCCTCAATCAGAAGTTCCTTATCCAGCGGCACCGCAACGCCGCCTGCGGCGATCGCCGCCAGATAACTTGCCACCCACTGCGGCGAAGTCTCGCCTATTACGGCGATTTTCCTGCCCGCAAGCCCGAGCTTTTCAAACCCCGCCGCCTCATCGCGCACCATGGCGGCGAACGCGGCATAGGTCATATCCGAGATGGTCTTGGGGGCTGTATAATACCTGTACAGAATCTTATCACCATGCTTTGCAAGATGATCGATCAATGAACGGACATCTGTCGCAGGGGTATAGATCCGCGGATTCTTTTTCACTTTGTTCATGGTAGATTCCCTTTTCTCATTTCATGAATGCCGCCTGTTTCCCGGGCACCGCCGCGCCGGATTTTTCGTCCCTGTACGCCGGTGTTCCGTGTGAAAAAACGGTGTCAAAAACAGCAGTGCTATTATATCACCGTTATCCTATAAAGTCAAGCGCACGCGCGCGTAAAAGCCGCGCAGGATAAAGAAGCGGGCGGCGCGCCCTCGCCGCGTTAGGCAAGCGAACGGGGCGATTCGACTTTGGCTTTTCAATGCAAGGGCGGCGCCGCATTTTGCGGCGCCGCCCCGTGATTTTGGTATTGTTTTGCGAACTTACTTCTTGTTCTGAATGTACTCGTCGATGGCGGCTGCGGCGTTCTTGCCGGCGCCCATTGCAAGGATGACGGTAGCGGCGCCCGTCACGGCGTCACCGCCGGCATAAATCCCCTCACGGGAGGTCTTGCCGTTCTCACCCTCGGTAATAATACCGCCCCAGCTTTGGGTATCCAGCCCCTTAGTGGTGCTCTTGATCAGCGGGTTCGGCGAGGTGCCGAGCGCCATAATGACGCACTCTGTTTCAATCTCGAAGTCGCTGCCCTTTTTCTCAATCGGGCGGCGGCGCCCGCCTGCGTCCGGCTCACCCAGTTCCATTTCCACGCAGCGGATACCGGTGACAAAGCCGTTCTTCGGGTCGCGTCTGTTTTCCTTGTTCTCGTATCCGAGAATTTCGACGGGATTGGTCAGTGTGCGGAAGATGATTCCCTCCTCCTGCGCGTGCTCCACCTCTTCATGTCTTGCGGGCAGTTCCTCCATGCCGCGGCGGTACACCACCGTGACCTCGGCGCCCAGACGTCTTGCGCAGCGCGCGGCGTCCATCGCGACGTTGCCGCCGCCGACGACTACCACCTTGGTAGCGTGCTCAATGGGGGTGTCTGCACCCTCCTGATACGCTTTCATCAGGTTCATACGGGTCAGAAATTCGTTAGCGGAATACACGCCCTTATAGTGCTCACCGGGGATCCCCATGAATTTGGGTAAGCCGGCGCCGCTTCCGATGAACACGGCTTCAAAGCCCTCTTCGCCCATCAGCTCGTCGATTGTGACGGTCTTGCCGACGACGGTGTTGGTTTCAATCTTCACGCCGAGCGCGCACAGCCCGTCGATTTCTTTTTTAACAATCGACTTGGGCAGACGGAATTCCGGAATCCCGTATACCAGCACGCCGCCGGGGGTATGCAATGCCTCAAAGACAGTGACGGCATAGCCCTTCTTGGCAAGGTCGGAAGCGCAGGCAAGACCTGCGGGGCCGGAACCGACAACGGCGACCTTATGTCCGTTTGCTTTCGGCTTTTCCGTCTCCCCGGCGCTGTGGGCGGCGTGCCAGTCGGCTACGAATCGTTCCAGACGTCCGATTCCGACGGATTCCCCTTTGATCCCTCTGACGCACTTGCCCTCGCACTGATTTTCCTGCGGGCAGACTCTGCCGCAGACGGCAGGCAGAGACGACGACTCGGAAATGATACGGTAAGCCCCCTCAAAATCTCCCGCGGCGACCCGTTCGATGAACGCGGGAATGTGAATTTTCACGGGGCACCCGCTCACGCAAGGCTGATTTTTGCAATGGAGGCATCTGGTGGCCTCATCGATCGCCTGCGCCTCCGTATAACCGAGGGCAACCTCTTTGAAGTTCCCCGCGCGAACCGCCGGATCCTGTACCGGCATTTCATTCTTTTTCAGTGACATATTCGGCATTTTACTTTTCCTCCCGCAACAGGTTGCAAGTCTCTTCGCGTTTTTTCTTCTCGAAAGGCGCGTACATACTGTTTCTCATCATGGCTTCGTCAAAGTCGATTTCATGCCCGTCAAAATCAGGACCGTCCACGCACGCGAACACGGTTTTCCCGCCTACGGTCAGGCGGCAGCCGCCGCACATTCCCGTACCGTCAATCATGATCGGGTTCATCGAAGCCACCGTCTTGATACCGTATTCCTTTGTCAGAGCGCAAACGAATTTCATCATGATCAGAGGACCGATGGTAATGACCTCGTCATACTTCTCTCCGCTCTCGATCAGTTTTTTGAGCGCGTCCGTGACAAGTCCCTGCTCCCCGGCGGTTCCGTCGTCGGTCATCAGGCAGGTCTTTTTGCTGACGCGGCGGAAATCATCCTCCAGAATCACCAGATCCTTGTTGCGGAAGCCGATGATGCTGTGCACCTCACAGCCCTGCTCCGAGAGTTTCTTTGCCACGGGGTACGCAATCGCGCAGCCCACGCCGCCGCCCACTACGGCAACCTTTTTCAGCCCCTCGGTATGCGTGGGTTTTCCGAGCGGCCCCACAAAGTCGTGCAGGCACTCGCCCTCTTTCATATGACCCAGCTTCTCGGTGGTGGCGCCCACGATCTGAAAGATGATGGTGACGGTGCCGGCATCCCTGTCATAGTCCGCGACCGTCAGCGGGATTCTCTCCCCGTTTTCATCGGTGCGCAGAATGATAAACTGCCCCGGCTCGGCTTTCCGTGCCACGCGCGGCGCATAGATGTCCATACGCGTTACCGTCTCGTTCAGTTGCACTTTTTTCTTGATTTCAAACATGATTTTTACCTCTCCGTTTGATAAATAGAAATTACCCATATTATTTTAACATATTGCCCATGGCGGCGCAAGCGCAAAGTATTTCCAAGAGCGCCTGCCCTCACAATCACTTCAGCGCGCTTTCGGCAAGCTCCCGCACCCGGGCGCACACCTCGTCGGGCGCCGTCACGCGCATTCTGCCGCCGTATTCAATGACCCACGCGAGGAATACGGGAGAAACCTGCACCCGCACGCTCACACGAAACTGTTCCTCTCCCACCGGAATCAGAGTGACGCCCTCTCCGAAACGGTCGAGGATCACTCCGACAAGGCTCCTATCGCACAAAAGCGTGACCAGCGTCTCTTCACCCCCGTACATACCGAACGTCTCTTTGGCGTATCCCGCCGGGTCAAGGCGGGCAAAGCGCTCTTCTCCGCCGCGGCGGTTTTCGGTTTGCGTCACATTCGTCATTTTATCCACGCGGAAGTGCTTGAGGGCGTCTTTTTCGTCCTCATAGGCAACCAGATAATAGTTCCCGTCCTCCCACGTCAGAAGATACGGGCTGACCGTATAGAGCGCGCCGCCGCGGCGGGGGCGCAGGGTCTTGTCGATCGTCCATTCGTTATAGCGGAATGAAATCTGCGTTTTGGCGGCGATGGCGCTGTGGATGGCGTCCACCGCGTACAGCGCAGCGGTGTTCTCGGTTTTTACCCTGCCTGAAACATAGACCTGCCGGGTCAACCCCATCGCTTCATGGCGGGAGGTCAGGGTGCAGAGCTTCCCGATCAGGGCGCGGCTTTTCTTTTCCGAAATGAATTTGGAGCACTGCACGGCGTCCACAAGGAGCTTCAGCTCCGCCAACTCAAAGAGCTGGCCGTCAAGATAGTACCCTCCGCCGCGCCCGCGGCGGTTTTCAATGGGCAGACCGTAGTTTTCAAGGGCGTGAAGATCGTCCAGCACGGTTTTCCGCTCCGCAATCACGCCGCGGGAAGCAAGGGCGGCGCGGAGACGCTCCTCGGTCATGGGGTGCGCCGCATCCGTCTCGGTACGCAGAATATCAAAAAGCGTTAAAATCCGTGTTTTCTGCTCGGCGCTCTTGGGCATGACTGACTCTCCCCGCAATTTCTGTCACATTCAGTATAATCCGATTTTATGACAAAGTAAAGATAAAAAAACAGATAAAAAATGAACGCGCCGTTGTGAAAAACGAAAAAGCGACTTGCAAGCAAGTCGCTTTTTCAAAAACAGAGGATTATCTTAATGCGGGAATCAGCGTGCGGGCGATTCCGAAATACACCAGCAGCGAAACCGCGTCGACGATCGTCGTGATAAACGGGCTCGCCACCACAGCGGGGTCGAGCTTCACACGGCGGGCAAGAATCGGCAGCGAACAACCGATCACCTTGGCACAAATGACCGACAGACACAGCGTTGCCGCCACGGCAAACGCCACATACATGGTCACGTCGGGGTTGCGCATCAGCAGGCGGTCCACCAAAAGCACCTTACCGAATGCCAGAACGGAAAGGCTCACGCCGCACATGAGCGCCACGCGAATTTCTTTCCAGACCACTTTCAGCCAGTCGGAAAGCTGCAAATCTCCCGTAGAAAGGCTGCGGATGACGGTGACGGAAGCCTGAGCGCCGGAGTTTCCGCCGGTATCCATCAACATGGGGATAAAGGCGGTCAATACGACGACCTTGGCAAGCGCGGACTCAAAGGACGAAATGATAATCCCCGTAAAGGTGGCGGAAATCATCAGCAGCGCCAGCCACGGGAAGCGGCTCTTCCAAATGGAGAAAGGAGAGGTGCGCAGATAAGGCGTCTCATTCGGGGTTATTGCCGCCATCTTCGAGAAGTCCTCTTCCGCCTCGTCTTGCAGAATTTCAACCGCGTCGTCGATGGTGACGATACCGACCAAACGGTTCTCGGTATCCACAACGGGGAGCGCCATCAAGCCGTACTTGGACATGGTCTGCGCCACGGTCTCCTGGTCCTCAAGGGTCTGAACGGAGATGACGTTTTCTTCCATAATGTCCCCGACAATCCGGTCGCCGTCAGACAGCAGCAGATCCTTGACCTCGACAATGCCGAGCAGATGGCGGTTATTGTCCGTGACATAGCAGGTGTAAATGGTTTCCTTATTGATTCCGACGCGGCGGATCTCGGCAAGCGCCTGGAGTGCGGTAAAGTCGCGCTTGAGGCGCACATACTCGGTGGTCATGACGCCGCCCGCGCTATCGGCGGGGTAGCGCAGCAGCTCATTGATCACGCGCCTGTCCTCGGGGGTGCTGTTGGCGATGATACGCTGCACCACGTTGGCGGGCATTTCCTCGATCATATCGACGGTATCGTCGTAGAACATCTCGTCCAGGACGTTTTTAAGTTCGGCGTCCGAGAAAGCGGTAATCAGAACTTCCTGTTCCTCGGACGGCATTTCCGCAAACACCTCCGCGGCTATCTCCTTGTGCAGAATCCGAAAGAAGCGGCTGTAATACGCTTCCGGCAGTTCCGCAAACAATTCTGCAATGTCCTCCGCCTGCATATCCTCCGTCATTGCGCGCAACTCGGCAATGCGGCGGCTGTCCATCAATTCAACAATCAGCTCCGGTGTGAGCTTGTTTTCTTCATTCATCTCGTTCCCTCCTTAACCAAGAGTATGCGTGGATGAGGTCGATACGATGAAGATACAAAAAGAGCAACACCACAAAGACCGGTGTTGCTCCCTGTTTTCAGCGAAAAGCAAGGCAACCGACGCCGGTGGGGCTATTCTTTTGATGCATCTCGGTCGTACTGTGACAACTGTCCGCGTCCATTGAACCCGGTTAGCCTCCTTTACAGTATTGATTTTGCGTTTGTATTATAAACGCATTTTGTTCTGCCGTCAAGGGTTTTTGTCTTTCTTGCGTGTATTTCGGCTGTCATTCTATTTTACGCCCCTTTTTCAACGGCGGATACTCTCCCGAGCAGCCGCTTCAAACTTTTTTCCCGCAAGCGGTTTACTTTTTCGGTCCGATGTGCTACAATACATCTGTTCTCTACCCGTGGCACAGCTGGATAGCGCGTCAGACTCCGACTCTGAAGGTCGCAGGTTCGAATCCTGTCGGGTAGGCCAAAAAAGCAACCGTTGCCCTTTATGGGTGGCGGTTGCTTTTCCTGTCAGACAGGATTTGAAGGACGAACGGCACAGAGCAACCTTCCGGTGGACGGTTGCGACCGTTCGCGACCAAGGCGAGGTTACGCCGAGCCGCGAATCAAATCCTGTCGGGTAGGCCAAAAAGCAGGCGCCTCTTTCGGGGCGCCTGTTTTTTGCTTATCCGCAGAGAGACCTGTCGCGCAAGCGAAGCAGGTTCACATGCCGCCGTCAGGCGGCATCACGAGCAAAGCGAGTTACTCTGTCGGGTAGGCCAAAAAAGCAACCGTTGCCCTTTATGGGCGGCGATTGCTTTTCCTGTCAGAGGGGATTTGTTGCTACTGAATACATAAGAATCGTTTGCAATGTTTCACCTTTTTTGAAAAATCGAGCCGCTCGGAACATCACGAACGGCTCTTGTTTTCGTCTTATGACTTATCGCTTATTACTTTTTGAAAATGCCTTTGATTGCCGCGATAAGGTCTGCAAATTTCTTTTTCTTGATAGCAAACCAAAAGATAGAGAATCCGCCGATTTCTGCAACCGCAACGGTGCCCACCGTAATGCCCACGATCGCTCCGGTCGAAAGCCCGCCCTTTTCGGGTTCTTTGCCGGGTTCTTCTCCGCCAATAGTTAATTTTGCTATCGTCAGGTCGGTAATTTCGTTGCCGTCTGCGCCAAAGTGTTTATGGCAGAAATCACAATCCTTATGTCCCTTTACGCCTTCGGCGTCTTCCGTCGCCGGAAGTTCTTCTATCCATTCGCCAAAGCGGTGCGCGGTGGAATCGACTGCAACTAACAAATCGGTAATTTCGTTGCCGTCCGCGTCAAAGTGTTTATGGCAGATTTCGCAATCTTTGTGCGCTTTCACGCCTTCGCTCGCGCAAGTTGCGGAAACCTCTGCAATCAAAACCGTAAACGAATGCTGTACGGGCAGAATGCCCCACGCATTGATATCCGCAATCTCGACGGTAGCCAAGGCGTCTTCAAAGTATTTGCCGCACGCGCAGGACCAGTATTCCTCTTTGCCGTCGTGGGTGCAATCGGGTTCGACCTTATCAACCTTCGTCAAATCATGAGAAAGGCTCCATACAGCGTAAAGGGTCTTGTCGCCCGTCAGGTTTATGGTATCGCCTGCCGTATAGGCAGCCGAGGTGGCGTCGGCGTTATCTGCCCAGCCAAGGAACACGTGGCATTTGCGGCTCGGCAACTCGGATGTGATCTGCACGCTGCCGTCGGATGTAAAGGTTTTGCAGATGCTGTCTGCAACGGTGCCATCGCCGCCGTTGAGGTCATATCTGACCATAAACTTGGTGAAATCAGACGTCAGCGCCAGCTTGTTGTCGGCGGGGTTGTATCCGATGTGGTAATCGTCGCTGTCGGCGCTGAACAAGTGGCTGTAGTCGGTATCGTTTGCCGTTGAAATGATCCACGGATTGCGCAGTGCGGTCACGCCGATGCGCGAGCCTTCCGTCAAGGCTGTCAGGTTGATCACATAATTCTTGTTATCGGTGAGATAGAGGTTAGAGCCTTTGTTATCCATGATGATAATGTCAGCGGTGGTAGCGTTCATCGTAAAATTGGTATTCTCGTAGAAATAGATGCCGCCGCCAACGCCGCCGGCCTTGTTCTTTTCTACCGTACCGCCCGTAATAGTAAACGTACTGTCGGCACTACTCCATCCGCCGTTGCCGAACAGGAATATACCGCCGCCGTTGCACTTGCTTTCGTTGTTTTTCACAACGCCGCCGTTCATCGTAAAGGTTGAGCCTTGACAGAGCGATACACCGCCGCCGTTGCCGTGAGCCGTATTTCCTTCGATCACGCCGCCGTTCACGGTCAGAGTTCCGTAAGATTCTACTCCGATACCGCCGCCGCGCCCTGCCGCGGTATTCCCTTTGATACTGCCGCCGTTCATAATAAACTCACCGCCGCTGACGAACACGCCGCCGCCGTTCGAGCCGTTTTCATTATTTTCGATGACTCCGCCGTTCATTATGAATTTAGTACCCGTTTTCACAAAAACGCCGCCCCCCTCGTCGGTGGCTCTGTTGCCCGAAAT
>CAMEJM010000013.1 GCA_945920215.1 uncultured bacterium
GAACTCAATCACTTTTTCTATTCGTTCTCGGTCTCACATCAATTGTAACACTACACTACCGTTGATCTCTTTCCCATAAAATCATTTGACATATTTTTTCATGTATAGTATAATAATGAGACGGTCAGATGGTTATATTTAGGGACGTATCAAGTTCCCGCAAGGGAGGAGGTTTTACAGATGGCTGTCAGAGTCATTCTTGATATTTTTGTCGTATTGCTTGCAATCGTCGGTATTATCGCCGGGGTTCGACAAGGCTTTGTGCGACTGTTGTTTCAACGCTTTCGCCGCCTGAGCGCCGCTTTGATTGCACTTCTGCTATCAAAACCTCTCGGCGCCCTAATTACCAAGGGCTTTTTATCGGACAAGCTGACGGAACTCATTATGTCCGCTACGAAACTGAAGGAACTGCCGACTGCCGCTTCTCCGGAAGTACTCCTCGAAAGCGTCCCTGTTGTCGTGCGTTGGATGGCACAGGCTTTTCATTATGATTTGACAGCAGCGGCGCAGCGCGCCTTTGATGAAGGCGACGGGATGTATTACACCGTAATTAAAGAACTTTCCTACCCGCTTGCCAGCACCATCGCGGTGATACTGTCTTGGATTGCGTTGTATTTTCTTCTGCGGCTGACAATCAGACTCCTCCTCAGAATCACGGACGGCTTGTTCGACTTGCCTGTGATAAAACAGATCAACTGTATTCTCGGTGCCTGTTTCGGCTTGTTGTTTAACGCCGCAATCGTTTGGTGTGCTTGCCGTGCGTTTGTTTGGATTGTTACGCTTCCTGCATTCTCGAATGTCAGCGCCCTGCAGAATTTTTCGATCGATTCCACCTATATTGCCAAATATGTGTATCACTTCAATCCATTGGCATTTATTTTATCAATTAATCCCAATCGTTAGTTATTTATGAGGTTCTATTATGCAAATGTGTTCCAGATGCCATAAGCGTGTTGCCGTGGTATTCATCACACGGATGAATCCGGGAGACAGCGAGGCGGTCAACGAAGGACTTTGCCTCCAGTGCGCGCGCGAGTTGGGCATCAAGCCTGTTAACGATATGCTCGAAAAGATGGGGATCAGCGAGGACGATCTCAATCGTATGAGTGAAGACTTGACGACCATGCTGGACAGCACACAGGAGGAAGGGGAGGACGACGGCGAGGACGCCGGAGCGCCCGCCATCAATCTTCCGAAGTTGTTCAGCCAACTCGGTTTTCCGCTCGGCGTCCGCCAGACAGACGCGGAAAACGATACAGCCAATGAAAACGCCGGTAGAAAAGAACGTGCGGCGGAGGGCGAAAAAGACAAGAAAAAGAATAAAGAAAAGCGTTTGCCGGGTCGTAAGACGCTCGATACATTCTGCACCAATCTTACCAAGCGGGCGGCGGAAGGAAAACTCGACCGCATTGTGGGGCGTGAGCATGAGCTGGACCGCGTGATTCAGATTCTGTGTCGCCGTCAGAAGAACAACCCCTGCCTGATAGGAGAACCCGGTGTCGGCAAAACCGCGATTGCAGAAGCTCTCGCAAACAGAATCGCCACGGGAAATGTCCCTGCAAAGCTTTCGGATCATGAAGTATATTTGGTTGATCTGACGGCGCTTGTTGCAGGAACGCAGTTCAGAGGGCAGTTTGAATCCCGCGTGCTGGGGTTGCTCAATGAGGTAAAAGCGCTCGGCAACATCATCCTTGTGATTGACGAGGTGCATAATATCGTCGGTGCGGGGGACGCCGAGGGATCGATGAACGCCGCCAATATTATGAAGCCGGCGCTTTCTCGCGGTGAGATTCAGGTCATAGGTGCAACCACCCTGAAAGAATACCGTAAGTACATTGAAAAGGACAGCGCTCTCGAACGCCGTTTCCAGCCGGTTATGGTCAATGAACCGACCACCGCCGAAACCGAGGAAATGCTCCGCGGTATCAAGGGATATTACGAGACGTACCACAATGTAAGAATTCCGGACAGCGTTCTGTCCGCCGCCGTTCGCCTTTCCGAAAGATACATCAATGACCGTTTCCTCCCGGATAAGGCCATCGACCTGTTGGACGAGGCGGCGTCCCATGTATCGCTTTCTTCCGCCGCAGTCAATGAGAAGCTGCGCGCCGATAAGCATTTGGCGGCTCTGGAAGAGCAGCTTGCGGCGTTGGAGGAGAAAGCCGAAAGCGCCCCTGACGAAAGCAAGGAAGGAATATACCGCGAGCTTGCAACGCTCAAGGTCGAAAAATCGCAGCTTGAGGAACGGCAAAATGCACTCTCGGAAGAATGCAACCATCTTGAAGTAACCGTTTCCGACCTTGCCGATGTGATTGAAATCTGGACGGGGATTCCCGCATCCGATATCAAAGAGCAGGAGTTTGAGCAGCTTGATAAGCTGGAAGAGCGCATTCAATCACGCATTGTCGGTCAGAATGAAGCGGTCAGCGCTGTTGTCCGCGCCATCAAACGGAAGCGCGCAGGGGTATCTGCCGCAAGAAAAAGCCCTGTTTCTCTGATTTTTGCAGGACCGACAGGGGTGGGAAAAACCGAACTGGTTCGCGTTCTTGCCTCTGAACTGTTCAAACAGCCCGATATGCTGATTCGCCTGGATATGTCCGAGTTTATGGAAAAGCATTCGGTTTCCCGTATCATCGGCGCGCCTCCCGGATATGTCGGATATGATGAAGCGGGACAGTTGACCGAAAAAGTACGCAGACACCCATATTCGGTGATTTTGTTTGATGAAATCGAAAAAGCCCATCCCGATGTGCTGAATGTGCTGTTGCAGGTTCTTGACGACGGCAGAATCACGGACGCTTCCGGTCGCGTTGTCAATTTTGAGAACACGATTATCGTCATGACTACCAACGCAGGTTCCGACAGAAGCACCGCTATCTCCGGTTTTTCGGAGGACGCGGCAGTGCAGGACAAAGAGCGCACCGAGCGCGCGCTGCTTTCTTTCCTGCGCCCCGAATTCCTGAATCGGATTGACGAGGTGATTACTTTCCACGCACTCACGCAGGAAAACTTCGTTTCCATTGCTCAGATCATGCTGGGTGATTTGACTAAGACGTTGTCCGATAAAGGCATTGCGTTTACCTACACGCATCCCGCCGCCGAATTAATTGCCAAGGAATCTTATTCCTCCCGCTACGGTGCACGGAATATGCGACGCTATTTGGAAACCCACGTGGAAGACGCGCTTGCCACCCAAATCATTGAAAACTATCAGAAACGTATCACCAAGGCGACGCTGTCCGTTGAGGACGGAGCGCTGCGCGTGGTATGCATATAAGGAGCCACAATGTCAGAATGCACACATAATTGCAGCACCTGCACCGCCAACTGCGCGTCCAAAGAGAAAGGCGGCGAGCAGGCGGGTCCTCAGACCGAGCCCCAGAATCACCTCAGCGCCGTCAAACGCGTGATTGGGATCGTATCGGGAAAAGGCGGCGTGGGGAAGTCATTGGTCACCTCAATGCTTGCCGTTTCCATGCGGCGCAGGGATTTTACCACCGCTATTCTGGACGCGGATGTGACCGGTCCGTCTATTCCGAAAATATTCGGCATGGACGGCGTTCGTGTGGAGGGGACGGCAGACGGTCTGATGCTTCCGCCGATGACCAAGACCGGCATTGAGATCATGAGCGTGAACCTGCTCCTTGACGACCCGACCAAACCTGTGGTATGGCGCGGCTCCATGATCTCGGGTGCCGTCAAACAATTCTGGACAGACACCGCTTGGAATGAAGTGGACTATATGTTCGTCGATATGCCTCCCGGAACCGGAGATGTACCGCTGACAGTCTTTCAGAGCCTGCCCTTGAGCGGTATTATCATTGTCACCAGCCCGCAGGAACTCGTTTCGATGATTGTCGGCAAGGCGGTACAGATGGCGCGCATGATGAACATCCCCGTGCTTGGAATTGTTGAAAACTACAGTTATCTCGCCTGCCCTCACTGTCATGAAAAGATTTCCGTTTTCGGTGAATCTCACGTCGATGAGGTGGCCGCGAAAGAGCACCTGCCTGTTCTCGCAAAGCTTCCGATTGACCCGCGTTTGCCGGCGCTCTGTGACAAGGGATTGATTGAACTCATGGAAAATGATTATCTTGACGAGACGGTCGGTGTTCTTTCCAAAATGCCCGAAAACCATTAAATTTCAGCAACAAAAACCACCGGTGGATTTCAACCCGGTGGTTTTTATCGTATAAGAAGCACCTCACGGTACCGCGCATGATGCTTGGTCGTACCGTGAGGTGTTTTTGGGTTATGCAAATCAAAGATACTTCTGAATTTCGCCGGCGGTAATGTCGCGTACTTCACAGCCCTTCTTGGCTGCCAGCGCGGCTGCAATACCGCCTGCTACACCGATACCGACGCAAATGGGCATCGCGCGGAAGTTGGAGTGAGCCATGTGTGTGCCGGAGATATTGCGACCGGAGAGGAGCAGACCGTCGATCTTTTCGGGGACGAGGCAACCGTAGGGAATGGTGTAGCCCTTTTCCTGATCAAAGAACTTCTGTTTACCGGTTTTATCAAGACCGGAGCCGGTGATATTGTGAACGTCAAAGTTGAAGTGCGCACCGTAAACAACGGCGTCGTCAAACTGACGTGCCTGATAAATATCTTCTTCAGTGATTGTGTAAAGTCCGTGGAAATGACGGGTTTCACGGATTCCAATCAGACTTGCCGCAGAGATGATATAGCACTTTTCATAGCCGGGGACGTATTCACGCAGGAATTCGACGATCGGCTGCATCTGAGAGCGGCAGACGATTTCCGCTTTGGTCAGGTCTTCGATCTTGGTACCGTCGATGTCCGTGACATTGGTCATGTTGCAGGTGACGATACCGGGAATGGTGGATTTATACAGCAGAACGTGTCCTGCAGGTTTGGGAAGAATCTTATGCGCCAGCGCCTGAAGCTCCCCGCGGGGAGTCTCATAGGTGGATTCAAAGGAACCGAGGAAGACAGCGCGATCCATATCAACGCCGCCCACCTTGAACATCAGGGTTGCGGGCTGCATCTTGTGGTCGGTCTCACGACCGAGGGTAAAGGCGGCGCCTGCGCGGCAAGCAATATCGCCATCACCGCTTGCGTCGATAACGACCTTTGCCATATAGGCGACTCTGCCGCACTTGCTCTGACCTATCACGCCCACAATCTTGTCGCCCTCCATAATGGCGTCACAGACGACGGTGTAGAGCAGCACGGTCACGTTTGCTTCGGTAAGCATTTCGTAATATGTATTCTTGAGCATTTCGGGGTCGATGACCACTTTATCGGAGCAGGGGAAGTAGTTCTTCTTTGCGGCGCGGTCAAGGATTTCCCAATAAATCTTGCTGTCGCAGGTACCGGTGAAATGACTCATCAGACCGGTGGTGGAGATGCCGCCGACAGAGCCTGTCAGCTCGAGAAGCAAAACTTTGGCTCCCATTCTGCCTGCCGCAAGCGCGGCACCGATACCGGCAGGGCCGGAACCGACAACAACGACATCGTAATCGGAAACAACAGGGATTTGACGCTCTTTTTCAACGTAGTACATAAGTGAACCCTCATATGAAGTGATTAGTATATCTCTAATATACAATAACCTCTCGTTAAAATCAAGGGCAAACGGAAATTATTTCAAAAAATGAATGCGCGGGGAGCGTAGTGGAGACAGTGAAGAAGAACGAGCAATTCTATAATCGCATATTACAAAAAACTTTAGAGAAAAACTTTGGAAAAAATATTTACAGAGTGTTAAGAATGTTGTATAATAATATTAATTGTCACACATATGCCAAAACTGTGTCAAAAATTCCAAGGAGGCAAACATCAACCATGAAAAAAAATCTGACAACGGTTTCGTTCAAAGGAACTGCTGAGCAGGAAAAAAAGCTGGATGAACTGATTGCGCTTCACAAAGGGGAAGAGGGTGCCACCATGCGTGTTCTGCAGGGCGCACAGGAAATTTACGGCTATCTTCCGATTGAAGTGCAAAAGAGAATCGCCATCGGGCTGGATGTTCCGGTTGCGGAAGTGTTCGGTATTTCCACTTTTTATTCGCAGTTCGCACTCAATCCGAAAGGGGAAGTTGCCGTCGCAATCTGTTTGGGTACCGCCTGCTACGTCAAAGGCTCCGGCGATATTTTCAACAAGGTTAAGGAAATTCTCGGCATTGAAGAGGGGACAACCTCTCCCGACGGCAGATACAGTCTCGACGCAACCCGTTGCATCGGCGCGTGCGGTCTTGCTCCCGTTATGACCATCAATGACGAAGTGTACGGCCGTCTGACCGTCTCCGAGGTCAAAGATGTTCTTGCAAAATACCAGGGCTGATACCGAACAAGAATAACTGAAAGGAATTGCTAATTTGAAAACACTTGAAGAGCTTGCCTCTATTCGTGACGAACAGCGCCAGAAAATGGCAGTCCGCCACGGCAATCCGGCAAATGACCAATACACCAGACACGTATTGATTTGCGGCGGCACCGGCTGTACGTCATCCGACAGCCCTCGTATCCGTGCAATTCTCGAAGATGAATTAAAGGCAAACGGCATTGCTGACCGTGTGAAAGTCATTCAGACCGGTTGCTTCGGTCTTTGCGCACTCGGTCCGATTATGATTGTATATCCCGAGGGGACTTTCTATTCCCGCGTCAACAAGGACGAGATTCACGAGATTGTGACCGAGCATCTGGTAAAGGGCAATATCGTGAAGCATCTGGTCTATCAGGAAACCGTACATAGCGACGGCACCGTTGCACCTCTGAGCGGCACTAACTTCTACAAGAAGCAGCTGCGCGTTGCACTGCGCAACTGCGGTCTGATCAACCCCGAGTGCATCGATGAGTATATCGGCACCGACGGTTATCTTGCACTCGAAAAAGTCCTGAAAACAATGACTTCACAAGAAGTCATCGACACCGTTTTGGCATCCGGCCTGCGCGGCCGCGGAGGCGGCGGATTCCCTACAGGGAGAAAGTGGCAGTTTGCCGCGAATTCCGTTTCCGATAAGAAATATGTTGTCTGCAACGCCGACGAGGGAGATCCCGGTGCGTTCATGGACCGTTCCGTTCTCGAGGGCGACCCCCACGCGGTTCTGGAAGCAATGGCGATTGCAGGTTATGCAATCGGAGCCGACGAAGGTTATATTTATGTCCGTGCGGAATATCCGATCGCCGTTCATCGTCTGGAAGTGGCTTTGAAGCAGGCGCGCGAATACGGTGTGCTCGGCAAGAATATCTTCGGAACAGGCTTCAATTTCGACATTCAGCTCCGCCTCGGCGCCGGCGCGTTTGTTTGCGGCGAGGAAACGGCTCTGCTGACCTCCATTGAGGGCAACCGCGGGGAACCCCGTCCCCGTCCTCCGTTCCCGGCGGTAAAGGGACTGTTCGGTCAGCCTACCATTATTAATAATGTAGAGACCTATGCGAACATCTGCCAGATTATTCTGAAGGGTGCGGATTGGTTTGCCTCCATGGGTACCGAAAAGTCCAAGGGGACCAAGGTGTTTGCCCTCGGCGGCAAAATTACCAATACCGGCTTGGTGGAGATCCCGATGGGTACCACTCTCCGTGAAATCATTGAGGAAATCGGCGGCGGCGTTCCGAACGGTAAAAAGTTCAAGGCAGCGCAGACCGGCGGCCCCTCCGGCGGTTGTATTCCCGCGTCTCACCTTGACACGCCTATCGACTATGATAACCTGATTGCCATCGGTTCCATGATGGGTTCCGGCGGTCTGATTGTCATGGACGAAGACAACTGCATGGTGGATATCGCAAAGTTCTTCCTTGAATTTACCGTGGATGAATCTTGCGGAAAGTGTACCCCCTGCCGTATGGGCACGGTTCGTTTGCTCGAACTGTTGAACAAGATTACCGACGGTAACGGTACCCTGGAGGATATCGACCGTTTGGAGCACCTCTGCTACTATATCAAGAGCGCGTCCCTGTGCGGGCTTGGTCAGACTGCTCCGAACCCCGTTCTTTCGACCCTCAAATACTTCCGTAACGAATACGTGGCTCACGTAGTTGATAAGAAATGCCCCGCAGGCGTCTGCAAGAAGCTGATGACACTCAATATCGATCCCGATAAGTGTATCGGCTGTAAGGTATGCCAGAGAAACTGCCCGGTCGGTGCAATCCAGATCAACCCCGCAGCAGAAGTTAAGCCCGGCAAGAGACTGCCGTATCTTGTCATCGACACACAGAAGTGCGTGAAGTGCGGCGCTTGTATCTCCGGCTGTAAGCCCAAGGCAATCTATAAGGCATAAGAGAGGAGCGGAAGAGAATGGAAACTGTAAACGTCATTATCAACGGCCGTTCCTATGCGGTCCCGAAGAACGCTACCGTTCTGGAAGCGGCAAAATATGCGGGAGTGGATATTCCCACCCTCTGCTATCTGAAGGATATCAATGAAATCGGCGCCTGCCGTCTTTGCCTTGTAGAGGTAAAGGGTGCGCGCGGTCTTGTGACTTCGTGCGTATATCCCGTGAACGAAGGAATGGAGATCACGACAAACTCCCCCCGCATCATGGATGCGAGACGCGAGAATCTGGAACTCCTCCTGTCCGGGCATGATAAGAAGTGCCTGTCCTGCGTTCGTTCCACAAACTGCGAGTTGCAGAAGCTCTGCCGTGATTACGGCGTAGACGCGGATGCCGTCGGCGGTCGTCGTCAGCGCTATCCCATCGAGGACAGCGGTTATTCCATTGTGCGGGATAACAACAAGTGCGTTCTGTGCCGTCGCTGTGTGGCAGCCTGCAACAATCAGGGAATCGGCGCCATTTCCGCTGTCAATCGCGGATTTGATACCGAAATCAGCACTGAATTCGGCCGTCCCTTAAGTGAGACTACCTGTATTAACTGCGGTCAGTGCATTGAGGCTTGCCCGGTCGGCGCTCTGTATGAGAGAGACGATACCGCCAAGGTATTTGAAGCTCTTGCAGATCCGAACAAGCATGTTGCAATCTGCATTGCTCCCTCTGTCCGCACTGCTATCGGCGAAGCTTTCGGCAACGCGATCGGCACTGATACAGAAGGAAAAATGGTTGCAGCAGTCAAGCGTCTCGGCTTTGACGGCGTGTATGACATGAATTTCAGTGCAGACCTTACCATCATGGAAGAAGCAACCGAGCTTGTCGAAAGACTTCAGAACGGCGGGAAGCTGCCCATGATCACCTCCTGCTCTCCCGGATGGATTAAGTTCTGCGAACACTACTTCCCGGATATGACCGAAAACCTGTCGAGCTGCAAGTCTCCTCAGCAGATGTTCGGCGCTCTCTATAAGACCTATTTTGCACAGAAGATGGGCTTGAAAGCAGAGGATGTCTTCATGGTTTCCTGCATCCCCTGCACAGCAAAGAAGTTTGAGGTGAAACGCGACGACGAGAATGCCGCAGGCGTTCCCGACGTGGATGTTGCCATCACCACCCGTGAGCTTGCCCGCATGATTTCCATTGCCGGCATTGATTACAATGCACTCTCCGATGAAAAGTTTGACGACCCGATCGGAAAGGGCTCCGGCGCGGGTATCATCTTCGGTGCAACAGGCGGCGTTATGGAAGCGGCGCTCAGAACTGCCGCAGAGGTGGTTGCCGGTGTTCCTTTTGAAAAGCTGGATGTGGAGCCTATTCGCGGCGTGGAAGGAATCAAGTTCGCAGAATATAAGCTCGGTGATACCTCTGTGAAAGTGGCAGTTGCCAGCGGCACAAAGAACGCAAACAAACTGCTGAAGCGCGTGCAGAGCGGTGAGTTGGATCTCCAGTTCATCGAGATTATGGCGTGCCCCGGCGGTTGCGTAAACGGCGGCGGTCAGCCTATTGTACCCGCTTCCGTCAAAAACTCTGTGGATATTCGTTCGCTTCGTGCGGCAGTCCTGTATAACGCAGATGCTGCTTCCGATGTCCGTACCTCTCATGAAAACTCTGCTGTTAAGGGTGTTTATGATGAGTTCCTCGGCAAACCGGGAAGTCACAAGGCACATGAGATCCTTCATACCACTTATGTGAAGCGCGGTCGCTGAACATAGATAACTAAAACAACCTCCGGAAACCGGGGGTTGTTTTTTATATAACAATCCAAACAAATATATTATGTAAAAGGGAGTAGTGTTGGGTCTGCTTCCTTTTTTCTGTGTTTATAGAAACACCGCATTCATCACTTCCGACAAGAATATTTTGCTTGACAAAGAGTGACAGAACTTGCACTCCTCTCCGGCTATAATGAATACCGGGAGTGAAACCGGTATGAATACAGTTTACATAGATGTTTTGTTCCTGATCAATTTCGCACTGGACTATATGACCCTCTACCTTGGGGGAAAGCTGTTTCGGCACCGAATGAGTCGCCCGCGCCTGATTCTGACATCGGTCGGTATGGCGTTGTATGCATTGTGGGCGCTATTGTGGTGCCGTTCCTATCTTCTGTTGTTATTCAGCGCCATCGCGGTGATTCAGCTTGCCTGTGCTGTTGCTTTCTCTCTGCGGGGATGGCGCCGGATTCTCAAAACGGCATTTATGTGCAGCGGGATAGGTGCGATGCTTGGGGCAGGGGTCTATCTTTTGTGGCGCTTCATTGAAAAGCTGATACCCGCCAAGGTCGGAGGGAACGGCGGTGGCATGAAGGTCGTTGTATTTACACTGCTGGCAGCTGTCAGCGGAATTGTGCTGTATTTTGCCAACAGACTGATCACAGATGTGCGCGGTATCAAGAGTATTGAGGTGAATTTCAATCTTGCAGATAAAGCTTGTACAGCACATATGCTTGTTGACAGCGGGAATCTGGTGACAGATCCACTCAGCGGGCGGAAAGTACTGTTCATTTCACGCGCATATGCGCTTCGTCGCTTTGGCGATAAAATAGACTCTTTGGAATATTTGCCGCAGCGCAGACGCTGGCTCTGTGTGACAACGGCAACAGGGAAGCAGACGCTGGTGGCGTTTCTGCCGCAGGAAATAAAAGTCGGGGATAAAGCAATTGAGGCACTGATTGCCATTGTTGACAAAAGTGACTTGCACGGTTATGACGGAATATTTCCGGCGGCTTTGCTGCCATGAAAGGCGATATATGCGTAAGCTTCTGAATTGGATAAAAAATGTATTGATTCACGGGAAAAAGAAAATGGCGGAAGTATCGGCATCAGAGTTATATTATATCAACGGGGCGGATGTTCTCCCCCCGCCTCTCTCCGCTGAGGAGGAGTATGAGCTTGTGCGCTCCGATGTGGAGCCGGAGCAAAAACGATCTACTCTCATCGAGCGGAATCTGCGTCTTGTGGTATATATCGCAAAGAAATTTGAGAATACAGGCGTAAATATCGAAGAACTGATTTCCATCGGGACAGTGGGACTTGTTAAAGCAGTAGAAACCTATCAGCCGGAGAAGAATATCAAGCTGGCAACATATGCCTCAAGGTGCATCGAAAACGAAATTCTGATGTTTATCCGAAAGAATACGAATATACGCAAGGAAATCTCTTTTGACGAGCCTTTGAATGTGGATTGGGACGGCAACGAATTGTTGCTGTCCGATATACTGGGAAGTGAAGCGGATTCCGTATCAAAACACCTGGAAGAAAAAGAGGAGGAAATGCAGCTGCGCCGTGCCGTCGCTTCTTTGAAAGAGCGGGAGCGCATGATTATTGAATTGCGTTACGGCTTGCGCGGCGGTGATGAGCTGACGCAAAAAGAGGTAGCGGACCTGCTCGGTATATCCCAATCATACATATCTCGGCTTGAAAAAAAGATCATTCGCGATTTGAAAAAAGAAATGTCGGAAAAATTGTAGATTCCTATAAAAAACACTTGCAATTCTGAAAATCCTATGATATAATATAGAAGATAAATATTGACAAAGAGGTAATTTAACATGAAGTCCGGAATTCATCCCGAATATAAAGAGGCTACTATCAAGTGCGCTTGCGGTGCGACCGTAAAGACCCACTCTACCAAGGGTGATATGAGCGTTGATATCTGCTCCAACTGCCACCCCTTCTTTACCGGGAAGCAGAAGCTCGTTGACATCGGCGGTGTGATTGATCGTTTCAATTCTCGTCGCAATGCCGCAGCAGCAAGAGCAGCGAAATAATCATGCTTTTGAGGAACGCGCGTGGATAGTATTGTCCACGCGCTTCTTTTTTGGAGGAATGTTATGAGTGAAGAAACAACCAAAGGACAGGCGATACTTGTCGCTGCGGTTCCGACAGCGGTGGAAGCCAAAGAGGCGCAGAAAAGTCTTGATGAGCTTTCACGCCTCCTCGATACCGCCGGTGGGGAAGAATTTGCCCGTGTCATACAGGTGAAAGCCTCCTTTGACCCCCGTACTTGTATCGGCGCAGGGAAGGTACGGGAAATCAGGGACCTCGCCAAAGAAAACGACGTCCACCTTGCGGTGTTCGACTTCGACCTTTCGCCGGCGCAGATACGGAATCTTGAGGATGCACTGGAAGATGTGGAAGTGATTGACCGCAGTATGCTGATCCTCGATATTTTTGCCCGTCATGCCGTTACCGGGGAAGGTAAACTGCAAGTTGAGCTTGCACAGCTCAAATACACCGCTCCGCGTCTTGCCGGGAAAGGAAAAGCCCTCTCCCGTCTTGGCGGCGGCATCGGCACGCGGGGACCCGGTGAAAGCCAGTTGGAAACCGATAAACGGCATATGCGGGAACGTATCAATTCGCTTGAGAAGCAGCTTGAGGAAATGGCGCATAACCGCAGCGTCATGCGCGCGGCGCGTGACCGCTCCAATCTGCCAAAGATTGCGATCGTTGGATACACCAATGCGGGGAAGTCTACGCTTCTGAATACCCTTACGGACGCCGGGGTGCTGTGCCAAGACAAACTCTTCGCAACGCTCGACCCTACGACACGGCGCTTGACTCTGCCCAGCGGCGACGAAGTGCTGCTGACTGATACAGTCGGGTTTATCCGAAAACTTCCGCACCATTTGATTCATGCTTTCCGTTCTACATTGGACGAGGTGGTATACGCCGATATTTTACTCATTGTGAGCGATGTCACGGATCCTGAGTCGGAGGAACACATTGCCGTTACCGAGGAACTTCTGAAAGAGTTAGGCGCCTCGGACAAGCCTATTTTGTATGTATACAATAAATGCGATATATTACCTGACTTTCCGAAAAACGGAATAGAAAAGGATGAAAACAAGATTTATATATCGGCAGCAAAGAAGATGGGCATTGATTTACTTCTTGCTTCCATTGAAAGAATCACCCAAGCCGGAAAACGGCGTTTGACCTTGCATTTCTCATATGCCGATCAGAATAAAGTCAGCCTTTTACACACGGATGCAACGGTGGAAAGCATTGACTACCGGGACGACGGGGTATACGTGGAAGCAACGCTTGACGAAAGGGGACGCGGCAAGTATGCCGCTTATATCTGCGGTGAGTGAATCCTATTACAGCCTTGCAGGCAGCGGCGCCGGGCGGTATGAAGAAAAGAAATCCGTCTTTCTCGGCTTTGCGGAGCCTGTTTCGACAGAGGAACAAGCTGTCGCTTTCGTGCAGTCCGTCAGGCAGAAATATCCGGACGCACGCCATCACGTGTACGCTTATGTGCTGCGTGAGGACAATAAATCCCGCTATACGGACGACGGAGAGCCGTCGGGCACTGCCGGTATGCCTGTTCTGGACGTGCTGCGTAAGCAGCAGCTCACAAACTGCGCCCTTGTTGTCGTGCGTTATTTCGGAGGCACATTGCTTGGTACAGGAGGACTGGTCCGTGCATATACTGCCGCAGCCAAAGAGGCGCTGCAAAATGCGGGAACGGTGCTTTATCGGACGGTGGTTGACCTGACAATCCAATGTACCTATCAGGACTACTGCAAGCTTTCACAACCTCTCTCGGATGTACGCGTCATATCCACCGACTTCGGCGATGAGGTGAGGGTCAGTGTAACATTGCCGCAGGAGAAGGAAAACCTTTTCGCCGAGACGGTCAGAAATCGCACGGCAGGACGCGCGATTCTTGTCCGGGGGAAAGAATATTTCGGTTTTTCATAAATTTCAATAAAAAAAAGTATTTATCTCTTTTTCTGCGTATATTTTGTTAAAAAGAGAGAAAGGAGAACGGGATGAGCCGTATTTCGGATGTTTTCGTGGAACGGGAACAAGGAATGCTGTCGCCGTTCGCCTTTTTTACTTCTCAGACCCGAGGACGCGAGAAGCCGATTAGCCCGTGTCCCAACAGAACGGAATTTCAGCGTGACAGAGACAGAATCATTCATTCTAAGTCTTTTCGCCGCCTCATGCATAAAACCCAGGTCTTTTTCTCGCCTTTGGACGAGCACTACCGCACCAGATTGACCCATACCCTTGAGGTGACGCAGATTGCGCGGATTATTGCACGTGCCCTTCGCCTCAACGAGGACCTGACGGAAGCGATTGCCATGGGGCATGATTTGGGGCATACCCCGTTCGGTCATGCCGGAGAAGAAGCGCTGCGCCGTTGCTTTGACCCTCATTTTTCCCACAATGAGCAGAGTCTGCGCGTCGTGGACTGTCTGGAGAGAGACGGCGAGGGACTCAACCTGACATATGAGGTGCGCGACGGCATTGTCAACCATACTGGGAACCGCCAAGCGGCTACGCTGGAGGGTGTGATTGTCAAGTATGCCGACAGGATCGCTTACATCAATCATGACATTGATGACGCCTGCCGCGCGGGGATTCTTTCTCTTGGTCAGATTCCAGCCGGTATCCTCGATATTCTTGGGCGCGGTAACAGTGAGCGAATCAACACGATGGTAACTGCATTGATCGAGAGCAGTGAAAATAAACCGGAAATTTCAATGACAAAAACCGTGGCAGATGCCATGATGGCACTTCGGGATTTTCTTTTTGAGCGTGTTTACCGTAATTCTGCCGCAAAACAGGAAGAAGAGAAAGCCAAAAAATTGCTGATCAGCCTGTATCAGTATTACAGCGAGTATCCGGAGCAGATGCCTGCGCTTTATCGTGACAATATTGAGAGAGACGGTGTTGCGCGCTGCGTGTGCGACTATGTTTCAGGTATGACAGACCGTTATGCCATTCGCACATATGAAAAGCTGTTTATCCCGGAAGTATGGAGGGGGAACAACTGATGATACCGCGTCAGGTCATAGATGAGATACTTGCCCGTACCGATATCGGACAATTGATTTCAAAGTACGTTACTTTGCAAAGGGCGGGGAGCAACATGAAAGGGCTTTGCCCGTTTCATTCCGAGAAAACCCCTTCCTTTACCGTGTTTCCCTCAGAAAACAGCTTTTATTGCTTCGGTTGCGGGGTCGGCGGCGATGCCATCACATTTATCAGGCGCGCCGAAAACCTCGATTACGTTGACGCCGTGGAATATCTTGCAAAATCGGCGGGGATCACCATCCCCGAACAGCCTGACAGGGACGGTTTGCTGCCCAAGTACGACCGAAAGCGTCTCTTTGAGATGAACCGCACCGCGGCAAAATACTTCCACAAATGCTTGTATGCGGATAACCAATATGCCAAGGTGGCGTATGAATATCTGCATATCAAACGCGGACTGACCGACGCTACCATCAAGCATTTCGGGTTGGGATTTGCACCCAATGGTTACGGCGAGTTTATTCAATACATGACCGGGGCAGGATATACTCTTGACGAGCTTGTCATAGGCAACCTCTGCGGGCGTGATCAGAAAACAGGCAGAGTATTTACATCGTTCTACAACCGCGTGATGTTTCCGATCATCGACGTGTCGGGAAATGTAATTGCTTTCGGCGGGCGCGTCATGGACAACAGCACTCCGAAATATAAGAATTCTTCCGATACGCCGATTTATAACAAACGCAGAAACATTTACGCACTGAACTTTGCCAAGGACGCCTGCGCGGAAGAAATGATACTCTGCGAGGGGTACATGGATGTCATTGCCGTACACGCCGCCGGCTTTACCAATGCCGTTGCCACTCTCGGAACAGCCATTACGCCGGAGCACGCGCGGCTGATGAAGCGCTACACAAAGTGCGTTGTGATTTCCTATGATATGGACGAGGCAGGACGCAACGCGGCAGACAAAGCGATGAAAATGCTGGAGGAAGTCGGACTGGAGGTGCGCTTGATCAAAATGGAGGGCGCCAAGGACCCGGACGAGTTCATTCGAAAGTTCGGCGCCGACCGCTTCAAGGCGATTTTGTCGGGGAGCAGCACCAAGTTTGACTATAACATGGAGCGGGTTCTTTCCAAGTATTCACTTTCTGTACCTCAAGACAAAATCAATGCAGCAAACGAACTTTGCAAATTGATTTCGGAAGTTTATTCTGCGGCAGAACGTGATGTATATATTCACGCTGCGGCAAAAAAACTGGATATGGCACCCTCGGTTTTGCGGCAGGATGTGGAGAGAATGACGTATAGGAAGCAAAAGGACGAGAAAAAGAAAGACGTCCAGACCGTGCGTCAGTCTTCACTCGGCTTTACAGACAAAGTCAACCCGGATTATGTCCGGATGCCGGCGGTTGCGCGGTGCGAGGAAGCGGTGCTCGGATTGCTGATGTTGTATCCGCAGTACGTGGAGCTGGTGCGCGATGGAAAAGTTGATTTGACGCAAAACGATTTCATGACGGCTTTTAACGCGCGCGTGTTCGCCTCTGTTTTAGAAGCGAACGGTGACCCGATCGATCAGGAAAACTTCACAACAGATGAAATTGGACGTATGACGAAGATGAAGATCGGGCGCATGGAGCTGGCAGACAACAGCGAACGGGTATTCCGTGATTGCGTTGACAATCTGAAAGAAGCCGCCGCTAAAAAGAGGCAGGAAGCCGCTCCGCTAACCCCGCAGGATCTCTTGAGCCTCATAGACGCCAAACGCCAGGAACAGGGACAAGAAGAATAAAACGACGTAAAAATAGTAATTGATACATAAGGATGGATGGAAATGGATAACGAGAAAATTGATGTCAATGAACTGATCGAGCGTACCGTAGACGAGGGAATCGGACATTCCGATCTGATGAAAGCGCTGGAGGATATTAATTACGATATCGCCCCGGTGGACAAGATTTATGAGGCGCTTGACAGCAACGGCACTCCTCCCAATTTTGAAGACAGCGAACAGACCAGAGAATTGGAGCAGGAGGTCGAGACATACGACACGCCCGAAAAAATTGAAAAGATGCTGGCGCAGGAGGGGCTCGCTATCGATGACCCTGTGCGTATGTATCTGAAAGAAATCGGGAAGATTCCGTTGCTTACAGCTGAACGTGAAAAGTATTTGGCGGAGCAGATTGCCCTCGGCAACAAAGAGGCGGCGGAAGAACTTGCTGAGGCAAACCTGCGCCTGGTGGTTTCCATCGCGAAACGTCACGTTAACAAGGGAATGTATTTTCTCGACCTGATTCAGGAAGGGAACATGGGGTTGATGAAAGCGGTCGAGAAGTTCGACTATCAGAAGGGCTATAAGTTCTCGACCTATGCCACATGGTGGATCCGTCAGGCAATCACGCGCGCTATCGCCGACCAGGCACGTACCATTCGTATCCCCGTCCATATGGTGGAGACCATTCACAAGGTTTCCCGTGCCAGCCGTCAGCTTCTCCAGGAATACGGCAGAGAACCCACTACCGAAGAAATTGCGAAGTCTCTTGATATCACGCCCGAGAAGGTGCGCGAAATTATGAAGATCGCGCAGGATCCCGTTTCTCTTGAAACGCCGATTGGCGAAGAAGAGGACAGCCACCTCGGAGATTTTGTGGAGGATACCGAGTCTCCGGCTCCTTCCGAAGCAGCTTCTTACAGCCTGCTGCGTGAGCAGCTTTGCAATGTTTTGCACACGCTGACTCCCCGTGAGGAGCAGGTGCTAAAGCTTCGCTTCGGTCTTGAGGACGGACGCCCCCGCACACTGGAAGAGGTGGGCAAGCAGTTCAACATTACGCGTGAACGTATCCGTCAGATCGAGGCCAAGGCTCTCCGTAAGCTCCGTCACCCGAGCCGCTCCAAGCCCTTACGCGATTATCTCGATAATTGATTCCGTATCGGCATATTGCCTGTTTTTAGGCTTGACAAGAGAGCATTTCCATAGTAAAATAAACTATAAAATGAATGTATTGGGAGAGTGTTTTGATGAAGAAGCGCATTCTGTCATTGGTGCTGTGCACTCTGATAGTAGCAACGCTGCTTGTCAGTTGTGGTAAGACCGACCTTGACAAAGCAGAGGATTATATAAACACACATTCTTTGCGAGAAAGCGAGCCTTATGTCACTCTGAACCTGTATATCCCCGTCAAGAGCGTCAGCAATGATGCGGCGAGAGAAATGCAGAATGAGTTTAATAAGGTGATTGAACCGAAGTATAAAACGCGGATTGCGTTTCATCTTGTGCCCGAAGCTGAGTACGAGCAAACAGTAAAGGCGCAAGCGGCGCTCGCAAAAGAGAACGCGGAAGCCGAACTGGACAAAACGCCTGCCGGCATCGGAGACAATTTCCCTAAGGAAAACAATTTCCAGTTTGATATTTTTGTGGCAACCGGCAAGTCTATGATACAATCTTTTATATCCGCCGATTATCTCATGGATTTGACGGAGCCCCTGACCACTACATACAACCGCAAACTCAGCGACCAAACGCAGTATAACTCCATCCCGTCTGTGATCTATGAGAATGCCGTTTTCACTTCTACGGTAGACGGCAATACCGTGAACCGCTATTACGGTGTTCCATCCAATTTCCTAATCGGGCAGTATACCTACTATATCATCAATAAAGAGAATGCCGACAAGTATTATTTCAATGAACTGGGAGATCTGGAGAGTAGAATTGCAAACCTGAAATCTCTAATTGAAAAGGATGCTGCAATTGCGGATAAAAACGCATATATTGAAGAAACGATTCAGACAGTGCAGGGCGATTACCGCAAGCGTTATGAGTATAGCTCTGATGAGTATTATGTGGAGGTAAAAGACACGCCGGTGCTCGATACCTCAAGGCTTTACGAGGGAATGTTCTGTATTTCCTCCATGTGCCGCTACAAGGACAGAGCCATGCAGGTCATCAGCGAGATTTACACAAATCCCGCATTGCATACGACTCTGCAGTACGGTGCCTCCAACGTCACTTATAAACTATCGGATACCACCTATACTTCCACGCAGTCCGAGACATTCGGACAACAGCTCACTGTAAAGACAGTGGAGCAAATCGGAGACTCTGCCGCGTATCAGATCGATGTGAAGTACACCGGCAATATCGTTAATCTCTATACTTGTTCTGCCTTGGGGTATGATCCGGAGTACGGCTATTATCTCTCTCTGCAAAACAAAGACGCAACTGCTCCGTAAATAAATCATTTGGATTCACCGAGGGGATACCCTCGGTGTTTCTGTTATCGGTATGCGGCGACCTGTACGTTAACACACAAAATGAGCCTGTATCGGTATTTGTTTTGTTGACACGGTTTATCGGGAATGCTATAATACTTGCGTTACGGCGCATACCGTACAAAAGAGTAAGATATGAAATACAATCTTCAATTTTGAGGTACATATGGTTTTGACAAAAGATGAATGGCTGACCTCCGTCAAAGATCAAGTCTCCCCGCGTAACCTGAATTTGCTCTCCCGCGCGTATGACACGCTTGCGGCAAATACCGTATCCGGTCCTGACACCCCCTGGGCGCCGTACCGCTGCATTTCGCCGTGGATCAAGTATGATACGGGGATCTGGAACTGGGATACCGCATTCCACGCAATGGCAACCTCCTACTTTGATACCGAGCTTGCGAAAGACTGCCTCCGCGGCTTCATGAAATTTCAGAAGCCGGATGGTATGTTCCCGGATGTCGTTTATTTATCAGGTTCCCGTGTAGAGGATTTGACAAAGCCGCCGGTTTTGCCGTGGGCGGCATTGACGGTATATAAGCATGACGGCGACGCCGATTTCCTCCGCGAGTGCTATCCGCGCTTCGTCGCAAACGAGAAGTTTTGGGTAACGCGCCGTAAATATAACGGTTTGTTTCACTACAGCTCCGAGGGAACGCCAGAGGAGGTTGCAAAGAACAATTATCTCCATGCAAGATATGAGTCCGGATGGGATAACTCCCCCCGTTGGGATTCGCCGGTCGTGGACTACTGGCCGATTGACCTCAACTGCTTCATGATTACCTTTTACCGGTCCATGTCTGAAATCGCGGCTGTCATCGGTGAGGACAGCGGCAAATGGAAATCGTTGGAGGAGGAACTGACAAACACCGTTCTCGAAAGACTTTGGGATCCGGCGCAGCAGGCGTTCTTGGATTACGATTTCAAGCGCGGTGCGCATAGCCATGTCGTTACTCCCGCTTCTTTTATGCCTTTGTTTATCGGGATTGCAAATCAGGAGCAGGCAAACGCCATGCACCGCATTGGTGCCGACCCAGCCAGATTCTTTCCGGGTATGCCTTCCGTCTCTTACGATGACCCCACCTATTCCACGGAATACTGGCGCGGCCCAACTTGGTTGAACCTCGCATTCTTTGCAACAAAGGGGTTGAAGAATTACGGCTTCACCGAAACTGCGGACGCCATACGAGAGTTTGTACTTTCCATGGTCGACGAGAACAAGGACGGCATATACGAAAACTATAATTCCAAGGAACGCAAGGGGCTTTACTGGCATTCCTTCAGTTGGAGCGCCTGCTTCGTGATCGAGTTTATTCTGAACTGGTAAAAGCAGGGCAGTGTCTCTTGGATATATCACCGTACAGAAAAGGCGCGGCAATCTGCCGCGCCTTTTTCGCTTTTTGAAAAATGTTTCATTTCGAGCCGCGAAGTTATACACCGCTTGCCCCGTAGTTGGAAAGGACACGCGCCGAGGGGTCGTTGACGTTGCAGCCCTCCCAGTTTTTGTTGGGCATCCAGAAGTCGGCAATCATTTCCGCTTGACCTGGATAATACTTTTCAAACAATTCACGGTAGCAAAGGGATTCTTTTGTGAAAGGGGTCGCATAGCTATATTTGATGCGTTTTTCCTCAAACTCCTCATCGGTATAAAGTGATTCCGCGTATTCTTTGAGATAGTCCACCATCGAGTGACCGACCGCGTCGCTGAAGGCGGCTTTTTCCCGCATCAGAATATCATGCGGCAGGTAATCTCCCTCAAATGCATGGCGCAACAGGTATTTGCCTTTGCCATAGACGTTCATTTTCATTTCAGGGGCAATTGACATCACATATTTCACGAAACTGAGGTCACCAAACGGGACACGCGCTTCCAGTGAGTTGGAGGAGATACAGCGGTCAGCGCGCAATACGTCATACATATGAAGTTCCCGAATACGTTTTTCGGATTCAAGTTGAAATTCATCGGCTGAGGGAGCAAAATCTGTATATTTGTATCCGAAGAGTTCGTCGGAAATCTCACCGGTCATAAGCACGCGGACGTCTGTCGTCTCGTGGATGGCGCGGCAAAGCAGATACATACCGATGCTGGCGCGGATGGTCGTAATATCATAGGTACCGAGAATGGAGACCACTTCCGGCAACGCTTTCAGGACGTCTTCTTTGGTGATGATGATTTCATGATGCTCAGAGCCGATATAGTCGGCGACCTCTTTTGCATACTTCAGATCGATTGCGTCGGTATTCATACCGATGGCAAAAGTGCGGATCGGATGTGAAACAAGCTTGGCGCTGACAGCGCACACCAAAGAGGAATCAAGACCACCGGAAAGGAGAAATCCGACAGGCGCGTCCGCGTCCATGCGTTTTTCAATGCCCGCAATCAAAAGTGTGCGTATCGTATCGCAGACCTTGTCGAGCGGCTCTCTCACTACTTGCTCCACTTTTGTCATATCGCGATAGCAGACGAACTCTCCGCCAAAGTAGTAATGACCGGGTGGGAAAGGAACAATCCGGCTGCAAAGCCCGATAAGGTTTTTCGGCTCCGAAGCGAATATGATTTTTCCGTCGGAGTCATAGCCGTAATACAGCGGACGGATACCGATCGGATCTCTTGCCGCCACCAGACTGTTGGTCTTGCTGTCATAAATAATCAGCGCGAACTCTGCGTCCAGCATGCGAAACATCTCTGTGCCGTATTCACGCCACATCGGCAAGAGTACTTCGCAGTCGGAGTTGCTGCGAAAGACGTATCCTTTCTTTTGAAGCGCTTCGCGCAACGGGCGAAAGCCGTATATCTCACCGTTGCATACGAGAGCATCGTCTCCAAGCGTAAACGGCTGCATACCGCGCTCGGTCAGCTCCATAATGGCAAGGCGATGAAAGGCAAGCGCACCGTGTTTACCTACTTCAAGAATCTCCGACATATCGGGTCCACGCGATACAGTTTTGTCAAAGCCTTGTATGAATGCTTCGCGTTGAATTTGAGTGCCGATATAACCCATGATTGCGCACATAATGAAATACCTCTTGAAAAAATAAAGACGCAGCCGCTATCCTCAAATAGGACGAGCAGCTGCGCTGTCGTGGTACCACCTATCTTACTTCTCACAGACCGCTTGACGGGCGGTAGCGGCGTACCTACTGAGCGCGGCGTTGCCTGCTTTTCAGCTTGCGGCTCCGAAGTGTTCTTTTGCACGGGCGGCTACGCGCCTCTCACCTGCGCGCGCTCTCTGTGAGCCGTTGACCGTGTTACTTTTCTTCATCAATGCCTTTATGGAAATCAGTTTTCTTCTGCATCCTGCAGGGCGTCATAGCCCTCTTCACCCGTGCGGACCTTAATCACGTTCTCCACATCGTAGATGAAGATCTTACCGTCTCCGATATGACCGGTATAAAGCGTTTTCTTAACCACACGTACGACTTCGGACACGGGCACTTTGCTCACAACAACCTCAACCTTAATCTTCGGCAGGAGGGAAGCTTCGTGCACAACGCCACGGTAATACTCGGGCTTACCTTTCTGTACGCCGCAACCAAGCACGTTGCTGACGGTCATGCCGGTAATGCCGATGCCTGCAAGCGCATCTTTCAGAACGCCAAGGCTTTCTGTTCTCGCAAAGATTTCAATTTTGGTAATCTTCACATCGGATGCAACTGCGGAGTCTGCAGATGCGGTCTTCAACTGTACGGGTACTGCCTCGTCAATCGGAACAGCAGGTACGGCGGCGGGTATTGCAATCGGGGATGTCCCAACACCGAGCTCGTCAGATGCAAGCATCATAAAGCCTGCGTAAGCGGTGGGCAAGCCGTGCTCAGAGGAGTCAAGACCTGCAATTTCATCCTCGGGATCCGCACGCAGACCGTTGTGCTTCACGCCGTTGACAGTCTTGCTACCGAGCTTCTTAATCAGAAGGAAGGTGACAGTCATGGTGACGATGGTATAAGCAGCAACGGTGACAACGCCGAGGAGCTGCACACCCAACTGCTTGAAACTACCGGTATAGAGCAGACCGTTCAAACCTGCAGGGGCATCGGGGTTTGCCAAAAGGCCGACTGCGATGGTACCCCAGATACCGTTTGCCATATGTACTGCCACTGCACCGACAGGGTCGTCAATGTGGAGTTTCAAATCAAGGAATTCTACGACAAATACAACCAGGAAACCGGAGACAATACCGACAATGGTTGCACCGAGCGCGTCCAGAGCGGCACAGCCGGCAGTGATACCGACAAGACCGGCAAGGGAAGCGTTCAGACACATGGAAACATCGGGTTTCCCGTTTTTAATCCATGTGAAAATCATGGTTGTGACGGTTGCAACCGCCGGTGCGATGGTTGTGGTCATGAAGATGGAAGCAAGCTCGGAACCGCTTTTTGCAGCGGCGCCGTTGAAGCCGTACCAGCCGAACCACAGAATAAAGCAACCGAGGGCGCCGAGAGGAATCGAGTGACCGGGGATCGCATTGACTTTTACAACCTTGTTATTCTTGTCTTTAACATATTTGCCAATACGGGGCCCGAGAATAATGGCGCCGACCAAAGCGGCAATACCGCCGACCATGTGAATCGCAGTAGAACCTGCGTAGTCGTGGAAGCCGAGGGAAGAGAGCCAACCACCGCCCCAGATCCAATGGGCTTCAATCGGGTAAATAACCAAAGAGATGACTGCAGAATAAATGCAGTATGCCAGGAATCTTGTCCGTTCTGCCATCGCACCGGAGACGATCGTCGCGGTAGTTGCGCAGAACACAAGGTTAAAGACGAAAGAAGAAGCATTTTCAGAAATAAATGCACCGAAGTCTGAGAACATCTGCCAGTTCGGCTTTCCGATCAGACCGAACAAGGCGTTTTCACCGCACAGAAGACCGAAACCGAGTATCGTGAAAACCACGGTACCGATACAGAAGTCCATGAGGTTTTTCATGATGATGTTGCCGGCGTTCTTTGCGCGGGTAAAGCCGGTTTCCACCATAGCGAATCCCGCTTGCATAAAGAAGACCAATGCGGCACCGATCAGAAACCAAATTCCAAACACGTCGCCGAGGATAGATTCTCTTAACCCTTCCATTAATTCTTCCATTGTAAATTCACCTCTATTTCAAATTTTATTGTAACCGTTATCTGACGCTGAACAGAAGATCCGCATAAGAGGGATAAGGCCAGTAATCCGCAGCAGTGAGTGTTTCCAACTCATCCACTGAGATACGCAGTGCATTCATCGCGTTGAAGACGCTCTCGCGGTAATACTTTGCGCATTTTTCCGTATCTGTGATTTCTCTTGCGGCAGGCAAAGTATCTTCGAGGGCTTTCAGCTCCTTGTACGCAAGCGCCGCCTGTTTGGAAATCTGTTTCACCAGATCGACCTCGTAGGTGTCGTCCGCACCGAACTGTTTCTTTGCGGCAGCCGTGTCAGCCAGTTCATGCTGATATTTGCTGACGGCGGGGAGAATGTCATGGCGCGCCATGTCGATCATGGTCTTTGCCTCAATGCTGATGACCTTGCAGTAGTTCTCGGCGGCAATTTCAAAGCGTGATTTGATTTCGGATTCCGTGTACACCTTGTGTTCCGTAAACAGGGAGACATTCTTTTCATGCAACATATACGGCAGGCATTCGGGCGTGGTCTTGAGGTTTGCAAGTCCGCGCTTTTCCGCTTCGGCAATCCACGCGTCGTCATAGCCGTTGCCGTTGAAGATGATGCGCTTGTGTTCGGCAATCGTCTTTTTGATAAGTGCGTGAAGCGCAGCAGGGAAATCGGTGACCCCTTCCAACTCGTCTGCAAACTGGCGAAGCTCTTCCGCTACCGCAGTATTCAGGACAACGTTTGCATCCGAAATGGAAGCGGACGAGCCGAGCATACGGAATTCAAACTTGTTGCCGGTAAAGGCAAAAGGAGAAGTGCGGTTACGGTCTGTCGTGTCCTTGGGGAACTTGGGCAGAACATGCACGCCGACTTTCAGAATTTCTTTTTCTTTAGCGCCGTAGGGCGTGTCGGTTTCAATTGCATGGAGAATATCAGCTAATTCGCTGCCGATAAACATCGATACAACTGCGGGAGGCGCTTCGTTCGCACCGAGACGGTGGTCGTTGCCGGCGGAGGCAACCGAAATACGAAGAAGCTCCTGGTAGTCGTCTACCGCTTTAATAACGGCACAGAGGAAGAGCAGGAACTGCGCGTTCTCATAGGGCGTATCGCCGGGTTCCAACAGGTTGATGCCGGTATCGGTGGAAATCGACCAGTTGTTATGCTTGCCGGAGCCGTTGACTCCCGCAAACGGTTTCTCATGCAGCAGGCAAACCATGTTGTGGCGCTTCGCAATCTTCTGCATCAGCTCCATGGTCAGCTGGTTATGGTCGGTTGCGATATTTGTGGTGGCAAAAATCGGAGCCAGCTCATGCTGCGCGGGAGCCACCTCGTTGTGTTCTGTCTTTGCAAGAACGCCCAACTTCCACAGTTCTTCGTTCAGTTCTTTCATGAACGCCTGTACACGGGGCTTGATAACGCCGAAGTAATGATCCTCAAGCTCCTGTCCTTTGGGTGGCTTTGCACCGAACAGGGTTCTGCCGGTGTAAATCAGATCCTTCCGCTTTGCGTACATATCTGCGTCTACCAGGAAATACTCCTGTTCGGGACCAACCGTTGTTTTCACGGAGGTAACATTATCATGCCCGAACAGTTTCAGTACGCGCAGCGCCTGACGGTTGATTGCTTCCATAGAGCGAAGCAAGGGGGTCTTCTTATCCAGCGCTTCACCGCCGTAAGAGCAGAATGCAGTGGGGATGCAGAGCACGCCGTCCTTGATAAATGCGAAAGACGTCGGATCCCACGCGGTATATCCGCGCGCTTCAAAGGTGGCGCGAAGACCGCCGGAGGGGAAAGAGGAAGCGTCCGGTTCGCCCTGAATGAGTTCCTTGCCCGAAAACTCCATTATCACTTTGCCGTCGGACGACGTATGAATAAAGCTGTCGTGCTTTTCCGCCGTGATGCCCGTCATTGGCTGAAACCAGTGCGTATAATGAGTTGCGCCCTTTTCGATCGCCCAGTCCTTCATGGCGTTTGCAACAACATTGGCAACTGCGATGTCCAGCCGTTTCCCGTAATTCAGGCTTTCCTGAACCTTTTTATAGGTCTCACGGGGCAGGCGTGCCTTCATGACCGATTCGTCAAAAACGTTTTCTGCGAAAAAATCGGATACTGTCTGCATAATACACCTCACAAAATAAAACAGCGACAAGGGTGGAGAGAAATGGTCTCTACGACACCTTTGCCGCTGTTATGAATAACGGTACAATGGATTCACTTGAACTAAGCCGCAACATCCTCGCTGCTACTTATGGTCTGCATTTTACAACAACAATTCTCGCTTGTCAATAGGATTTTCGAAATTTTTCATTTTTTTTAGAAATTTGTTGACACACCGTTTCATCTGTGCTAAACTCTATGCATATATGAGCAATGGCGTTCATAGATAAATAGATATGTTTCTATATCTATATCTGTGAGCGCGCTTTCTTTTTTATCGGGAGGGAAATGATGTATAGTTACGAGGACGTTCTGACATATGTCAATGAGGAGAACGTAAAGTTTATCCGTCTGGCATTCTGCGATATTCACGGTAAACAGAAGAATGTGGCAATCATGCCCGATGAGCTGGAACGTGCTTTCAGAGACGGAATCTCATTTGACGCGTCTGCGGTGGACGGTTTTGAAAGCGAAATACACTCTGACCTGTTTCTTCACCCGGACCCCACAACGCTTTCCGTTCTCCCTTGGCGCCCCTCAAACGGAAGAGTCATCCGTATGCTGTGCGACGTCCGTTATCCGGACGGCACACCGTATGTAAAGGACGGAAGACAAATACTGCGCACAGCGGTGGAAGCAGCGGAAGCGGAGGGAATTACCTGCAATTTCGGCGCAGAGTACGAGTTTTACCTTTTCAAAAGAGATGAAAAAGGCGACCCGACGCGTGAGCCTTACGACAATGCCGGCTATATGGCGATCGCCCCGGACGATAAGGGGGAGAACATACGCCGTGAAATTTGTCTGACGCTTCAGGATATGGGGATCCGCCCCGAGACGTCGCACCATGAGGTGGGACCGGGGCAGAATGAAATTGATTTCCATTACAGCGCCCCGATGACGGCGGCAAACGATGCGGTCACCTTCCGCGCCGTCGTTGAAACGGTAGCGGCGCGCAACGGTCTGTACGCGGACTTTTCTCCGAAGCCGCTGACAGGATACAGCGGGAACGGAATGCACATCAATGTTTCCGTAAAGGAACGAACAGGGAAAGATGTCACAGAGCAGTTTATTGCAGGTCTGCTCGCACATATCTGCGAAATTTCTTATTTTTTGAATCCCACAGAAGATTCTTATCTGCGTCTCGGAGAAATGAAAGCCCCCCGCTATGTGACTTGGTCGCGTGAGAACCGTTCCCAGTTGGTTCGGATTCCCGCCGCAAAAGGCGAATACAAGCGGATTGAGCTGCGTTCCCCGGATCCGTGCGCGAATCCGTATCTTGCGTACGCGCTGATCCTTCACGCAGGTCTCGACGGGATCAAGCGTCATCTGCCGCTAAGACCCTCGACAGACTTGAATCTGTACACCGCGCCGCGTGAAGTGACAGAGCGGCTGGAAAAACTCCCTGCAACGCTTGAGGAAGCATATACGGCGGCGCATGAAAGCGCGTTTGTCAAGAAAATCCTGCCGGAAGGGTATCTGGAGAGTCTGAGCTGACAGTGGAAAGCCAAACAAAAGCCGTGAAAGGAGGGGCGCTATGGCTGAGGACGATAAACTGCGGATTCTCACTGTATCGGCAGGTTCAAAGTTGTTTGACTATTTATCAGAGATTCTGCCGCGCAGCGAGTTTTCCTGCGATTATCAAGCACAATCCGCCGGAGAAGCAATGCGGCTGTTTTTAGACGTATCCTTTGACATTGTGGTCATCAACACCCCTTTGCCGGACGAATTTGGCAAAGAGCTTGCGCTTGATCTTGCGGACAAATACCCGATAGGGGTACTGATGCTCGTCAAGGAGGACTTTTTCGACACGATTGCATCCGACAACGAGGAACACGGAATCCTGACGTTAGCGCGCCCGTGCAGCAAAAATATGCTGTACCAGACCGTTAAACTGTTGGCGGCAACCCGCCGGCGCCTTCTCAGAATGGAGAAGAAGACGGTTTCACTCGAAACACAGATGAAGGAAATCCGGCTTGTCAATCACGCAAAGTGGCTTCTGATACAGAATCTGAAAATGAATGAGCCGGAAGCCCACCGATATATAGAAAAAACGGCAATGGACAAATGCATCCGCCGCGTGCAGGTGGCGGAACAAATTATCAAAATCTACGGAGAATGACAACATCCGTTGAACGGGAACTCTCCCGCGAGGAAAGAAGGAATATATGGAACAGCGTACACCAAAGTTATATGACCCGGCATTTGAGCATGACGCCTGCGGAATAGGCGCCGTCGTGGATATCCACGGCAAAAAAAGCCACGCGGTGGTGGAGCAGGCACTCTCCATTGTGGAAAAACTGGAACACCGCGCCGGAAAGGACGCCAGCGGTAAAACCGGTGACGGTGTGGGAATACTTCTTCAAATTTCCCACAAATACTTCAGCAGAGTGTTGAAAGAAGCGGGAATCAATGTCGGCGCAGAGCGCACCTATGCCGTCGGGATGTTCTTCTTCCCGCAACAGACCCTTGCGCGCAATCAGGCCAAAAAAATGTTTGAGGTCATTGCCGAAAAAGAGGGCGTGAAGTTCCTCGGCTGGAGAAAGGTCCCCACCTGTCCCGATATTCTTGGGGAAAGAGCGCGGTCGTGTATGCCCTATATGATGCAGGGCATTCTTGAAAAGCCGCGCGATATTGCCGCCGGTATCGATTTTGACAGAAAGCTCTATGTTATCCGTCGGGTCTTTGAGCAGTCAAACGACAATACCTATGTGCCTTCGCTCTCCTCGCGCACCATCGTATATAAAGGAATGTTCCTCGTCGGACAACTCCGGCGCTTCTATTGCGATTTGCAGGATCCTGATTATGAGAGTGCGCTGGCGCTTGTTCACTCGCGCTTCTCAACCAATACAACGCCGAGCTGGGAACGCGCCCACCCGAACCGCATCATTCTCCACAACGGGGAAATCAATACGATTCGCGGCAACGTAGACCGTATGTTTGCCCGTGAAGAAACCATGTCCAGCCCTGTCATGCGCGATGAGATCGACAAGGTGATGCCTGTGGTAGACACCCGCGGTTCCGACTCCGCGATGCTGGATAACACGCTGGAGTTCCTGATGATGAACGGCATGGATCTGCCTCTTGCCGTCATGACCACGATTCCGAAGCCTTGGAGAGCCGATAAGAGCGTTGATGAAACCACAAGAGATTTCTATCACTATTATTCGACGATGATGGAGCCTTGGGACGGTCCTGCGGCGATCCTGTTCTCCGACGGCGATATTGTCGGAGCAGTACTTGACAGAAACGGTTTGCGCCCCTCGCGCTACTATGTGACGGACAACGATATGCTGATTCTTTCGTCGGAGGTAGGCGTTCTGGAGCTTCCGCAGGAGCATATTGTCGCGAAAAAGCGCTTGGAGCCCGGCAAAATGCTTTTGGTCGACACCGTTGCGGGAAAAATCGTATCCGACCGTGATTTGGTACAACACTATGCTTCCCGCACGCCTTATGGGGAATGGCTCGATCAGAATCTGATCCGGCTCAAGGATCTCCCGATACCGAATAAGCGCGTGGAAAACTATACGCAAGAGCAGCGAGACCGCCTGTATAAAGCGTTCGGCTATACATACGAGAATATCAAAAATGCGATTCTGCCCATGGCAAAGAACGGAACCGAAGCAACCGCTTCCATGGGAACCGATGTGCCGCTTGCGGTTCTGTCGGAAAAGCATCAACCGCTGTTCAATTATTTTAAGCAGTATTTCGCACAGGTCACCAATCCGCCGATTGACGCGATCAGAGAGGAAATTGTAACCGATACCCATGTCTATATCGGCTCTGACGGTAATCTGCTTGAAGAAAAAGCCGAAAACTGCAATGTTTTGGAAATCAGGAATCCTATTTTGACATCTGTGGACCTGATGAAAATCAAAGCGATGAACCGTCCCGGCTTCCATGTGGAAACGGTTTCTCTGCTGTATTACACCAATACGCCGCTTGACCGCGCGCTCGACAGGCTTTTTGTCAACTGTGACCGCGCTTATCGCAGCGGTGCTAATATCCTGATTCTTTCCGACCGTGGCGTCGATGAAAACCACGTGGCGATTCCATCCCTCCTTGCCGTATCTGCCATTGAGCATTATTTGGTGCGTACCAAGAAGAGAACCGCGGTTTCCATCATCCTGGAAAGCGGAGAACCCTGCGACGTGCATCATTTTGCAACGCTGCTCGGCTACGGCGCGCGCGCCATTAATCCCTATCTTGCGCAGGAATGTATCACAGAGATGATCGACCTTAAAATGCTGGACAAGGATTATCACACGGCTATCCGCGACTACAACAACGCCATTTTGCACGGGATTGTCAAGATCGCGGCAAAAATGGGCATTTCGACGATCCAGTCCTATCAGTCGTCGCAGATTTTTGAAGCAATCGGCATCAATCGTGACGTCATCGACCGCTACTTTACTGGCACTGTCAGCCGCGTCGGCGGGATCGGGCTTGATGAAATCAACGAAGAGGTAGAATACCGCCATAACCACGCTTTTGACCCGCTTGGGCTCGGCGTAGACACAACGCTTGACAGCGTTGGGGAACATCAGCTGCGCAGCGGCTGCGATAAAGAGGACCATATGTACAACCCGCAAACCGTGATTGCTTTGCGGGAGGCAACGCAGAAAGGTTCCTATGCGCGTTTCAAAGAATATTCCGCGATGGTGGACGATGAAACCCGCCCGCATACCCTGCGCGGCTTGCTTGACATCGATTTTGAAAACGTGCAACCGATTCCGCTTGAAGAGGTAGAGAGCGTCTCGGAAATCGTAAAGCGCTTCAAAACCGGCGCTATGTCCTACGGCTCTATCTCGCAGGAGGCGCACGAGTGCATGGCGATCGCCATGAATCGCCTCGGCGGGAAATCCAATTCCGGCGAGGGTGGAGAAAAGCCCGAACGCCTCGGTACAGAACTCAACAGCGCAATCAAACAGGTGGCGTCCGGCAGATTCGGCGTCACGAGCGAATATCTGGTCAGCGCAAAGGAAATCCAGATCAAGATGGCGCAGGGAGCCAAGCCGGGTGAAGGCGGACATCTTCCGGGAAAGAAAGTATATCCATGGATCGCAAAAACGCGGTATTCCACGCCCGGTGTGTCCTTGATTTCACCGCCGCCACACCACGACATTTACTCTATTGAAGATTTGGCGCAGTTGATTTACGATTTGAAGAACGCCAACCGCGATGCCCGTATCTCTGTCAAGCTTGTTTCGGAAGCAGGGGTAGGTACCATTGCCGCGGGCGTGGCGAAAGCGGGCGCGCAGGTCGTTTTGATTTCCGGCTACGACGGTGGCACCGGAGCGGCACCTTCCAGCTCCATTCACAACGCCGGTCTGCCTTGGGAGCTCGGTCTTGCCGAAGCGCATCAGACCTTGATTCGTAACGGACTCCGTACCCGCGTGATCCTTGAGACGGACGGGAAGCTGATGACAGGCCGCGATGTGGCTATCGCCGCAATGCTCGGCGCCGAGGAATTCGGGTTTGCTACCGCGCCGCTGATTACCATGGGCTGCGTGATGATGCGGGTCTGCAACCTCGACACCTGCCCGTGCGGCGTGGCGACGCAGAACCCGGAACTGCGGAAACGCTTCTGCGGGAAACCGGAATATGTGGAAAACTTCATGCGTTTCGTGGCAGAAGAATTGCGCGAGATTATGGCAAAGCTCGGAATCCGCCGCATGGAGGATCTTGTCGGGCGTACAGATCTTTTGCATTGTCGCGAGCAGGCGCCCACTCCGCGCGCCGCAACCGTTGACCTGAGCGGAATCCTTGACAGTATGCCGGATGTGCCGCAAACGCAAAAGCACTTCAATCCCGCGGACGTATTTGATTTTGAGCTGGAAAAGACAATGGATATGAGTCTGTTTCTGCCGAAATTTCATGCCGCCGTTGCAAGCGGAAAGAAGCAGAAGCTGCGCGTGAACATCTCAAGCACCAACCGTACGCTCGGCACGATTCTCGGTTCCGAAATCACAAAGCAGCACAGAAACGGATTGCCCGACGATACCATTACCGTCAACTGCTTCGGCGGCGGCGGACAGTCCTTCGGCGCCTTTATTCCGCGCGGACTAACCATGACGATTGAAGGCGACTGCAACGACTATTTCGGCAAAGGGCTTTCGGGCGGGAAATTGTCGGTATATCCGCCAAAGAACGCCTCTTTCCGTGCCGAAGAAAACGTGATCATCGGCAACGTGGCGCTGTACGGAGCTACCTCCGGAGAAGCGTATATCCGAGGCATCGCGGGAGAGCGCTTCTGCGTCCGTAACTCCGGCGCCAATGCGGTTGTCGAAGGTGTCGGCGACCACGGCTGCGAATATATGACCGGCGGACGGGTTGTAATTCTCGGAAAAACCGGCAAAAATTTCGCGGCAGGAATGAGCGGCGGCATTGCGTATGTGCTGGACGAGCATCATGATCTCTATCAGCATCTGAACAAGGAATTAGTAACCATGACGGAAGTGACCGAAAAGCACGATATCGAGGAGCTAATGGGGCTTATCCGCAACCATGTTGCTGCGACAGATTCCGCAGTAGGGCGCGCGATATTGGCAAACCCCGAAAAGTATATCTGCAATTTCAAGAAGATTATGCCGAACGATTATCGGAGAATGTTGGTCACGATCGGGCAGTTTGAAGAAAAAGGATTAACGCGTGAACAGGCGGAATTGGAAGCCTTCTACGCGCTTCAAAGGGGGTAATGATATGGGAAAACCTACAGGTTTTATGGAAACAGCGCGGAAAGAGTCTCCTGTCCGCCCGCCCCTCGAACGCATCAAGGATTTTAATGAGTTTCACACTCTGACCTCCGATAAGGAGCGGCAGGCGCAGGGCGCCCGCTGCATGAACTGCGGCGTTCCGTTCTGCCAGTCTGGCATGATGCTCGCCGGTATGGCGACCGGCTGTCCGCTCCACAACCTGATTCCGGAATGGAATGATGAGATATATCACGGCAACTGGTCGCATGCGCTTTCCCGCCTGACAAAGACCAACAATTTCCCGGAATTCACCGGCAGGGTCTGTCCCGCGCTTTGCGAGGCGGCTTGTACCTGCGGGCTCTATGACAGTCCCGTTACGGTGCATGACAATGAGCTGTCAATCATTGAAAAGGCATTCGAGAGTGGGGAAATGGTAGCACGTCCGCCGAAAATGCGCAGTGAGAAATCGGTGGCAGTTATCGGCAGCGGTCCGTCCGGCTTGGCGTGCGCGGATCAGCTGAATCACCGCGGACACAACGTCACCGTGTTTGAGCGGGATGACCGTATCGGCGGGTTGCTCATGTACGGGATCCCGAATATGAAACTTGAAAAGCGCATCGTGGACCGCCGCGTTGCACTGATGAAAGAGGAGGGCGTTATTTTCAAGACCGGTGTTGACGTTGGAAAAGATATTTCACCGGAAGAGTTGCAAAAGCAGTTTGACGCGGTGGTGCTGTGCTGCGGAGCCGGTAACCCGCGTGACTTGAATCTGCCCGGCAGAGATGCGGCGGGTATCTGGTTTGCCGTGGATTTTCTTCGTCAAACCACCAAAACCCTCCTCAATACCGGCAGTGCGCCTATGGATGGCGACGCTTCGGCACATGGGAAACACGTGATTGTTGTCGGAGGCGGCGACACGGGCAACGACTGTGTGGGAACCTGTATCCGTGAAGGATGTGCTTCCGTCACGCAAATTGAGATGATGCCGCGCCTGCCGGACTCGCGTTCCGATTCCAATCCGTGGCCGCAGTGGCCGCGCGTTTGCAAAACAGATTACGGTCAGGAGGAGGCAATCGCTGTTTTCGGTCACGATCCGCGTATTTTTGAAAGCACGGTCAAAGAGTTTCTCAAAACACCCGAGGGCAACCTTTGCGGGGTCAAAATCGTATCTGTGCATTCCGAAAAAGATGAGGCGACCGGCAGAAACCGCATGGTTGAAACGCCGGGAACGGAGCGGGAACTTCCGGCAGATATGGTTCTGATTGCTGCGGGCTTTCTCGGTCCCCGCCCATATATTGCGGAAGCATTCGGGCTCAATACCACACAGCGTACCACTGTCGCGACAGAGGACGGTAAGTACCGTACTTCTGTTCCGGGGGTATTCTGCGCGGGAGATATGCACAGAGGGCAATCCCTTGTGGTATGGGCAATCACCGAAGGGCGCGCCGCCGCCAAAGAGGTGGACTTGTATCTTATGGGGTACAGCAATATGCTGTAAATATTTCGGAACAGCCGCCGGATTCGGCATTACTCCTTTTGGAAAATCGTTTTTTATCAAATCATCTGTTGGGCACGGAAATTCATCCGTGCCCTTTTTCTTATCAGATTTGAAAATTCAATGTCGAGACAACGAATCATACGGTGGGAATAATTGTAATGGATAATCTTTCTCTGATTTACAAACAATAGGTGCGAAATAACCAAACCAAAGGGCAAGGAGTATTTTTATGAAAGCAACAGGAATTGTAAGAAGAATAGATGACTTGGGCAGAGTCGTGATTCCGAAAGAAATCCGCCGTACGATGCGTATCCGCGAGGGGGACCCTCTTGAGATTTATACCAACCGCGAGGGAGAGGTTATTTTTAAGAAATACTCTCCGATAGGAGAGCTTTCCTCGTTCGCCGGGGAGTATGCGGAGACTTTGTCCAAGGTATGCGGTCTTTCGGTTGTCATTACGGACAGAGACGCCGTCATTGCCACCGCAGGCGTTTCCAGAAAGGAATACGGGGATAAGCGGATATCCGGTGAATTGGAGGCAATCATTTCCTCCCGCCAGATGTATGTCCGTGAAGAGAACAGCGATTATGTATACGTCACCGAAGACGCAACATCTCATTATGTGCGTTGCGCCATGCCGATTATCGCGGAGGGGGATCTGATTGGGTGCGTTTGTTCACTTGGCGACGCAGAGGGGAAGGATGAAGACTTGTTTTCCGATGCGCATGTGGAAGAAAAACTCATCCAAACCGCGGCAAACTTTCTTTCCAAGCAGCATGAGGGCTGACGGCGGAAGCTTGAAAAGAGAAGCAAAGGAGAGGCAACGCCGGCCTCTCCTTTACCGTCGGTTCAGGGCATTGTGAATTCATAATTTAATGTTGTAATCTGAACCTGATTTTGCTATAATGTTTACATTGCAAAGGACGCCGCTGCCAATCTTACGCGCCCGTAGCGCGAAAGGAGGGTGCAGGTGCAACCGATCGTACATACTGTCAATGACCGTTTGAAGCTGCATTTCCTGAGGGATACGCGCTTTAAGTCGGAGATCCTTTCGCTTCACTATCTTGTGCCGTTTGTGCCGCAGGAAGCATCGCTGTATTATATGTTGCCCCACGTGCTGCAATCGGGGTCTGCACATTATCCGAGCGAGCAGATGATTGCAAGGGAGCTGGAAGAGCTCTATGGGGCGGATATTCTGCACCGTATTGTGCGGCGCGGAAATATGATTGAGATTGTTTTCACGTTGGATATGCTATCCGCCGATTATACGCTCGATAAAAGCGACCCTTGGGAGCGCGGTGCGGCAATCCTGTATGACCTGATTTATTGCCCACTCTTTGTTTGCGGTGCTTTCCGTGGCGATACGGTTAAACGCGAAGCGACGGAACTTTCCCGCAATATACGAGACTCGCGCAGTTATAAGGATATTTTAGCGCTTGACACTGCAAGAAAGCTCGTCTGCGGAGACACGCTGTACGCCAAACCCCTGATGGGGACTTCAAAAGAGGCAAAAGCCGCAACCCCCGAAGCTCTCACACGCGTATATCATGATTTTATCAGACAGGCGAATGTTCAGGTTTGGTACGCCGGCAACAGGGCAGAACAGACCGTCCTTGCGTTTGCACGTCAACTTGCCTTATTACACCCCTGCACACCGCTGCACTTGCCGAATGCCGCTCCTCTTTTACCGCCGCTGTCACGTGTTCGCAAACGCACCGAAAAAGTGTCCGCACGGCAGAGCCAGCTCGTTATAGCTTACCGTATGCCGCTCTCAGTTGACAGTCTTTATTGGGAAACGGTTTTGCTTTTCAACGCCGTTCTTTCCTCCTCTCCGCTTGCCAGACTGTTCCGTGTTGTGAGAGAACAGCAATCTCTGTGCTATTCCTGCAACGCCGATTTGGATACGGTGGCGGGAATTCTGTATATCATAGCCGGCGTCGAGCCCGGAAAGGAAGTAGAGACTGCGGCGGCAATCCGAAATGTTGTGCAATCACTCGCGCATTCTGATGTGACAGAGGAGGAGCTTTCGAGCGCGAAGAATACGGTTCGCCATTATCTTCTCTCTGCTACCGATGAACAATCTGCGTATGAAGACTTTTATTTTAATATGTTATTCAGAGGCAGATCACCTGATATTTCTGTTATTCTCAACAACATTGATAAACTGAAAAAAGAAGATGTTTTGCATTTCGGAGGACATTTACGGGAAGCAGCACAAGTCATCATTGCCGCCGGAGGTGGTCAGAATGGCTGAAAGACAGGTCATTTCTGTACCGCTCCTGCACGAGGAAGCGGTCCGTTTTACCCACCGCTCCGGACTACGCGTCCACTTGATTCCCAAAGAGTTTTCCACCACCTATGTATCGCTTGGCGTGGCGTTCGGTTCTCTTGATATATGTATTCCGGGCTCTCCCGATATTTTGTTGCCGGCAGGGACTGCGCACTATTTGGAGCATAAGATGTTCGATATGCCTGACGGCACCGACGCACTCGATTTGTTTGCCGCCCTCGGCGCCAATGCCAACGCGTTTACCGCAAACGAATATACAGCATATGTCTTTTACAGCAACGAGAGGTTTGAGGAGTGCTTGCAGGCGCTGCTCCGCTTTGTAACAACGCCGCACTTTTCGCAACAGGCTTACGCAAAAGAGAAGGGTATTATCGCACAGGAAATAGCAGCCTATGAGGATGACCCCTCCGCCGCACTCTATATGCGTACTATATCCGCACTTTATCCGACTCATCCGATTCGCAATGATATCTGCGGCACGCGCGAGAGTATTTCGCAGATCTCGCCGGCGCTGCTCAAAGCAGCGTATGAGTATTATTATACTCCTTCCAATATGGTCTTGACGGTTGTCGGCAGATATGACGAACAAGCGATAACCGAAATTCTCGACTGCGTATTGCCGCGGGAATCCTCTCCGGCGCCGCTTCGCCGTCTGCCTGTAGTGGAATGCGGATCTCCATCAGCGGACAACCTATACCGCATGGATATTGTCTGCCCGCGCTTTTCTATCGGATATCGTGATGCCGTCCAAAACCAATCCAAGTTAAACGATCGGCGCGGCTATGCGCTCGACATCGCTTGCGCCGCTCTATTCTCAAGAACGGGCGACTTATATCGAACCCTTTACCGTAAAGGATTGATCGGGCGTGATTTCAGCGCCGTTTATGAATGGTCTTGGGGCTGCGGACACCTTTTGATTTCCTCGGAGAGTGAGAGGCCGGAGGATGCCGTTGCATATCTGCGTGATTATCTTATGCAAATCGGCGAGCATATGCCGTCGGAGGAAGATTTTCTACGCGTCCGCAACGCAGTATACGCTGACACTGTCCGCGTATTTGACTCGCCGGAGGATATCGCGGCAGCCGATGTTGAGCAAGCCATGTGTGCGGGAGATTTCTTTGCACACCCCGATTTGATACGCTCGCTCACATATCCGTATTTTTGCGAAACCCTACAATCCATGTTCACGCAAGGGCAAAGCGCGTGCGTGATCTTGAAACCGGAGGTATGATTTATGTTACGTGTCACAAAGGTAACGTTTCCGGGAATTTTTCCGAATTTGGAGCTTAATGTTGACAGCGTCGCCTTTACACTCTTCGGGCATGAATTCCCGTGGTATGCACTCATTATCACAGCAGGTATTATATTCTGTTTTATTTATGTGATTTATCGCGCCCGCCGCGTCGGAATCATTCCGGATGACGTACTGGATATCGGCCTTGTTACCGTAGTCATGGGCATTATCGGAGCACGGATTTATTATGTTGCGACAAGCTGGGATCACTATAAAGATAACTTGATTGATGTCTTTAAGATTTGGGAGGGCGGTATTGCGATTTACGGCGCTCTCATCGGCGGCGGTCTCGGCATATTTCTGATGTGCAGACTGAAGAAAAAGAATTTTTGGCTCTTTGCGGATTGCACGGCGCCGTCCCTGTTGCTTGCACAGGCAATGGGACGTTGGGGAAATTTTTTCAACGCGGAAGCCTATGGCTCGGAAACAAATATCTTTTGCCGCATGGGACTCCAATGGGGATACGGGCAGCCTATCTATGTTCATCCTACATTCCTCTATGAATCTCTTTGGAACCTGATTGGCTTTGTGATCGTGAATCTCCTTTACAAACGCAAAAAGTACGACGGCTTCATCGTGCAGTTCGTTTTCGCGTGGTACGGTTTCGGACGTATGTTCATTGAAGTCTTGCGCAGCGACAGTCTTTACATCTGCTCCTATCACGCATGGTTTACCAAGATTTCCGTTTTGGTCGGTGCCGGCTTCTTTATCGGTTGCACCGCCGCTATTGTGACCAGTTTGATACGAATCAAAAAAGGAGCGAAACTGCCCCTTACCCCCGAAGGAGAGCCTGTGAGCAATCCCAAACCGGAAAAGAAAGCAAAAACGAACTGATATAGAGGTTGATTTCATGATACGCATGGATGGCAAAGAGGTTTCGGCATACGTCAGAGAACAACTGAAAAACGAAACCGCCGAATTTATTTCGCAAACTGGCGTCACCCCCGGACTTGCCGTAGTCATTGTGGGGGAGGACCCCGCGTCTCAGGTCTATGTGCGCAACAAACACCGCGCTTGCACAGAAGTGGGCTTTTATTCTGAAGTACACGCGTTGCCTGAGTCAACGACGCAGGAAGAGCTCCTTGCTTTGATTGCGCGCCTGAATGCAAATCCCGCGATTCACGGAATTCTGGTGCAATTGCCTCTGCCGAAACATATTGATGAAAATGCAGTGATTTTGGCAATTGACCCCGCAAAGGACGTCGATGCGTTCCACCCATACAATGTAGGACGTATTCTGACCGGTAACTATGACTTTGTGCCTTGCACTCCCGCCGGGGTGATGGAAATCCTGAAATACTATCATATTGAGATTGCGGGACGGGAGTGCGTTGTGGTCGGTCGTTCCAATATTGTCGGTAAACCGCAGGCACTGCTGCTTTTGGAAAAGAACGGAACGGTCACCGTCTGCCATTCGCATACCCGCAATCTTGCAGAAGTGACCCGCAGAGCAGACATCCTTGTGGTCGCTGTCGGTCGCCCGCACTTTATCGGTCCCGATATGGTCAAAGAGGGAGCCGTTGTGATTGACGTAGGCATCAACCGTCTGCCCGACGGAAAGCTGGCAGGAGACGTTGACTATGATGCCGTTGCCCCCAAAACCTATGCCATCACCCCTGTCCCCGGCGGAGTAGGTCCCATGACTATTTCCATGTTGCTCAGGAACACAATGAGCGCTGCAAGAACGTCAATCCGGGTAAATAAACCTTGTTTGCGCTGATTTTTCTCGAGAACAATCCTATTTTTCTCGCAAATGGTATTGACAAACCTTACTCAAAAAGATATAATATTCAAGAATGAATAAGACTTGAGTCTTTTGTCCATAGCGAAGGGAGGGATACAGAATGGCTGAAATCAGAGTGAAAGAAAACGAATCCATTGATAGCGCTCTCCGTCGCTTTAAGCGCTCTTGCCAGAAATCTGGCGTCCTTATGGAGCTCCGCAAGAGAGAGCACTATGAGAAGCCTTCCGTAAAGCGGAAGAAAAAGTCCGAAGCTGCAAGAAAGCGTAAGTACAAATAATTTCGGATTCAAACCGATGGCAAAACCGCCATCGGTTTTTCTTTTTTAATCTGACAATCATTGCATAGTCTAATGAAATCGTATTGCGCGCACACTAAGAAAAAAAGAAAGGAGCTACTCAATGAAACGTATTTGCGCGCTTATACTTGCCGCGATTGCCGCTTTTTCACCGATCGGCATTGCAGCGAAAGAATCCGCGTGCGACCACTGGTATATCAAACATACCGGCGATCACACGCCCCCTGTTTGTGACAGCCGCTTTTCATATCTTGAAAACTATCCGGCTTATTATATCGACAAAAAAATCCGAGAAGGAGAAACGCCGAAGAAGCGCATTTTCCTGACTTTCGACGCGGGGTATGAGAACGGCAATATTACAAAGATTCTTGACACGCTGAAAAGCGAGAATGTACCGGCAGCTTTTTTTATTCTGCAAAATATGGCGTACAAGTGTAAGGATTTGCTTGAACGTATGGACGCGGAAGGGCATCTGATTTGCAATCATACAGCGCATCATAAGGATATGTCGCGTGCTGACGAAGCCACGTTTCGCGCCGAACTGACAGAAATGGAGGACGTCTACCGGGAAGCCACCGGTAAGGAACTTGCAAAGTTCTACCGTCCGCCCGAGGGAAAATTCGTGGAAAACAATCTGAAATGGGCGCAGGATATGGGATATACCACAGTATTTTGGAGTTACGCGTATGCGGACTGGGACAACGGCAAACAGCCGGATCCTGACAAAGCAAAAGAGAAGCTGCTTGCAAACGCGCACCCGGGCGAAATTCTTCTCCTGCACCCCACCTCAGCTACGAATGCGACAATTCTCGGAGATTTCATTCGCACGCTGAAAAGCGAAGGCTATGAATTCTGCTCTTTAACAGAGCTTTCAAAGTAAACAGAAAAAGCATTTGTTCCGGGTGAACAAATGCTTTTATGCTGAAATCGACCGATTATTCGGGACTCTCTTCGGTAACTACATCGGAGGTTTGGTCCGCGTCGTCTTTCTTATCTGCATCATGGATAACCATGATTTCATCGATCTTGAACCATCCTGCGTAAACCAACATCAAAGAGACGTTGGAAAAGAAGAGACAGGCAAACAGAACCAAAGACACAATGACAAGACGGCCGCCGAAAGCGGAGAAGAACAACAGTCCGAGAGCGCTCAGCAGTATCACGCCGAGGAGGGCGAGCATATTCCGTTTGAATCCAAGCAGAACGAAATATGCTGCGTTCTTCACCATTTTGAACAGTTTCATATCAAAGGAAACAATTTGCAGGTAGACGTACTGCCTCATAATGAAGTAAAGGATAAACAGCACGACATTGACCCAGAAAAAGAAGCTGGCAAGGTAAGTACCGCCCTGTACCATCTGAAAAATGTTGAAGCAGAGAATTCCCATAATTCCAAGGTCAATTATGCCGAAGGGAAGCGCCTGTTTCCAATTGGTACGAATCGCGTCGACAAAATCACTCCAAAGAAAAATCGGACGTCCCATCACAAGATTGCGGAGAATGTAGGTACTACCGACCGAAACAGCGCCCCATGTAAAGATTGTCAAGGCGCCCAATCCGTAAAAAACATACGTCCATGCAGTGGAAGCCTGCTTGACAATCTGCATACCCGCAACCCCCATCATCGCAAGGGAAGAGGGAGTAAAACCGCCCGAAAGCGCATTGACGCCGTTCATGACACCAAACAGATTGCCGACCGGCATTGTATAATCGGCGCTGCCGACTCCCAACAGAGCCATGACGATAAATATGGCAGGGAAATTGCCGAGAATCATCATGATATTGAGCGTCAGAAGTCTGTTGGTGAAGTTCTCACGCCAAAGGATCCAGAATCGTTTTAAGTTCGGAGGAAGATTGGCGTCGGCTTTCTCCACGCCTTTTCCCTCGCGCTGCGTGTTAAACAGCAGGAATTTCTTTTTCTTTTCTGCCAATTCTTTGCCTCCGCGCGTATTTTACAGCGTCATCTGCTTTTTTATTTACAGTGATTATATCACACTGAAAAGCGTATTGCAAGGCGGAGTTGTGAACGATTTGTGTATTTGTAAATGATGTGAGACCAAAAAAGATGAGAAAAAAGTTATGTTA
>CAMEJM010000014.1 GCA_945920215.1 uncultured bacterium
GTTTCAAAGTGTTTCTTAACGAGATTCCTCACACTGCTCATCAGTTTCTTACCAAATGTTCAGTGATACGAAATTCTGTTGTCCAATTTTCAATGACCAAGCTCGCCACGGTTTTTACCCGCGACTTTTTTATTATACAGCGTCGCCCCGCTTCTGTCAAGCGTTTTTCACAAATATTTTTTGGTTATTTGTGAAGTCTGCGCGCTGTCACAGCCTGTCCGATGTCCCTCATGCCGAGGTCTTTTAAGGCTGCTCCGGTAGTATATCATAGTAAAAAGCGCTTTGTCAAGCATTTTTTCAAGATTTCGATCACCTTTTTTCGACAAGTGCGGAAAAAAATGTTTTTCCCTGATTTTCTTGCCGTTTCCGACTGATTTCTCCGTCTTGAAAAGCATTCTACGGCACCCCCGCGTACGCCCGCGCCCGCTGCGCGCCGCTTTCTCTGTGATATTTACAAAATAGCAATTCCATTTTTCTTTGTTTTATGTTATACTGTTTTTCTAATAGAGAACGATAATTGGGATATAGACAGAAAGAAGAGATAAAATGAAAGAAAAATGCACTCTCGTCCCAGAACGGCTGAACCGCGTCGGCGGTGAGGCGGTTCTTGACGGCGTGATGATGAAAGCGGGCACCGCATGCCCCACCGCCGTCAGAATGCCAAACGGGAAGATCCGCGTCCTGCCGCGGGAATTCCATTCCGTCAAGGAAAAACACAAATGGATGAATCTCCCCGTCCTGCGCGGGGTCGTGGGCTTTATTGAAACCATGAAGCTCTCCATGAGCGTCCTCACCGCATCCGCCGAGGTCGCGGCGCAGGAGGAAATCAAGGAAAGCAAATGCGACAAATGGATGAAGGAGCACCTCGGCTTCTCGCTGATGGGCATGGTGAGTTTCTTTTCCGCCCTGCTCGGCATTGCGCTGGCGCTCGCTATGTTCATTTATTTGCCCAATCTCGCCTCCACCGGCATTGAACGCCTGTTTCACATAGAGCTGGGCGTATGGAAGGCGGTAACCGGGGGTGTGTTCAAAATCCTGATTTTTGTTTTGTATATTTATTTGGTTTCTTTTATGCCGGATATCCGCCGCACCTTCCGTTACCACGGCGCGGAGCACAAATCCATCGCCTGCTTTGAATCCGGCATGGACCTGACCCCGGCAAACGCCAAGAAATGCACCCGTTTTCATCCCCGCTGCGGCACCTCTTTCATGTTCGTCATGATTCTTTTGGGGATTGTTCTCTCCCTTGCCGTGCGTGCGGTTTTGGAAATAGGCTTTTCCATCGATTTCGAAGTGATGACCCGCAATGCGCTGGGCGTCAATCTGGAGCCTCTTATCTACACCGGCGTGGGTCTGCTGCTTTTGCCCTTCGTCATGGGGCTGGGGTATGAATTCCTGATGTTCGCCGGCAAGCACCCCTCCAACCCGCTTGTGCGCGTTTTTTCGGCGCCGGGGCTGTGGATGCAGCGCCTGACCACCAAGGAGCCGACCGAAGAACAGCTTGCTGTTGCCATCACCTCCATTTGCTATGCTCTGCCGGAATTCTTCCCGGACTTCCCGCGTGAAAAATATGCGTCCGAAACCGGGTACCTGCCGGACGAGGAGCAAGCCGAACCGCAAAGCGCCGACGCGCCCGAGGAAACAGAGGTCAAAGACGCGCCGACGGATTCGGACGCCGTTTCCGCACAGGAGAGCGCCCCGCATGACCCTGCATGAACTGACTGAAGCTCTGCGCGAGGGCGGCATTGACAACGCCGCGGGAGAAGCGCGAGAACTCTTCTTGCACTTCGGGGGGTTTACCCCCGCCGCACTTGTCGGGCAGGACCCGTCGCTTTGGGACCCGCGCCTCTCTGACGCGCTGACCCGCCGCCTTGCGCATGAGCCGCTTCAATACATTTTGGGCGAATGCGCGTTTTTCCGTGAAACTTATGATGTCTCCCCCGATTGCCTGATTCCGCGCGCAGACACCGAGCTGCTGGTGGAACAGGCAATTGCCCTGCTCCCGCAGGGCGGCTGCTTTGCCGACCTGTGCACCGGCAGCGGCTGTATCGCCGTCTCGGTGCTCGCCAACCGCACCGATTTGCGGGCGCACGCATATGATATTTCCGAGAACGCATTGTCCCTTGCCGAAAGAAACGCTCTGCGTAACGGCGTGGGCGACCGCGTCGCCTTTCACGCCTCGGATCTGCTTCGGGAGGGCATTACAGGCACCTTTGACGCCTTGCTCTCCAACCCGCCCTATATCCGCACCGGGGTCATCGATTCTCTTGCGCCGGAGCTGGCATACGAACCTCGCTTGGCGCTTGACGGCGGAGAAGACGGCATGGTATTTTACCGCGCCATTCTGAGTAACTGCCTCGGAAATCTTGCCCCGCGGGGCGTGATTCTGTTTGAGATCGGCTACGACCAGGCGGAAGCCATCACCGCTCTTGCCCGCGCATACGGTCTGCACGCGGATGTGCTGCGGGATCTGGGCGGGAACCCGCGCGTGGCGAAACTTACCGGCGGCGGCACAAACGCCTGACGTATTGTCCGCGCGCAAGCGCAGAAAATCGTTTCCCCGCGCCGACAGGGTGCCCGGAAGCCCCCGGAACTGCAAAAACAAAAGAAATTTCAAGCCTGACGGACGTCTCCCGCACTTTACCCGCATGGAGGCTCCATGAAGCATTTGACGGTTGCCCTGCTGTTCGGGGGCAGAAGTAACGAACACGAAGTCTCGGCGCGCAGCGCGGCCGCGATTCTGAAAGCCCTGCGGGAAGCGGGGCACCGCGTGCTGCCCATCGGTATTCGCCGCGACGGCGTTTGGTATCTGTGGGGCGGCGGCGCAGACGCGCTGGCAAGCGGCGCATGGGAGAGTTCCCCAGCCCTTTCCCGTATCTGGTTCGGCACCGGCGGCAGCTTTTTCACCGAAAGCGGGCGCACCTACACCCCCGACGTGGTATTCCCCGCCCTGCACGGGCAGTATTGCGAGGACGGACGTCTGCAAGGCTTCCTCGACTACTGGGGGGTGCCCTATGTCGGGTGCGGGGTGGAGTCCTCCGTGCTTTGCATGAACAAAGCTCTGACCAAACGCCTTGCGGCAGACGCGGGAGTCCCGGTTCTCCCCTGGGTCGCCACCGGGCGTGACGGCGCGGAGGAAGCCGTTCTGCGCAAGTTGTCTTTCCCCCTCTTCATCAAGCCCGCCCGTTCCGGCAGCTCTGTCGGGGCGGCAAAGGCGGAGTCCCGCGAGGAGCTGAAGACCGCCTTGGATACCGCCTGCGGCGTTGATTCGCTCGTGATGGCGGAACCTCTGTTCCGCGGGCAGGAGCTGGAGGTCGCCGTGCTGTCCGAGCCGGGGCTGACCGTCTCCCGCGTGGGCGAAATCTGCTGTAAGGCGCCGTTTTACGATTACGAAACCAAATACCGCACGTCGGACGCCGAAACGCGCATTCCCGCGCAGATCTCCGATGCCTGCGCCGCAAAGGCGAGAGCGTATGCGGAAGCCGTATTCCGCACTCTGGGGTGCCGCCACCTTGCAAGGGTGGATTTCTTTGCGAGCGGAGAAGAACTCTTCTTCAATGAAATCAACACCATGCCCGGCTTCACCTCCATCAGTATGTATCCCGCCCTCATGCAGGACGCCGGGATCCCTCTACCGGAGCTTCTCACGCGCCTTTTGCGCGCGGCGCTTGTATGATAGGGGTATTTGACAGCGGCATCGGCGGTCTGACCGCGGTGAAGGAATTGCGCCGCCTGCGCCCCGATCTCGATATTGTATTTTACGCCGATACCGCGCGGATTCCCTACGGCACCCGCTCCCCCGAAACCATTCGGAAATACGCCGCGCAGGCGCTGACCTTTCTCGCCGCGCAGGGGGCGGACGCCATTCTGATCGCCTGCGGCACCGTTTCCTCGGTGGCTCTGCCCGCCATCGCCCCCACTTTCCCCTTGCCTCTTTGGGGCGTGGTGGAGCCGGCAGCCGTGTTGGCTTACCATTATTCCCGCAACCATACCATCGGCATCATCGGCACGCAGGCGACCATTGAGAGCCACTCCTTTGAAAACGCGCTTTCCCGTCTCGGGCGGGTCAGCACCTGCTCGGTTGCCTGCCCCCTCTTTGTCTGTCTCGCCGAAAACGGATTTACGGCGGCGGACGACCCGGTGGCGGCGGCGGCAGTCAACCATTACCTATCCGTTTTGCGCCGCACCGAAGCCGACACCCTGATTTTGGGATGTACGCATTTTCCCCTGCTCGCCGCGCCGATCGCGCGGTATCTGCCGCGGGTGCGGCTTGTCGGGGCGGGAGAATCCGCCGCCGCGGCGCTGTGCGCGTCAAACCCGCGCGTGGGGCACGGAAACCTGACGGTTTACACCAGCGACAGCCCGTCGGATTTTGCAAAACGCGCCGCGCGCTTCCTCGGCGCGCCCCTGCCCTGCCGCGTACAGCTAAAAGGCTCGTAAAAAATGCGTGTAAAACGCGCGGTTTTATGTTAGAATAGATACAGAAGAAAGACCCCCCGAAAGAAAAGGAATTTACATCATGGCAAATTACAGAAGAAACAGAATCAACGACGCCGTCGCGCAGGAGCTTTCGGTTGCGCTGCGCAATGTGCGCGACCCGCGTATCACCGCCGACCTTGTCTCCGTCACACGGGCGGAGGTTGCGCCCGACCTGCGCAACGCCACCGTCTATTTCTCCTGCATGGGCGACCCGCGCGAGGTGCGTACCGCCCTGATAAAATGTACCGGTCTGCTCCGCCATCATCTGGCGGAAACCGTCAACCTTCGCCTGACCCCGCAGCTTGTCTTTGTGCATGACGATTCCATTGCGCACGGCGCAAGAATCGCGCAGCTGCTGGACGAAATCAAAACCGACGAAACCGACGGGGAGAAGCCGCATGAAAGCGCTGACGATTGACGAAGTCTGCGCGCGCCTGTCCGGTGCGCGCGACCCCCTGATCCTTGTGCATACAAAGCCGGACGGAGACGCGCTCGGCAGCGCCGCCGCGCTGTATCACTTTTTCCTTGCCCGCGGGCAAAAGCCCGCCATCGCCTCGCCCGACCCCATTCCCGCGCGGCTCTCTTTTCTGACCGACGGGCTTTCCCTCTCGAACCAACCCGAGGCGGGGCGCACGGTCATCTCGGTAGACGTCGCCTCCCCCTCACAGCTCGGTGCCTTACAGGAAACCTTTCTGACGGACGCAATCCGTCCCTCTCTGATGATCGACCATCACGCCGTCGGTATTCCGTTTGCAGACCACTATGTCCTGCCGGAAGCCGCGGCGACGGGTGAGGTGCTGTGCGGCGTCTTTGCCCATCTGCACGACAGCGCGCTCTGGACAACTCCTCTGTGTACTTCCCTGTATGCCGCCATTTCTTCGGATACGGGTTGCTTCCGTTATTCCAACGCCACCCCTGCCACGCACCGCGCCGCGGCACAGCTTCTGTCCTTCGGCGTGGACGGCGCCGCCGTCAACCATCTGCTCTTTGACAGCAAAAGCCGGGAGCAGATTGCGGCGGAAGGAATTGTGGCGGCAAAGATACAAACTGCCGCGGGAGGCAGGATCGCCTACGCGGTGATCAGCCGCGCCGACATCGACGGCGCAGGTCTTGCCGACGAGCATTTTGAAACCGCCATTGACATTGTTCGTTCCCTGCGGGGGGCGACCGTCGCCTTTACCCTCAAGGAGCAGAAAGCCGGCGGTTACCGCGCCTCCCTGCGCTCCACCGGCGCGGACATGGCAAGCGTTGCCGCCGCCTTTGGCGGGGGCGGACATCTGCGTGCCGCCGGCTGTTCCCTCACGGGCATGACCGCCGAAGCGGCGGTCGCGGCGCTGCTTGACAAGCTCGCCCCCGCGGCATTGGAGTGATTTCTCGGGGCGTTTGTTTGCCCATCCCCGTTTTCCTCCGCGCAATTTACCCTGTATAAATGAGAGAGGCGGCGCCCGCGGGCGCCGCCTCTTTGAATTGCTTTATGTGAAGTCAATTGTGGAAAATCGAAGTTATACCTTTTCCTCCTCGCGGATCTCCTCTTTCCCGTGCTTCTCTTCCTCCTCTTGGGAAGGCTCGTGTCTGACCACCTGCACGAAGGTCGGGCGGTGCGCGTCCGCTTCCACCACGGTCAGATCAAGGTTGCGGTACGAAAAGGAGTCTCCCACGGCGGGGATTTTGTCCAGCATCTCGGAAATCCAACCGCCGACGGAAACGCTCCGGGAGTCGCTTTCCACGTCAAAATAGTCGCAGAAATCGTCCAGCGTTGCCGTGCAGTCCACGCGGTAGGTATCTTCCCCCGTCTGCTTGAATTCCTCGACCACCTCGTCGTGCTCGTCCCAGATTTCGCCGACCAGCTCCTCCAGGATATCCTCCATGGTCACAATGCCGAGCGTGCCGCCGTACTCGTCAATCACAACGGCAACATGGGATTTACTGCTTTGCAGCTCCCGCAGCAGGGTGCGGATGCGCTCTGTCTTGTGAACGAAAATGGGCGGCGTCATCAGCTGCTCGATTGGCTTGTCGGTAATCCCGTTTTCGGTGTAGAAGTCCTTTTGGTGCAGCACCCCGATGATGTGGTCGATGTTCTCGTCATACACCAGCAGGCGGGAATACTTTGTTTCATAGAACAGACGGGAGATCTCCTGCTTGGAGGCACCCTTTTCAAAGCCCTCGAGATGGACGCGGTGCGTCAGAATATCCTCCGCCCTCAGCTCGGTGAATTCAATCGCGTTGCGCAGCAAATCTCCCTCGGTGTTGTCAATGCTGCCGTCCTGCTGCACCTCTTCCACCAGCATCAGCAAATCCTCCTGCGACATCTTCGTATCGTCCTTGGTACGAAAGATCTTGGAGAGCAGTTTTTTCCAAAGGATGAACAGGAAATTGACGGGCGTAAATACCCAAACAAAGAACTGAATCAAAGGCGCCGAAAATATCACAAAGCGCTCGGCGTTGTCTTTGGCAAGACTCTTCGGGGAAACCTCTCCGAAGATCAGGACCGTCACGGTCACCACGACGGTCGCGACCGTCGCGCCGATATCCTGCAGCGCCTGCACAAACATCACGGTCGCAACCGACGTCAGAATAATGTTGACAATGTTGTTCCCGATCAGAATGGTGGAGATCAGGCGGTCGTAATTCTCGGACAGCCTCAGCGCCAGCGCCGCCTGTTTGCTGCCCTTTTCCGCGCGGGTGCGCATGCGCGTTTTATTATAGGTGGAAAACGCCGTTTCGGTGGCGGAGAAATAGGCGGAGAGTAACAGGCATACCGCCATGGCGGCAATGTATCGCGCGTAACTCACAGGCAGAACACCTCCCAGCCGGGCTGCGCCCTGTTTTCCGAAAAACGCAAAAAAGGCATACCTGTACCCTGCGATACAGATATCCCCCGGTATGTATTCAGATTCATACAGTTCGCGTCACAATTGCCACTACTGTCGCCGTCCATTTGGATGAAAAGTCCCTCACTTTTTGTTTGATAGTATCTTTATCATACCAAATCTCTCGCCATTTGTCAAGGTGGCAGACAGGGATAGCGGCGCAGAACAAAATGCGCGAGGGTAAATTTGCAGAGCATAGTAATAGTATAAAAAGGCTTCAGCGTTCTTGATAACTAAATCTGAGGTAGGAAAGCGCCGTTTGACGCTTTCCTTTTCATTGCGCATTTTTAGCCGTCTTTCCGCGCCTCATCGTACACAGGTACGCCTCACGGCTTGAAAGACGGCTTCTGCACCACTCTGCCTGTCTGCCACCGCTTTGGGATAGCGGCGCAGAGTTGACAAAGAAAGGAAATGAGAGTATTCTATGAGTATCAAGGATAAGGAGGGGAACCTCCACAGCGAAATAAACGGCAGGTTTATACCGAAAAATGCAAATACATATCAGCAATCGCGAGATATGAAATATCTGACTGTGGAAGAAATCAGTCGGATGATGGAATACAACAAAAACCCTGACGAAGTACTGCATCATCTGATAGATGTAGGAGCGGTAAACCTGAATATAAAATGGGGTCTTCAAAACAAGCACATAGAGGGGACAAAAAACTACCAACAGGAAATAGAACGCGGAAGAAACCCCAGTATTCTGACGGTAGACCCTGAGGATCTGATACGTAGAAAAGCGGGGACAGGAAGCGTGGTTTTATCTCACTGTGAAACTTGGTATAATAGAGAAACCATTTCCGACAATAAACAGATAGGATTTGTTGTAGATGAGAAGACCGGGGAACGGAGAAACACAAATAGCGCAACAATTCATTATTCAAACGACGGCGTTCATGTAGTACCGAGAAAGGATGGAAAGTGATGAATTTTTTTGAATATGAAGGGAAGCAGATTAGATTAAGCAGTATTGACGGAAAAACCTATGAGGGGAAAGCAGAAATATACTACGACGAAGATGGAACAGAAAAAAACTATTTGATGCTTCCATTCCAAGAAAAAAACTGTCTTGTTATATTCGATGAAAAAGACATTGAAAAGATCGAGATTCTTTCCGACTGACTTGCCTTGACAATCGTTCAAAAGCGAGTAAAATAAAAGAGGTCTCCCTTTGCGGGAGACCCGGAGGAACACTATAACGGTGGCGGTTGCTCCTTTCACAGCAATGTTGAAAGGAACAAGATTTCTTTTGCTCCTTTCAAATCCATGAAAGGAGATGGTGCCTATGATTTCAGATTATATGCACTTACGTTATCCGAAATGGTTACATACGAAGCGCTAAATGAAGGGGTTCATGTTGTTCCGAGAATGGAGGATTATCAATGAATATTCGTTCATATGTAGGGAAAAAAATACGCGTTACCTGTAAGGATAAAGAAATATTCCAAGGAAATGCCAGAGTTCATTTTGATGAAGATGATACAGATGAGTACATTTTCCTGTTTCCGAAAGAAGGGTGTCTAATAGAAGTTCACGAAAAAGACATTAAAAAGATCGAGATTCTTTCCGACTGACTTGCCTTGACAATCGTTCAAAAGCGAGTAAAATAAAAGAGGTCTCCCTTTGCGGGAGACCCGGAGGAACACTATAACGGTGGCGGTTGCTTCCCTTAACCGGGAAGCGTGAATTTCTTTTGCCTTCCCGAAGAGGGGAGGTGGTGCCCATGTACATAACTTGGGAGCAGTTGCTACTGCTCGGCGCGTTTGTCGTTGCCGTCATTGAGTTAGTGCTGACACATAACAAAAAGAAATAACCGCCCGCAACCTGACAAGTTAGGCGATTATTTCTTAACTATCGAGGGGAGCAACCGTCATCGGTGTTCCTCTGTTATGATTATACGCGAGGCATTTCCGTTTGTCAACCCCCAATTGAATAAAAGACGATAGCCACTTCACACGGCTACCGTCTTTTTCTTGTGTAAAAGATTGACAGAGATATGGAAAGATGGTATCATGAAACAAAAGTATTACATTAAAGACGATATAGAATACCGGTTCACCGCGAACGGGAATCATATTCCTGTTAAAGCGGGACAGACGAGGGAAGAAGCCCTGAACGCGTTTCTCAAAGAACACGGAGACCCGCGCGGAAAAAGTGTTGGAGAACTCCGGCGGGAGCAGGCTCTCGGGCAGGACGGTCTGACCTCGGAGGAGCGGCGCATCTGGCGGGAAGCTTGCGAGCGGATCGCCCGCGGGTTCAAAGGGATTGCGCCTAAGGTCGGCAGGCAGTATTTTGTATCCGTCGGCAATCGAAAGATAGCCATTACATCAGGTAAATATCCGGATTTTAGAATTAAACGGGTTTTCAAATACGACAATTCAGAAGATCAAGAGGAGGAATTAAGGCGATTATGGGGAAAAACGCAAAAGTAATCAATGAGATTATCGACCAATGCGAAGCATATAGCTTTACAAAGGCGGAAACTCATGTGATCTGTTTGTTGTCCGGATCAACCGATGCCGCAAAACAATACGGAAATACAAGCGCGTCCTATCAAAAAACGCTGGAAATCCTATCGCAATACAAGACTTTTGCAGAAGTCGTCAAGCAGATAGAAGAAGAACTTGGTTTTGACACCGGTGATTTGACGGAATAACCCACAACAATCAAATATTCAGAGAGCGCGACCACCGACCACAAGGCAACGGTGCAGCGCTCTTTTTATATTCCCCGAGCCGCGCAGGGGTAAGCGTAAGGGCGAGCGAACAGACGCGCAGCGCCGAAAAGGTCAAAGACCGATTAGGCGAGGCAAAGCGAGCCGCAGACCCGACAGGCGAAAACAATCGTATACGAAAAAACACAAAAACAGAGAAAGGAAAAGAAACATGGCACTTTTATACTACACCGTTGCTTCCGACCTGCCGCAGGAGCTTCCGAACGGCTCCGGGAAGTGGAAGCATGACCTTTCTCTGATAGAGCTGACGAAGCTACTGGAGGGCGTGGCTTGCCAAGCGGTGACGTTCACCAACGGAAACCCGCAGGTATTTGCTTCCAATCAATGGGTCGTGGAATGAGCGCGCAGAGTTGACAAAGAAAGGAAATGAGAGTATCATTATGACAGAGTGGGACGAAAGCAAGCACCCGCGCGACGGCAACGGGAAATTCACAGAAAAAGGCGGGCGCAAAGAGTGGGCTTTGCGCCTCTCAACTTCGGAATTAAAGCAGGCGCTGTTATTGGATGAAAAGATGAGACGAATTCCACTTGACTTCTTTTCATTGCAAGACAAATACGTATCGAAAAGCGATATTCCATATACAGTATTTGGATTTTCAACAAAAGAAAGGAAGAATACATCTCATCATATTGCACACGCGAAAGAAATGGGATTCCAGAATCAATCAGAATACGAAAGGGCTGCAATTCATTTTTGGGAACATGGGAATGGTGTTCGCTATATATCAGAGTTAAGAAACAGATATTATCAATACGACCCAAAAACAGAACGCTTTTTGTCTATTGATGCCAATGGGTGCATAAGAACTTTTATGATTTACAAAAAAGAGAAGTTCAATGAAAAGATAGAAAAGGAGAAATTGGAAAATGTCTGATATTGATTCTTATATAACCACCTGTCGAGTTTGCGGAACAGTATTTGATGCGAACAATGTTGAAGAAGATGATGTTTGCCCTTACTGCGGGTGGATGAACAATTATGATTTTGAAGAATCAGATGATTTCTACAGTGATGCCAATTTAATGACGCTTCAGCAAGCTAAGGATTTGTTATCAAAAGGACTGAATATATTCGGCGAGCCGTTGCCGAAGCGATAATGCGGCTTTCATTGCCTTGACAATCGTTCAGAAGCGAGTAAAATAAAAGAGGTCTCCCTTTGCGGGAGACCCGGAGGAACACTATCACGGTGGCGGTTGCTCCTTTCACAGCAATGTTGAAAGGAACAAGATTTCTTTTGCTCCTTTCAAATCCATGAAAGGAGATGGTGCCTATGATTTCAGATTATATGCACTTACGTTATCCGAAATGGTTACATACGAAGCGCTGTTCGCGTTTACGATGGTACTTATTTCCCTTGTGGCGTTGTTCATCAACTGCCGCAAGTAGTAACGGAAAAAAGAAATAACCGCCTCGGCTCACAACTGAAAGCGGTTATATCTTAATCGTTTTTTGGGGAGCAACCGTCATCGGTGTTCCTCTGTTATGATTATACGCGAGGCATTTCCGTTTGTCAACCCCCAATTGAATAAAAGACGATAGCCACATGATACGCTGCGGCTATCGTCTTTTTTGTTCCGTGCCGCTATCCCCACCGGGCGAGGGAGAGGTGATGCAGAAGCCACCTTTCAAGCCGTGAATCGTACCTCCGTACGATGAGGCGCGGAAAGGCGGCTAAAAATGCGCACAAATGAAGAAAAGCGGCTTGCGCCGCTTTTCAACCTTAAAATATTGTTTCAACAGAACATTGTAGTTGTCGTCTCAACTATGCCCATAAAACTATTCTTGCGCATTTTGGTCTGCGCAGCTCTCACCGCCCGGAAAGCGCGCGGCGGCAGAGTGGTGCGGAATCCCCACCCGCGCAGGCGTCGGCGTACAGGCGTACGACAGTCCAAGCGGGCGGGGATAAAAATGCTCATCAAATGAAGAAAAGCGGCTTTCGCCGCTTTTCAACCTTAAAAATGGCTTCGATAGAACACTGAAACTGCCCTTAACACAATGCAATTACAAATTAACACCGCGCATTTTGTTCCGTGCCGCTATCCCCGCCGGGAGGGTCACGGCGTGAGACGATTCGGCCCGCGAAACAGGAATTCAGCCTCTTTGATAGACAGCCCGAGGAACAGCATGGTCAGGCGGTCAATCCCCAGCCCGAACCCGCCGTGCGGAGGGCAACCGTAACGGAAGAATTCCAAATAGAACGCCACGTCGCGCCCCAGACCCTTTTCCTCCGCCTGTTTTTTCAGAATCTCATAGCGGTGCTCACGCTGTGCGCCGGTGGTGATCTCCACGCCGCGCCAGATCAGGTCATAGCCCTGCGGCACGCCATGCTCGTCTCTCATATGGTAGAACGCGCGCTCCTTAGCGGAATAGTCGGTCACAAACAGAAACTCATGCCCGTACTTCTCCTTGGAGAACCGCGCGCAAAGCCGCTCCGCGTCGGTCGTCAGGTCTCCGTGCAGCTCCTCCGGCACCGAGTATCCGTAGCGCTCCTCCAGCTCCCGATAGAGGTCTGCGAGCTTGATGACGGGGAACGGAGTTTCCGGCACAATGACCTCGTATTCCTGCCCGAACAGCGCCACGATTTCGTCGCCGTGCTTTTCCTTGACGGCTTTCAGCGCCGCCACAAGCAGCTCCTCCTCCATTTTCATCACGTCGTACATAGAGTCGATATAGGAGAACTCAAGGTCAAAGCCGGTGAATTCGGTGGCGTGCTTGTTGGTATAAGACTTTTCGGCACGGAATACGGGACCCGTCTCGAAAATGCGCTCCAAGCCGGCTGCCATCGCCATCTGCTTGTAGAACTGGGGGGATTGCGCCAGATACGCCTTAGTATCGAAATACTTCACCTCAAAGACATCGGAGCCGGACTCGGAAGCCGCCGCAATGAGCTTGGGGGTGTGAATCTCAATGAAGTTGTGCTGCAAAAGGAACTCACGCATGGCGGCGGTCAGCGTGGTTTGCACTTTCATCATGAGTTGGTTCTGCTCACGGCGCAGGTCGATCCAGCGATAGTCCATGCGGGAATCGATTTCGGAATCGTCCGCAATGGGCAGCGCCTCCGCCATGGATTCCACCTTCATGGTGTCGGGCGCCACTTCCTTGCCGCCCAGCTTGACGGACGGGTTGGCGTTCAGGATTCCCTCCACCGTCATGACGGAATGCGCGGTGACATTCACAATCTCCGGGAATTTCTCTTTGTCAAAGGTGACCTGCACCTTGCCGGTAATGTCGCGCAGGACCACAAACGCGCCCCAGCGCATCTGACGGATCGCGTCCACAAAGCCGGAAATACGGTAACGGTTACCGGGCGTCATGTCGCGGATGTATGTTCTTTCCATGGTTGCCTCCTCTGAAGCCTTTGATAAATCAATGTTACTCTCTCATTATAGTGACCTGACCGCCCCTTGTCAAGCGCAAGCCGCCTCTGCGGCAGCGTTCGCAAATAGAAAGTTGCGGCGCAGCAAATACCTTTGCTGCGCCGCTGAATACCGTGAAAAACTGTTATACCATCAGGTTGCATACCAAATCACTGTATGCGGCGGGGTCGTCCACGCCCATACCGCTGACAAGGCGCGCCTGCGCCCACAGAATCTTGGCGTAGTTTGCCAGCCGATCGCGGTCGGTGACGTACAACTCCTTGACCTTGGCGGCGATGGGGTGAGACAGATTGATCTCCAGCACGGTCTGCGCCTTGGGCGCTCCCTGCTCGTTGCCGGGCATCTTGCTCAACACCCGCTCCATCTCCAGAGACAGCTCGCCCTCGGTGGAAAGCCCCACGGCGTGATCGCCCAGCGTATTGGCAAAGCGCACCGCCTTGACCGCGTCGCCGATGCTGTCCTTCATGAATTTCAGGATTTCCTCGTTCTTGGTGTTTTCCTCCTTGACGGTTTCCTTTTCCTCATCGGAGGCGATGTCGAGGGCGTCGGTGCATACATTGGAGAACTGCTTGTCCTTGTACTCGCGCAGCATCTTGACGGCAAACTCGTCAATGTCGTCTGTCAGATAGAGTACCTCATACCCTTTCGACTTGACGGATTCCACCTGCGGCAGGCGGGCGATCTTCTCCGCGGTCTCCCCGCAGGCATAATATATCTTGTTCTGCCCCTCTTTGACGCGCTCCGTATACTCGGCAAGCGTCACATATTTCCCCTCATTCGAGCTGCGGAACAGGAGCAGATCCTGAAGCGTGTCCTTATGCGCGCCATAGTCGGCGTACACGCCGTACTTGAGCTGCATTCCGAACGCTCTCCAGAACGCCTCGTACTTCTCGCGTTCGCTCTCGAGCATCTTGGTCAGCTCCGCGGTAATCTTCTTTTCCACCGCCTTGGCGATAACGCGCAGCTGGCGGTCATGCTGAAGCGTCTCGCGCGAAATATTCAGGGTCAGGTCGGCGCTGTCCACCAAGCCGTGGACAAAGCTGTAATAATCCGGAAGCAGGTCCTTGCACTTGTCCATGATCATCACGCCGTTTGAATAAAGCTGCAAGCCCTTTTCGTAGTCTTTGGTGTAGAAGTTATAGGGCGCGTGCGCGGGGATAAACAGAAGCGCCTCAAAGGTCGCGGTGCCCTCGGACTTCTGGCGGATCACCTTGGCGGGCGCCTCCCAGTCAAAAAACTTTTCGCGGTAGAATGCCGCGTATTCCTCGTCGGTCACCTCGCTCTGCTGCTTCTTCCACAGCGGCACCATGCTGTTGAGGGTCTTGTCCTCGGTCACCGTCTCATATTCGTCCTTGCTGCCCTCTTTGAGCTGTTCGCGGGAGGTCAGCATACGGATCGGATAGCGGATATAGTCACTGTACTTCTTCACCAGCTCTTCAATGCGCCATTCGTCCAGATACTCGCCGTACTTCTCATCGTCGCCGTCCGGCTTGATGTGCAGGGTGATCACCGTGCCGTTGGTTTCCTTTTCACAGGGCTCGATCACATATCCGTCCACGCCCTCGGAAACCCAGCGCCATGCCTCGTCGGCGCCCCATGAGCGGCTCTCCACCGTGATGCGGTCGCTGACCATGAACGCAGAGTAGAAGCCCACGCCGAACTGCCCGATAATGTCCACCTCGCTCTGCTCGCCCTCGGTCCGCTTGAAATCGAACGAACCGCTCTTCGCAATGGTGCCGAGGTTGTTTTCAAGTTCCTCGCGCGTCATGCCGCAGCCGTTGTCGGCAATGGTCAGGGTGCGCGCCTCTTTGTCGGGGGTAATACGGATTTCGTAATCCCCGCGCGTAAGGATCACTCCGTTATCCGTCAGAGAACGGTAATAGAGCTTATCCACCGCGTCGCTTGCATTGGAAATGAGTTCACGCAGGAAGATTTCCTTATGCGTGTAGATCGAATTGATCATCATGTCCAAGAGCTTTTTGGATTCTGTCTTGAATTGCTTTTTTGCCATCTTTCATCACACCTTTCGCGTCGGTATGGCACAACCGATGTCTTTTTCTATATAGTGATAAATATTATAATGGGAGTTTATGTTTTGTCAATCACTTTTTTGTGAATAAAGAATGACAGCGGGGAGCCTCCCGCTGTCATTGTAAATTGCTTGAAAGGCAGGCGCATACCTGCGTTTCATTTTTCCGTATTTGTGCCGCCGAGGTCAAGCCCCGTGATACTGCAAACGCGTTCGCGCGTCTTGACGCTTCTCAGCGTTGCCTCTCTGCCGCCCTCGCGCCGTATCTTGTCGCGGTGGCGTGAGAAAATGCAGGCGAACCCGCGCACCGCCCAAAACACAGGGAGCAGAACGGGGCAAAGGCGCAGTACCGGGTACCGCCGCTTCATCACATGATAAGGCGGGAAAATTACATAAATGCGGCGCTTCTTGGAATCGTCCGCGTCTGCGGTGTATGCGCTGTTGGAGGCGATGTAACTGCCGAGCAGCATGAGGTCGTCGGTCTGCTCCGCGCCGCCGAACCACACCTCGCACAAAGCCTCTATCGCATGCGCAAAGCGCAGGATCCCCAGTTTTTCAAGCTCGGCCTCCAGCTTCCCGCGGTCGAGGTTCGGCTTGGCATTCCGGTACACGTACAGGTCCAGGATCATGCGGATGCTGATCCGGTCGATCACCATCAGATAGCTGAGCTGGGTCAGTATATACAGGCAGTAATCCTCGTCCGTCATGCGGTATTCCACGCCGTCGTCGGTTAGGAAGCGCTCCCACGCATCGCCGAAATAAGCGGTGACCGCCTCCGATATGGGTATCAGTGCGGTGTGCAGTATGATACGCACATGATCCAGCGCCCAGACCGCCTCGGTCTCGGTTACGGCAACGCAGTGAAAGCCGTAGCCGGACAGGATTTCTCCCAGTTCCTCCAGTTTTTCCGCATCGCACAGCAGTTCCAGATCGCCGGAGGTGCGCCATGTCGGCTCCGGGTACAGAGCGCGCATACACCAACCGCGCATGGGCATATAGCGGATCTCGCGCCGGTGCAGTTCCTCAAAGAGCGCCCGGGCATAATGCTCCTGCCGGATGTGGTCGCCCACTGCGGTGAAATAAATGGTTTCAATCTGTTGTATCTGCGCGGGGGAAACGTCGTTGCGCCCGGAAATGCAGCGGTACACAAAGCCCGTCAGTCGGTGGCGCTGCGCCAGCTCGATCAGGCGCCCCCAATGTATATGTGCAGGCAGCGCGGTGCCATGCAGCACATGGTTGACCGCCGCGATCAGTTCGGTATAAATCTGTCTCTTTTCCATATTCTCCGTTATCCGTAAAGAGAGATGAAGCGGAATACCCCTCCGAGGGGGCGGTTGGCTGTCCGCCACACCGCATATACGTCTATCTTTCACCGTACTGTGTACGGCAGATTCATTGCATGGTTCTATCAAAATAGTATAACTGATTTTATCATTCTATACAAGATTTGTCAACACCTCTTGCCACACCGCGGTCGGCAACGTGTCAGCACGGGCAGGATGCGCACTGCGGCGATTGTTTCCGGAGAAATCAAAAACCGGGGCGCTTGCGGCACCCCGGAATCCTTTTTTTATTTTGCGCCTTTCCCTTTCAGCACCGAAGAAATGGTCTTGAAAAAGATCTTAACGTCCAGCAGGAAAGAGCGGTTCTGCGCATAGTACAACTCCATCTCCTGGCGTTTTCCCTCGGCATATCCCACGTCATTGCGGGCATACGCCTGCCAATAACCGGTGAGCCCGGGTTTGACGGATAAAAATACGTCGCGCTTGTTAAAATACTGTTGCGTTTCCTCTTCGACAACGGGGCGGGGACCGATAAGGGACAGCCGTCCGGTGAAAACATCCCATATCTGCGGCAGCTCGTCCAGACTGGTACGGCGGAGCACATTCCCGATTTTGGTGATACGGGGGTCGTTGTCGATCTTGTATTCCGTATGGTACTGATGCAGTTGCTCCGGCGTGAGCATGGAGGCAAGCTGATCGGCGTTTTTCTTCATACTGCGGAACTTGTGGATATAAATGACCTTTCCGCCTCGCCCGATACGCTTGTGGCTGTAAAAGACCTTTCCGCCGTCGTCATGCTTGATCAGAATGGCGATGACGATATACACCGGCCAGATAACAAGCAACAGCAGCCCGGACAGAATGATATCCGTCAGCCGCTTGAAAAATGCATAGAAAGGCTTTTTGCGGTAGGTGTAGGGAAGCGCGTTGATAAACGCTTCGGTCTCGGCACGCTGTGCCGCCTCGCTCTCGGAAAGCCGCTTTGCCTCGCGGTCAGCCGCGGTGTCGTTCTCCCGATCGCCCTCCTGCGCTTGTCCTGCCTCTGCCACGGTTTTCTCCTGTTCCCCGGCGGCGGAGTCCGCCTCTGTATTTTGTCGCTCCAAAGTGGCGGTAACGCCCGACTCTGTATCGTAATTCATGTATGACATCCTTTTGCACTCGATTTGCGCGGCGGTTTGCCGCGGTTACGTTTGCTTCTTATCCGCTATCTACATTATAGTTTGTATTCTGTTTCTTGTCAACTCCCGCGCCTGATCCGACGCCTTCGCTCTGCTTTTATTGTCCCCCGCGCGGCGCCTTCTTAACACAGGCGTGCGACGGCAATATCCCCGTTTTTTTCCGTAAAAACGCCGCCGGTACATATACAAAAAGCCGGGCGGTTCCCCGGCTTCTGTTTTGATTTTTCGGAAAAAACAATCAACGGGACGACCCGTACCTGAGTTTTACCGCTCTGCCCCCGGTCAGGGAGAGCATCTTCACCGCAGTGAGTGAAAAATCGTCCGCCGCCACCATCAGCGGCTTGCGCAGCACCCCGCGCGCCTCCACCGTCACGGCGCTGACAGTCTCGCCTATCAACCCCTGCTTTCTGAGGATACTCAGGTCCACATAAGAATACGGAGAAAAACTGTCGGACAGCACGTCGGTATAAATGAAAGCGCGGATCTCCTGCTCCGGCGCCCCGTCGCGGAATACCACGGCGCAAAGATTGTTCGCTTTTTCGTCGGAGAGCAGAGCGTCCGCGTCCTCCGCGCGCACACAGCTGCGCACGCTGACCCCGTCCCTTGCTTCCTCCACGAAGCTCACCATGTTGGAAAGCGTGCCGGGCACAGGCATGAACACCGTCGGCCTTTCGGGCGGTAATTCCTCCTGCGGGACCACGCGCACGTCGGCGCTCATCTCCTGCGGCTTAGGCGGATCGAGCTCGCGTCGCACCTCGTCCTCCAGCGCGCGGTCATGGCGGCGGCGCAGGATAAGCACCGTGACCGCCCATACAACGGCAATCACCGCCACAGCCCCCGCCACGGCAAGATATAAGACCGATCTTTGCAAAGCGAACGTCAAAGCGAACGGATGCGTCAGTGCAGGCATAGGATCCTCCCCCGGTTTCCGCCCCGTTTTGGGGCGGCGGCTCCCCCGCCCGTGGGCGGTCGCCGTTTTTTATGAGATGAGTATAGCATATCTGCCGTGTCAAATCAAGGGGAGCAGTGGCGGCGGCGATCCCCTTTTTCCCTGTCTCCGCTACGCTTTTTCGGATGTTTCCCGCGCATTCCCGTGGGTGTCATATCCTGCTGTTTTGCCGCATATGATGTTGTTAAAAATGCACAGTTGAATTTTTCCTTTTTATTTCACATTGCGCAAAACGACGATTTTTGTACCGTAGTTTATCTTACGGTTGATTTTGCGTTGGGTGCTGTGCTAAACTTAGACTGATAATTATCCGATTTTCCTATTTCCGAATAAGGAGCAATCAAAAATGATCACCCGTAATGTTGAAATAACCAATCCCATCGGGCTGCACGCCAGCCCCGCTTCTTTCTTCATTCAGCAGGCGTGTTCGTTCCAAAGCACTATCTGGGTCGAAAAGGGCGACCGCAAAGTCAATGCCAAAAGTCTGCTCGGCGTGTTGTCTATGGGCATTCGCCAAGGCGAGACGGTTACCTTGATTGCCGACGGCGCCGATGAAAAAGCCGCGCTCGACGGTTTGATCGACCTGCTCCACAACAAGCTCGCCGACTGATTTGCCGGGAGGCGCACTTCCCCTGTCGCCATCCCTCATGCCGGTATATACGCCGCGGTACGTCCGCGGCGTTTTGCTTTGCAAATTGACAAGGCAGGCGGGGAATGCTACAATGAAAGAAACACATTGCGGCAAGCAATGAACACCGCGGGACGACCCGAAGCAAAGGAGGCGCCATGAATCCACACCTGACAGAGCTGCGGCAAAAGGCGGCTTCCCTGCCCCTGTTGCCGGGCGTATATCTGATGAAGAACCCCGAGGGCGAGATCATCTACGTCGGGAAATCCCGGAAGCTCCGCAACCGCGTCAGTTCCTATTTCAACGGCGTGCCGGAGCAATACAAAACCCGTAAAATGGTTTCCCATGTGGCGGACTTCGATTATATCGTATGCGACGGTGAAATGGAAGCGCTCACGCTGGAAAACACGCTGATCAAAAAGCACGCCCCGCACTACAACATCCGCCTCAAGGACGCAAAGTCCTATCCCTATATCAAGGTCACGAATGAAGCCTATCCGCGGGTGATCGTCACCCGCCAGCGGGTCAGCGACGGCGGGAAGTATTACGGCCCGTACGCCTCGTCCGCCGCGGCGCATGAAGCGGCGGATACCGTCAACCGCATTTTCGCCCTCCCCACCTGCCGCCGGGTGTTCCCGCGTGACATCGGACGGGAGCGCCCCTGTCTCTATGCCCAGATGGGGCGGTGCGTCGCGCCCTGCGCCGGCGGGGTGGAAACCGGGCGGTACGCCTCCCTTGTCCGCGCTGCGGAGGGGGTTCTTGCGGGCAACGTGCGCGAAACAGAGGAACTGCTGACCGCTTCCATGGCGCAGGCGGCGGAAGCCGAGCAGTATGAGCTTGCCGCGCATTACCGGGACGCCGCCCGCGCCCTTGCAAGGCTCTCCGACAAACAGAAGGTGGTGGGGGACGCGCATGAAAACCGCGACGTCTTTGCTCTGTGGCAGGACGAGCTTTGCGGCGTGCTTGCGGTCCTGACAGTGCGCGACGGGAAATTGCAGAAGAAAAGCGAGTTTCTGTTCTCCGCCGCCGCCCTCGCCGAAACCGAGGATCTCCCGGCGCTCCTGACCGGGTTCTACGACGGCGCCGACTGCCCGCCGCCCGAGGTTCTGCTTGCCTTTGAACTGGAAGAAAGCGAATACTCCCTGCTCTCGGATTACCTCTCCGCACAGGCGGGGCGGCGCGTGCGTGTCTGCACCCCGCGGCGCGGGAAATTGCGGCACCTCGCCGACATGGCGCTCACCAACGCGCGGGAGCGCGCGGCGCTGTGGCGTACCGAAACCGAGCGTGAAAATTCCGTAATGACCACCCTTGCTTCTCTGCTGGGGCTTTCCGCGCCGCCGATGCGCGTCGAAGCGTACGACATCTCCGAAATCGGAGAAGAGTATATCACCGCCGCCATGGCGGTCACGGAGGGCACAAAATTCAAAAACAGCGATTACCGCACCTTCCGCATGAAAACCCTCTCCGGCGTGGACGACTGCGGCGCCATGCGGGAAGCCCTGACCCGCCGCCTCTCCCATATCGGGGACGGCAGCCCCTCTCTCGGCACGGCGCCCGATCTGATTTTGCTGGACGGGGGCGTCGGACAGGTGAACGCCGTCCGGGGGGTTCTGCGGGAGATGGGGCTCGAAATCCCCCTCTTCGGCATGATGAAAGACGACTACCACAAGACCCGCGCGCTCACCGACGGGAAGCGGGAGCTTTCGGTCGCGGGGGAGCAAGCCGTCTATGTCTATCTCTATAAATTGCAGGAAGAAGTACACCGTATCGCGGTGCGCTCGGTCATGAACGCCAAGCGCAAAACCCTGCGCCGCTCCTCCCTTGAGGATATTCCCGGCGTGGGAGCCGCCAAGGCGAAAAAACTGCTCGCCTGTATGCCCGTTTCCCGCTTGCGTGAAGCCAGCGAGGAAGAAATGCGCGCCGCGGGCGTAAGCGAAAAGGACGCAGCGCGCGTATGGCAATTCTACCACGGAAAGGACGAAACACAATGATGCGGATTGTCACCGGCAGCGCCAAAGGCGTGCGCCTGAATACCTTGGAGGGGGACGCCACCCGTCCCACCTCGGAGCGGGTGAAAGAAGCCGTCTTTTCCTCCCTGCAATTCGACCTTGCCGGGCGGCGGGTACTGGATCTGTTCGCGGGCAGCGGACAGCTCGGCTTGGAGGCCATGTCCCGCGGCGCGGTGAGCGCCATGTTTGTGGATGCGGCGCCCGCGGCAATGGCAGTGGTCAAGGAGAACGCTGTAAAAACAGGCTTTTTCTCCTCCTGCCGCTATCTGATCTCCGACTATCGCTCCTATATCCGCAAGGCGGGCGGGCGCGATACATGGGACTTGATCTTCATCGACCCGCCGTATGCGTTGCACTGTGTCGGGGACGCGCTGGCGCGCATCCTGCAAGCGGGGATTGCCGCGCCCGGCTGTCTTTTCGTGTGCGAGAGCGGAGAGGAAGACATTTTCGCGGGGCAGCCGGAGTTGGCAGCCCGCTTTGAACTTGTGAAAGCCGCAAGGTACAGCATTACCTATATTACCATTCTTCGTCTCAAAGAGGAGCCGTGATATGAGCGAAAAAGTATTGATCGCCGGCACCTTTGACCCCATCACAAGGGGGCACCTTGACCTGATCGAACGCGCCGCCGCGGAATACCCGCAGGTATCTGTCGGCGTGTTTGTCAACGCCGAAAAAACCTGTCTGCTTCCCCTTTCCCTGCGCCTGCGCCTGATCGAACTCGCCGTCGCCCCCCGCGCGGGCACGGATGTAGTCGTCTCGGACGGCTACACGGCGGATTTTGCCAAAGCGCACGGCTACACCTTGCTGTTGCGCGGCTACCGTGACGAGCGGGACCTTGCCTACGAAAACGAAATCGCCGCATTCAATCTTGCCCGCGCGGGGATCCCCACGCGGCTTGTCCGGGCGGACCCCGCCCTGACCTCGGTCAGCTCCACCCGCGTGCGGGAGGCGGTTGCCGCAAAGGATAAGGCGGCGCTGGCGGCGCTGGTTCCGCCCGCCTGCCTGGACGAGCTGCTTGCATATCTGCGCCTGTGATCCCGCCTCCGCGGCGCCCGCTCGGCTTTTCTGCCTCTGAACACTCCTCACCGCCCCGCTTTTTCGGGGAAAAAGTGGGGGGTTTTGTTTATTTTTGGGGTGTTTTCCTGTTTCTTCCCGCCATATTTCTACCACTTGCCAAGCAAAATATTTGCATAAGAGGTTGCAAACGTTTTCCGTTTATGCTACAATAGCAACAATATAATATATATCATGTAGTTTTATGCCCACGCGTGCCTGTGCGCGCACAGGCGTGAACCAATGCTCTGCGAAAGAAAGGCACATGATGGCAAAGATGAAAAGCGCGAAGAAGCGCAACAAAGCCGAAAAAATGTTGTCGGCACGCTCTCAGATGTTGAATATTCTGTTCAGCGTTGCCATTCTGACATTCACCATCATATATCTGTTCAACAGTATCTATGATAAAAACCACCCGATCAAGGCGGCGTATTTCGCGGACCTGAACTGGTGGTGGTTTCTCCCCGCTGCCCTCTGCATGGTCGCTTCCGTGATGTTTGAAACCATGAATCTGTGGGTTTTGTGCCGCGCGGTCAAGTACCCCCGTTCGGTGCGCCAGTCCATGGTGTACGCTTCCTCCGATATTTACTTCTCCGCCATTACTCCGTCCGCCACAGGCGGTCAGCCCGCGGCGGCATACTATATGACCAAAAGCGGCGTTCCCCTTTCGCTTTCCACCGCGGTTCTGGTGCTGAACGTCACCATTTATACCATCGGCTTGCTTGCCGTTGCCGGAATCGCCTTTCTCATCCGCCCCGGCTTCTTCATCAGTTTTTCGGGCATGGAAAAGGCGTGCGTGCTGATCGGTATGGGCTTCCATGCCATCCTCATCATCGTTTGCCTGATTTGTATGTTTTCCCGCCGCGTGGTCTTTTGGCTTGGCGACGTGGTGATCGGGCTGCTTGCGAAACTGCACATTTTCAAGAACAAAGAGGAGCGAGTCGCTTCTTTCCGCGCCGCGGTAACCAACTACCGCGATGCGTTTTCCATTGTCCGCAAGCATCGTTGGCTTCTTCCCTGCCTGCTTTTTAACGGCATTATGCAACGCGTCATTCTGGCGCCGATTACTTTCTTCGTGCTGCGCGCGATGGGGATGGACCAGATTCCTTTCTTTGAGATCATTTCCATGCAGCTCTACTGCACGGTCGGCGCCTCTGCCATTCCGCTGCCCGGCGGGGTCGGTATCGCCGAAACACTGTATATCAACGTCTTCGATACCTTTATGCCGGGGCAGGAGAATCTCTGCTTCTTCTCCATGCTGCTCTCCCGCTCTTTCTCCTCTTATCTGTCTATTGTCTTCTGCGGGACGCTGACCATGGTACACCATACGCGCATGAAACGCGCGGAGTTCAACCGCCGCCGTATGGCGCCGGCATTTGATTCGGTTTCCGGCGCGGACGACGAAGATGACATGAATGTCATCGCACAGCAAGCGCACGATACGGATATGACGACGAAAGAATAGTACAGTCGAATCGTGCGCGCTGTGCAACTATATTTGCCTGACGGCAAGTAAGATGCCTGTCGGCGTGATATTCCACTTCGTGGAGTGATATTTCGCCTGTCGGCGAAGTTCAGGCAAATATAATATCTCTTTCGCCGCAAGGCGAAAATATCGTTTTGCAAAGCAAAATATCACTTCGGCGCAGCCGAAATATCTCTTTCACCGTAGGTGAAATGATCACTGCTTGCAAAGCAATCTCTCTTTGTTTAGAGCATAAGCGCAGAAGAAATTATGTTATCCATAACTATAATGGTGTGCAATGAGTGAGAGCATTTTAATAAAGAAAACAAAAGAGTTTGCCAAAAACATTGTTGTATCGATTCGTGAAATTAAGGAAAGCAAAAGAGAAAACGTGTTGACAAACCAGCTTTTGCGTTCCGGTACAAGTATCGGTGCAAATATTCACGAGGCGCATTATGCTCACAGCGCTGCTGATTTTATTGCCAAACTTGAAATTGCACTCAAAGAATGTTTTGAAAGTGAGTATTGGCTACAGCTTTTATTTGAAACAGGCTATTTAAGTAGCGAAGAATACAAAAGACTTATCAACGATTGCGGGGTCATCAGAAGAATGCTTATTTCATCCTGCAAAACTTTGAAAGAAAGAGAAAATGAATTGCATCCCATAAAGTGAGCATTATATACCTAACCTTTACATAAATAGCGAGAACATAGTTTTCTATCAGTCTCACTTTTTATGTCTCCATTCCAATAATCAACCAATCTGCTCATTCAAGGAGACCTGTCATGAAACGTGTGACTGCCCTCTTGCTCGGCGCTGTCCTTGCGTTGGCGGCGCTTCTGTCTTTTGCCGCCTGCGGCAAAAAGGAACCCGCCCCCACCTATTCCAACTTCGTCACCATCGAGGTGCAGGACTACGGGGAAATGCGGATTGAGCTGTTTCCCAGATATGCCCCCATGACGGTGGCAAATTTTCAGAAGCTTGTCAGCCAAGGCTTCTATAACGGTCTTACTTTCCACCGTGTTATCCCGGGTTTTATGGTTCAGGGCGGCGACCCCCTCGGGAACGGTACCGGCGGCTCCCCCAATACCGTCACGGGAGAATTTGCAAGCAACGGTTATACCAACCCTATGACCCACAAACGCGGCACCATTTCGATGGCGCGAAGCAACGATTATAACAGCGCTTCCAGTCAGTTCTTTATCGTGCATAAGGATTCCCCTCACCTTGACGGCGAATATGCCGCGTTCGGCAGGATCGTAGACGACGAGAAGTACTGGGAGACCCTTGATAAGATTGCCGCCGTTCAGACGGATCTCAGCGAAGGCAAAGGCGGCAAGCCTCTGACCCCCGTGGTGATCACCCGCATTTATTTTTCATAAGCCTCATAACCATTTGCGCAGTATCGGCTCAGTTACCCTCACGCCGGTGCTGCGCAATTCTGTTTCTTTTCCTTATACGAAGCAAACCCGGATATTCAAACGAAATGCAACGTATCCACACCGGGATTTCTTGGGTCTATCTTAGCCCCCCCGGAGGGAGCCACGTCAGCCTCCCTCATCGAGAAAACGATATGCGCGGCGCTCTCTTTGCCTCCATTATCGAGGGAGGGAGCCTATGGAAAACAATGAAAAAGAGGGGCGGCAAAACCGCAGTTTCCATAGGGATTTTAGTAATAAATAAAATATAGCACACTATACTTCGCAGTCGCGAAACGTAGTGTGCTTTTTTGTCCACAAAAGACTATTGCGTTAAGTTATATTTTTAGCCTTGCGGCTAAAAGTGTTATGCAAAGAGCTTGCGTTATATTTTGACTTTCAGTCAAAGTGATATTATATTTGCCTTAACTTCCCCGACAGGGAAAATATCACTTTGCGTTAGCAGAATATCACGCCGACAGGCATATCACTTGCCGTAAGGCAAATATAGTTGCGGAGTAGCGATAATCACTATCGCTACTCCGCTAAAGGCGCAGCCCTGTTGGGTTTCTCATCTGAGTTTCCTCATTTGAGATTTTCCATTTGAGAGATTCAATTTGCGTTTTCAGATTTCCGCCGTACGGGCAATCAGAAGTTGTCGATCGGCAGAGTCTGAATTTTTTCGATTGTGGGTTCGCTGGTGGCGATCACATCCTGTGCGTCAAACGCAATGATCTCTACCACAGGGGTCGTATAATCGGGAGTATTCTTCATATCTTTCATCTCTGTTTCCCCTTTCCCGTTTTACTGCATTGCATACGCTCTGACAGCGTACATATAAATGGCGGCTGCTTTTGCAAGATTCTGAACTTCGACGGTGTACTCGTCATTGAGATAGAGTGCGAGGAAGTTACCGACGGAATAAGTCCCGGTTGCCAGCGAATTGCCGTCGCTGTCAAGCAGCGCCAAGGTCAGCTCGTTGAGCAGCATCCCTGCGTGCAGGTCGGTCACGGTCGCTTCGCCGTCTACAAACTCGTAATCGTAATTCTGGTCGTCAACAGTGACTCTCAGTTTCGCCGCGCTCTGACCTTCTTTCAGCTTCAGCACCATGTTCACGCTGCTGTCCAAGTTGGCAGCCACCGTCACGTATGTGTTGAGGTCAGCCGCAGATACGCCCGAAAGCGTCATTTTAGAGGCATTGTATCCGCTGACGTCAATGGTGCCCTCATAACCGGTCGCAGCTATGAAGTCCGCAATCGCGGTGGAGGAGCCGTATCTGTTGATCTGTGCGGCGTCCACATATCCCACCATGCCGATCAGCAGCTTCTGTAAAGCGGCGGTGCCGCCGTTGTACATACGTTGTGCGTAAGCCATCGGAGAGTAAGCTTTGATCACAAGCGACTCATAGGTAATTTCGTTCACAGTTACTGCAAGGTGATAGTCACGGAGCTCTGCCATGTCAGCTGCACTGATGCCGCCTACCACAAAGGTGTAGTAGCCCTCGGTTTCATTCAGCACTCCCGCAAAGGTGTTGCCCAAATTGTCCTTGAGTGCAACGGTCGCGCCGTCCACACTGGGCATCTTCGCCGCAGCAAGCTTCATGTTCAGCGTCATCTCACCGCCGAGCGACAGGGTCGCACCGGAGAGAGCCAGCGCAAAGGTCATCTGCTCGGGAGCAGTGGTTCCCTGCACCCAAGGTGCATAACCATTTGCTTTGGCGTATGTATTCAGCTTGCCGAGCACCGTCCCGTCGGTCAGATCCGATGCGTTACCCGTGGTCAGCACTGTGGTATAACCGGTTCCTGTCGTATCATATGCGGAGTAGACGCTCTCCTGTGCTGTTCCTTTCACGGTTGCCGTCACAAGGAACGAACTGTCAGTGGTATTAAGATTGTATACAACAGTCTTCGAACTTACTAGGCTTGAAGGAGAGAAGATCGCCACTCTGCCGCCTGCCTTCGAAACGGACAGGTCCGCTTTCATATACGAATTCTTGAAAGCAATGTTATAGGAAGATTTGTTGCCTTGAGAGAGTTTCGCACAGCCGATGACCGCAGCTGCATAGTCTGTTGCCGTAACGGTACCCATGAGAATGCCGTTGTTAAACGTCAGCGCAGCGGAACCGTAAGCGCTTTCCAAATACCCGGCAAACAAACCGGCATAACTGCCGCTCGCCGTCACGTTGCCGTAATTGGCGCAGTTATTTACCACAGGGTCGATCGCGGCCCAAGCCTGCCCGCTGAGATAACCACAAAAACCGCCCACGTAATCCGCGCCGCTGATATGACCGAAGTTGGCGCAGTTGGTTATCTTAATTGCCGGTTTGATGCCGGTTGCCCTACCGATCAGACCGCCTACGTTGCTTCCCGCAGTGACATTGGCGCGGTTGACGCAGTCGGTCATCACAATTGTTGTATCCGTGCCGCCTCCGTTGCCCGCGTATGCCAATATACCACCCACCGTTGCAGCAGCGCCCGCATCAATGGTACCGGTGTTTTCGCATTCACTGATTGTGAAGGTCTTTATGCGATTTGTATAACCGATAATGCCGCCCACCTGACCGTCTGCAGCGGTCGTAGTCGTGGTGAGAGCCCCGGTGTTGCGGCACCCCTGAACGGTAACTTTGTTAATAAATGCAGAGTCGCCGTTGGATATGTCACCGACAATGCCGCCCAATCTTGCCGCCGTAGAGGTGATATTCGCCGTATTCACGCAATCGGTAATAGTAAAAATACCCAAAGAAGAATTGGAACAACCCAAAATACCACCGCACGTGGAGGTCGCTGTTATGGCGCCGCCAAAGGAGGACTTGTCGATAGTAGCGCCTGTCGTTGCGCTCGCCACACTTGCATAGGTCACAAGTCCGCCGACCGTCGTTCCGCTCAGCGTAGAGTCGTACACATGGCAGTTTCTGATGACAGCTCCGTCGGTCAAGGATACGGCAAAGGTTGCAGCAGTCCCTTGGGTCGTAAGATTCAGCCCGCGGAGGTTCATATTCTCAACCGTGCCGTTTATGGTATTGAACAAAGCGTTGGTTGCACTGCTTGAGGACGAAGAAGAAATCACAAGATTGTAAAGAGTGTACTCTCCGCCGTCAAGGTAGCCGGAGAAGACCTGCCCTCCGCTCAAGGCGGAAAGCGCATTCATCGTACTACCGTCCTCGCCCACATAATTCACGTCGTTGAAATACAGGTCAGCGGTAATCTTATAATACTTGCCCGCTGTCGTTTCAGCGGTCGCGTTGTTGCGGAAATAGACAAAGTCGCCGGGCGTTTGGATCAAATACGGCGTTGCTTCCGCCCCGTCGCCCTCCAAAGTCTCGGAGACCGTGCCGTCCCAAACAGTCGCACCACCGGGCAGTGCTGTTGCCGTTCCGGGCACGTACTCATCTGCGCTCGCGGTCACGCCAAGGGCGACCACCGCGCTCATCAGCATTGCCGCGACAAGGACAAGGCTGAAGAGTCTGCTCACTTTTCCGTTTTTCTTTTTCATGATGTACACCTCTCTGTGTTCTCAGTGGTTTCGCAAAAAATGAATCTATATGACTTTTTTCCCTGCGCCGCTTCCGCTTCAGAAGCGGGCAACGAAAAAGCAATATACAGAAGTATGTAGAGTGTGAATAAAATATGTACTCTCCACTCCCGCGCGCTATATTATATATAAAACAGTACGCAAATGTACGCGATTGTCGCGTATAATGGAAAAAATACGTTTCTGCATCAAAACAGATTTGTGCAAATTGTACAACGACCCGTCATACCGCAATTTGCAGAGCTTTCTGCAAGTCCGGGAGCAGGAGAAAGAACTGTTTTTATACGATTCCGCACTCATGAATGCGTAATTTTCTGCGTTTTTACCAAATGCTTCCGTTCTTCCATATGTCGGAGCAACTCCGGCTGCGGGTGCGTGCGCATGGCTCCCTCGGTGAGGGGGCTCATTCATTAACGGACGACTTCTGCACTTTTTAAAAGCACGCCTGCGTACTTGCCTACACTTTTCTTTGAGTTTATTATAATAATATTTCGAAACATTTGATACGTTATATTAACGTATCGCATGCAAATTGTAGCAAATTGACGGCAAACAAGGATGTGATTTGTATATCTTGTACGCGTATTATGCTCTCCTGCAGCAAAGGTTTTCCGGGAGAACGCGCAGTAGCCGCCGGGGGGTAGCTTCTCCTATGTGCTATCCCTTGCCGTCCATACGCTGCATTATATGCGCTGCGCGGTAAAAATTGTGTCGAAGTGTGAGAACCTGCAATCCTTATTCGCGTGTTTAATGCGGCGCACTATACAGAAATCCCCCGGCTGCCGCGGCAGCCGGGGAAAATACGGATTCTGAGCCGCTTACGCCAGATACATCCGGCGGATCACCTGCGGGATGCGGGGTTTATCGCGCAGATCGGTCTGCACCGAAGCGATGCGGTCCACCGCCTCCACACCCTCCGTCACTCTGCCGAACGCGGCGTACTGCCCGTCAAGGTAAGGGGCGTCCTCGTGCATGATGAAGAACTGGCTGGAAGCCGAGTCCGGCATGGAGGAACGCGCCATGGAAATCACGCCGCGGGTGTGCTTTAACGTGTTCTGTGGGAAGCCGTTGGCGGCAAATTCACCGGGGATCGTCTCATCGGAGCCGCCCATACCGTTCCCGAGGGGGTCGCCGCCCTGAATCATAAAGCCCGCTATCACGCGGTGAAAGGTCAGACCGTCATAAAACCCTTCTTTCACCAGCTTTTCAAAATTCGCAACGGTTTTGGGGGCATATTCCGGGCAAAGCTCGATTTTCACGACGTCCCCGTTCTCCATTTCCATAATGACCATCGTATGTGTTCCTTTCCGTCTCGCCGTCCTTTTTTCCCGCTTTTGAGTGGCGGGATAATCGGCGATTCCTATACATATACTAAATCAAAATTCCCGCGCCGTCAACCGTTTTTCATTCTCTGACCCGGCGGCAGCGCCCCCGGCGCTCCCGGCATGGCCGCCGCACTGCGGTGGCATGGTCTTTCCGGGAGAGCATTTTCACGGTGTGGAGCCGAAAAACAAGCGTTCGCGCCGTCCAACGCGCTAAATGACGGCGGGCGGCGGGAATACGGCACGGCACCCCCTCGCGTTGCCCGCACGGTGCGCGGGGAGACAGCGGAATGCCTGACGGGAAAGGAGGCACGGAACATGGACGGAAAGCCGAAAAAGAATGTGCGCGACTGGGCGGCGTGGCTTCTCTGCATTGCCTTCGCCTTGGTACTCGCATGGCTGTTTTTCCGATATATTTTCGGGCTGCTCCTGCCCTTCCTCGTGGGCTGGGCGCTCGCGTTTTTGGTGCGCCCCGCCGCGGCGCGGGTCGGGAGGGGCACCTGTATTCCCAATCGGGTTCTGCGGCTCATGTTTGTCCTCGCCGCGTTTCTGGCGCTCGGTGCCGGCGTGGTTCTGCTCGGCGTGCGAGGTGTGCGGGAGCTGCAACGGCTGCTCGCGGCTCTGACCTCCGGGGGCGGCGCCCTGCCGCCGACCTTGGAAACCCTGACGGCGCGCCTGCGCGCACTCGGCGGGGATCGCGCCGTGGCATACTTGCAGGAGTTTATCAGCGGCGCCATCCGCGCTCTGACAGGAGTGCTGCCGGGTCTTGTCGGCAGGCTGATCTCCGGGGTGCCCCGCATTGTACTGGCGCTGGCGGTCACGCTGATCTCCGCCGTCTATTTCTGCCTGGATCTGGAGCGCATCAACGCCGCCATGCTTTCTCTTTTGCCGGACAGTTGGAAAAAGCGGGTCACCTCCCTCAAAAACGGGATTCTCCGCATGGCGGGGAAATATCTGCGCTCCTATCTGATTTTGATGGCGATCACCTTTTCCCTCTTGCTCCTCGGCTTTTTGGTCATACGGGTGGAGTACGCGGTACTGCTCGCCTTTCTCATCTCGCTGGTAGACCTGTTCCCCGTCCTCGGCGTGGGGACGGTGCTGGTGCCCTGGAGCCTTTTTTGCTTTATCAGCGGGGTGCCGGGGCGCGGCGTGGCGCTGCTGATCCTGTGGGGCGTGGCGCTCATCATCCGACAACTGACCGAGCCGCGGGTGCTCGGCGGCAGCCTCGGGGTCCCGCCCCTGCTGACCCTGCTCGCCATGTATGCGGGGCTTCACCTTATGGGCGTGTTCGGTATGCTGCTTCTGCCCGCCCTGTGCGTGCCGTTGGCTTCCCTGCTGCGCACGCTCAAAGGCGCGCCTCCCCCCGCGCCGGAGTCCGAGACTGCACAGCACCGCGCCCCGCCCTCTTCTGCCGACGGCGCAAAAAGGCACGTCTGAATCCTCCCTGCTCCCCTCTGTTTTCCTCCCCTGTCCGTCACGGTGCCCCGCGAATGACAAAAAATGCGCAAAGCACTTCCCCTGCACGAAAAAGTGTGCTATAATACCCAAAAACATCGGCGGAGGGCGGATATGGATTTCAATCGTTCGATTTTTGAGAACAGAAAGGCGCTGGGGCGCCCTTTTCTGGCAGCGCACAGAGGGGTTTGCGGAGCCAATATCCCGTGCAATACGCTTGCGGCGTATCGGATAGCCGTTCATGCGGGCGCGGACGTGGTTGAAATCGACGTCAGCAAGAGCCGGGACGGCAAATACTTCGTGTTTCATCCGGGCATGGAACCGGTGTTCATTCAATGCGGGCGGTATCTGAGCGATATGACCGCGGAGGAGATACAGCAGTTGACGCTCCGTAATTCCGACAGCGTGCCGACCCACTATCGGATCCCCACCTTGGCGGAGGTGCTGGCGTTTTTGAAAGACAAGGTCTATATCAATGTGGATAAATTCTGGACGGACGTGCCCGGCATTACGGAAGAGATCCGCAAGGCGGGCGTGGAGAAGCAGGTTATCGTCAAAACCTACGCGGATGAAAAATCGTGGGACGAGGTGGAAGCCTACGCGCCCGATCTGATGTATATGACAATGGCGTGGCACAAGGACGAGACCACCGAAAAACTGGCAAAGAGAAATATCCGTTATATCGGTATCGAAGCGCTGTTTGACAAAGAGACGGACGAGATCGCGTCGGACGAGTATATCCGCTCCATGCACGAAAGAGGGCTGCTTATCTGGCACAACGCCATCGTGTACAACGAGAAAGACGTCATTTCCGCCGGTCATACCGACGACGTCTCTTTAACCGACGACCCGGCGCTCGGCTGGGGATGGCTTGCGGATAAGCAGGCGGACTTCATTCAGACCGATTGGCTGTCGGAGTTGAAATCGTATTTGGAGAAAAGGGAAAACCCGTAAGCCGGCTTTCACGGATTCCCTCTTTATGACAAATCTATATCCTGTAACTTCCGTTGCGGGAAGCCGCCGGTTCGTCCCCCAAAATATTTTTTGTGTTGGGTATTGCATTTTCCGGCTGGCTATGATATAATGACCTCTGCTGTTTAGCGATTTATTGATTGATTTGATATAAAAGCGGCGTCGTGAGACGCGAATGTTTCAGGAGGTGTTCGAAATGGCAAAGTGTGAGATTTGCGGCAAGGGCATGGTGTTCGGCAACACTGTATCCCACTCCCACCGCAAGACCAACAGAACCTGGAAGCCCAACATCCGTCGGGTGAAAGCAGTTGTCAACGGTAACCGTCAGAGCGTGTATGTCTGCTCTCGTTGCCTGCGTTCCGGAAAGATCGAGCGTGCGTGAGTCGTATGCCTGACGGTTTGCCCGCGGCAAGCCCAAGCGAAAAGTGAAGATCGCTTCAAACAAGTTGCAAAGTGCTTCTTTTCTGTGCTTTGCAGCTTGTTTTTATTTTTCGGTTTAGCCTTTGCGGGAGGTCTTGTACTCTGCCGCGAAGTAAGGTTGCTTGGCTCACGCAAGCAGTGATATTTTCACCTACGGTGAAAGAGATATTTCGGCTATGCCGAAGCGAGATTGCTTGCCGGCGCAAGCAGTGATATTTTCACCTGCGGTGAAAGAGATATTTTGCTTTGCAAAGAGATATTGTTTGCTGTCGCAAACAGTCGAAGACGGTGATTGAAAATCAACTTTTCCTTATCTCCGCGAAGCGGAATATCTCTTGCCGTCAGGCAAATATCACTTCGCGAAGCGAAATATCTCTTGTCGTGAGACAAATATCACTTTGTCCACCGGGCAAAATGTTACTCCGCCGTCAGGCGGAATATCGCCACGCTGCGCCGCGGCGCTTCTCCCCTGCCCACTTGAAAACGCGGGGGCAATCTGTTACAATAAGAAACGGAAAATCCGTTTTGAAAAGAAAGGTTCCGGATATGCTCAAATCATACCGAAAAACCACATACGAGGACGCCTGCAACCGGGGGCGCGAGATTCTCGAACGCCTGCGCGCGGAGGAGGATTTCATACACGTCCGTGATCGCGCCGCGGCGCTCGGCGTGGATATCGTCTGCGATATGCGCCATACCGTCACGGAGGATTACGAGGGCGGATATATTTTCACACAGGAGCACGAGGGACAGCTGCCCCACGGGTACGCGCTGGAGCTGTGGTTTGACCTGGTGCGGGACGGCTATGTGCTGTGCAGCGCGGGGGAGGACAAAATTCAGCTCTCCTATTCCGTGCCCGTCGTCACCTATGTCAATTTGCTGTTGACGCAGCGCTTTTCTTTTGCGGATTACGAAACCGTCATGCAGGAAAACCCCGTGTGCGCCGTACTGGAGGATTATCTTGACCGCATCGAGGACGAGGGCGCCTGCCCGTCCCCGTTTGTGCGCGACAGTCTCTCTCCCACCGCGCCGCGCGGGGAAGAAGGTCTGATTGTCGGGCGGGAAAATGTGGGGGACGGCTCCTATGTGGAGATTTCCTCGCACCCCTACGACGGGACCGTCGGCGCCGAGGATTCCCTGTATTTTTCGTCGGACGCCTTTCTTCCGTACCACCTGTTTCTTTTGGGCGTGACCGCCCCGGCAGCCGGCAGCGCCTTTACCGCGCCCCTGACACTTTCGACGGAGGAGATGAACGCGTACGCCGAGGTGTTGGAGGAACTGCCGCGCCATATGCGCGCCTGCCGCTGCTTTACCGAGCTGCTCAGCGCCGTCGGCGTCGCCGCATACGCCCCTCCCCCGCGCGCGGAGGCGCTTCTCGATGAGGTAACCTATCTGCGGGAAAAAGAATTCCTCGCGGACGCCGCACGCCTTGCCGCTCATCTGCGCGACTGCGCGGAGGCAGATACCCCCGTCACCCTGATCCCCTGACAAACCCAAGCCGGGCTCCCCGCCCGCCGGAGTATGCGGCGGCATACCGCCGCATACTGATGATTATCACCGTGCCGCCGAGAAAATAAGGCGCCGCACCGTTTTTTCACAGGAAAGGAGAAAACCTATGCCGCACATCGCCACGTATACCACCTGCCCCATCTCCGATACGCAGGAAACCATTCTGAAAACCCGTCTGGGAGAAGCCATCACGTGTCTCAACGGCAAGACCGAACGGTATTTGATGCTGTCCTTCCACGGGCAGGAGCATCTGTGGTTCGGCGGGGACAACGCGCCCGCTGCCCTGCTGGAGGTCGACGTGTTCGGCTCTCTTGACCATGCCGACTGCGAGAAGCTGACCGCCCGCCTGTGCGAGATTGTGGACGAGGTGCTTTCCATCCCCGCCGACCGCGTCTATGTGCGGTACTCCTCCACCAAAGAGTGGGGTTGGAACGGCGTTCAGTTCTGACTTTTCCCACGCAAATCACCGAACAGTCACGGCGCGGCGCTCCCGCGCCGCCTTTTGAAAATCCGCAGGAGCAAAGCAATCATTGCCGGGAGGGGCTGTCGTGCGTTATTTCACCGCTTCCGCGTGGCGTGAAAACGCCCCGCGGATACTTGCCCGCCTGAAAGAGGCTTGTACTTCCCGTTATTTTCCCCGCCCCGGAGGCATCTCTCTCTATGTCGAGACGTACCGTCCCGAACAGCCGCGCGGCGGCGTGGTCATTTGCCACGGCTACGGGGAAAGCGCCCTGAAATACAGGGAACTGACCTTTTATTTCCTCACGGCGGGATACACCGTGTTTATACCGGAGCACCGCGGGCACGCCAGATCCGCGCCGGACAACCCCGCCACTATCCACATCGACCGCTTCCGGCAATACGCCGACGATTTCGCGGCGGTCGCAAATTGGGCGAGAGAGGAAACGGCGGGAATGCCGCTGTACCTCTTTTCCCACTCCATGGGCGGCGCCGTCGGCGCGCTGGTTTTGGAGCAGGAGCCGACGCTCTTTGACCGGGCGGTGCTGTCCTCCCCGATGATCGCCCCTTATGCGGGGGATAAACCCGCATGGTTGCTGCGTGCGATCTGCACGCCGCCGCTTTTCTTCGGTAAGGGCAAAAAGCCGATTCTCGGGCGCCCCTCCGCCCCCGCCTCATTTGAAAGCTCCTCCTGCAACACCCGCGCGCGGTACGACGTATACCGCGAGGAGTGCGCCGCGGACCCTGCTTTCACGCGCCGCCCCAGTTCGTGGCGGTGGTACTATGAGGCGCTGGGCGTCACCCGCCGTCTGATGAAGCGCGCCGACAGGATCAGAGTCCCGCTCCTGATTTTTGAAGCCGCGCTTGACCGCAAGGTCAGAAACGACGTCACGGATGCCTTTGCCGCCAAGGTCGGCGTCACCCCTATTCTGATGAAAGGATGCAAGCATGAGCTATTCACCGCGGACGACAAGTCCCTCGGTGAATACCTTGACCGGATTTTTGCGTTTTTCGGATGAGCAAACAAAAAACGTCTCCGCCGCGCGTCACCCCTGCACAGGGCAGCGCCCCCACCGGCGAGGCGGTGCCGCAATTACCTGATTTTTCGCGGCTCCTCCTTGACTGGTACAGACAGAACCGCCGCCGCCTGCCGTGGCGCGAAAACCCGACGCCCTACCGCGTATGGGTATCGGAAATCATGTTGCAGCAGACGCGCGTGGAAGCGGTGAAGCCCTATTTCGCGCGCTTCATGGAAGAGCTGCCGGACGTGCGCGCCCTCGCCGCCTGTCCGCCCGACAGGCTCAACAAGCTGTGGGAGGGCTTGGGCTACTATTCCCGCGTGCGCAACCTGCAAAAAGCGGCGCAAACGGTGGTGGACGAATACGACGGCGAAATTCCCTCCTCGCCCTCGCTCCTGCTGCGCCTGCCCGGCGTCGGCTCCTATACCGCCGGGGCAATCGCTTCTTTCGCTTTCGGCGTCCCCGCGCCCGCCGTGGACGGCAACGTCCTGCGCGTGCTGGCACGCGTACTGGGCGATGAGCGCAACATTCTCGACCCGTCAGTCAAGCGGGATTACGAAGCCGCCGTCCTCCGTGCGATTCCGGAGAAAGAGGCGGGAGACTACAATCAGGCGCTCATCGAAATCGGCGCGACGGTCTGCGGCCCCAACCTGCCCCCGCAATGCGACTCTTGCCCGCTTGCCGGCTTCTGCCGTGCGCACCTGGACCGCCTGACGGACAGAATCCCCGTGCGCGAGAAAAAGAAGCCCCGCAAGGTGCAGGACAGAACCGTCCTGCTCGTGCGCGACGGCTCTCACACCCTGCTTCACCGCCGCCCCGACAAGGGGTTGCTCGCGGGCTTGTATGAATTTCCCGCTTTGGAGGGCGCCCCGGAGGAAGCAGAGCTTCTCCGTTTTGTCCGCGGGCTCGGGCTGGAGCCCTTGCGCATCTCCCCTCTCGGCGCCGCCAAGCATATCTTCACCCACGTAGAGTGGCGAATGCAGGGGTATGAGGTCATGATTGCCGATACCGCGTTGCCGGTCGGAGAGCCGCTCTCCCTCTCCTCCGCAAAAGGTCAGACCGCGCCGAAAAGCCTTTCCCCCGCTCCGGGCGGAGCCTACGTGTTCGCGGACACCGCGGCGCTCACCGACCGTTACGCCATTCCCTCGGCGTATGCCGCGTATCTGAAATGCCTGCAAGTCGAAAAAGGCAGCAAACGCCTGAAGCGGCAAGCGGCGCAAACCGAATAAACAAAATAATACTGCCGGTCAAATAAGCAGTCAAACAAGAAAGTGAGTCAAACGGTATGGAAAACTTCACCTATTGCACCCCCACCAAGCTGATTTTCGGCAAAGGCGCCATAGAGCAACTCCCTGCCGCTCTGAAACCGCTCGGGCGAAAGATTCTTCTGACGTACGGGGGCGGAAGCATTCGAAAAATCGGTCTGTATGACGAAGTGAAACGTCTGCTTGCGGACTTTGAGGTGTACGAGCTTTCCGGCATTGAACCCAACCCCAAATACACCTCCAGCGTTCTCGCGGGAGTAAAGCTCTGCAAGGAGCACGGGATTGACGCGGTTCTTGCCGTCGGCGGCGGGAGCGTGCTGGACTGCTCCAAGGCGATCTGCGCGGGCGCCCTGTACGACGGGGAGCCGTGGGATCTGATCACCTATAAGGTCAAAGCCCAAAAAGCCCTGCCGCTGGTCGATGTCCTGACCCTCGCGGCAACCGGCTCGGAATACGACAGTGCCTGCGTGATTTCCCGCACCGAAACCAACGACAAGGTGGGGTATCTGGACGAACACCTTTACCCCGTCGCCTCCATTCTCGACCCGCGCTACACCTATTCCGTCTCGAAAAAGCAGACCGCGGCGGGCGCGGCGGACGCCATCAACCACATCATGGAGCAGTATTTCTGCGAAAAGCACTCCGCCCTGACGGACGGAATGTGTGAGGCGGCAATCAAGAGTCTGATCAAAAACGCGGGAATCGCCCTGCGGGAGCCTGAGAATTACGACGCGAGAGGCGAATTCATGGTGGACTGCTCGCTTGCCTGCAACGGCATTCTCTCGATAGGCAACAGCCCGTCGGGCTGGCCCTGCCACGGCATGGAGCACGCGCTCAGCGCCTATTATGACATCACCCACGGCGAGGGGCTCGCCGTTCTGACCCCGCGTTGGATGAAGCATATTCTGAGCGACAGAACCATGGAGCGTTTCGTCAGCTTCGGCACGCACATCTTCGGCATTGATTCCGCTTTGCCGGAGCAGGAGATCGCCGACCGCACGATAGCCGCCACCTATGCGCTGTTTGAGTCTTTCGGGATTCCGATGCACCTGCGCGACGTCGGAATCGACGAAACCCGCCTCGGAGAAATGGCTCACCACATCGCGGTGAACGAAGGACTGGACGGAGCATGGGCGCCGCTTTCGGAAGCCGATATTCTCGCCATCCTGAAAGCCTCCCTGTAACTCCTTTCGCAAACCTCTTTTCGCCATCGCCCTATCGTCACAGAATGAAAACCCAAATCCGCGTATGCGGCGCAACGGTACTCTGACTGTTGCGCCGCACGAACCGCCGCAACAGAAAGACGGCGCCGCAGTCATGCGGCGCCGTCTCGGCGTTACCGGTTTCCCGGCGTGATATCAATCAAAGGGTGATCGTCCCGTCGGTACAATAAACTTTCTTGATGCATCCATTCCAGTGATTCTCTTTGGAGATGGCTTTCCATTTCGCTTTTGTACCCTTGTAATTCACCGAGGTCAAGCCCGTGCAACCCTTGAACGCACCATTCCCGATGCTCGTCACGCTGTCCGGGATGGTGATGGAGGTCAAGCCCGTGCAACCGGAGAACGCATACATCCCGATGCTCGTCACGCTGTCCGGAATGGTGATAGAGGTCAAGCCCGTGCAATGGGAGAACGCACCACTCCCGATGCTCGTCACGCTGTCCGGAATGGTGATGGAGGTCAAGCCCGTGCAATGGGAGAACGCACCACTCCCGATGCTCGTCACGCTGTCCGGAATGGTGATGGAGGTCAAGCCCGTGCAACCGGAGAACGCCCAGTCCCCGATGCTCGTCACGCTGTCAGGGATGGCGATAGAAGTCAAACCTTCGCAGTCCTTGAATGACCGATATTCAATTGCCTTAATTGGCTTGCCTTTCACATACGGCGGAATGACGATTGCTCCCCCGTTGCATGCTCTTATTTTTTTCTCATTTGCGCCGACAATGCTCCACCCTTGCGGGCTTTTTTTCAATTCCAGTATTTTTCGAATCTGTTTCTCGGTAAAATAGGCTTCTTCCGTATGTTTGAGAGCCTCATATTTTTCCTTTGCCCTCACAACGGTGGCTTCAACTCCGGGATAGGCACCCCAGTCATTCAATTCTTGTATGATCTCTTGGCATTCGGCACTCAATCGGGCATTGTCAAGTCTCGCACATATCGTCTTGTAGCGCTTTTGTTTGACCTGCTCCGCCCGCGAGGTTGCCTGCCGGAGCAGCGCGGCAGCGTCCCGGTAATCCCCGAGCGTCCCAAACAACTTGGCGGCTGACGCACACTGTACTTCCGTTTGCGCCTCTTGCAGCATTGTACAAGCCTTTTGATATGTCGGCAGTTTTTCCATATGTACAAGTGCTTCCGCTTTCTTTTGGTCCGCGTCCTTATAGCCCGGAATCTTCGCAAATATCCCGGCAGCCTCTTGGAAGGCGGCTTCGTCCTCTGCGGCTTCAAAAGAGTGCACGCCGTCTAAGTAAATCTC
>CAMEJM010000015.1 GCA_945920215.1 uncultured bacterium
AGGGCAACCGCAAGTTCAAATCGTCATCATTATTTTTCGGGGTGTGGCTCAGCTTCCAAGAGCCTTTGGTTCGGGACCAAGGGTGAGCAAGCAAAAACACCACGGTGCGGTGTTTTGGCGCCGCGATACCCCACAAAGCGGGGAGTTCCAACCGGGAGCCTGCGACCGGTGCAGAACGACTGCGCGACTGGGGAGGGCAACCGCAAGTTCAAATCGTCATCATTATTTTTCGGGGTGTGGCTCAGCTTGGTAGAGCGCTTGGTTCGGGACCAAGAGGTCGCAAGTTCAAATCTTGTCACTCCGACCACCGAATTACGAGGGATCTCATGTCCCTCGTTTTTTGATAATGAGGGAGGTGCGTTCCATGACGCTGCAACAGCTGCATTACATCATTACCATTTCCGAATGTGGGGCGCTGAACCGCGCGGCGGAGGTGCTGTATGTGTCTCAACCGTCTCTTACCAGCGCGGTCAAGGAACTGGAGCGAGAGCTGGGAATCACGATCTTCAACCGCGGCGGGCGCGGGGTGTCCCTGACGGGCGACGGCGCGGAATTTCTCCTGTACGCGCGCCAGATGTACGCAGGGTATGAGGAGCTGCTTGAGAAATACGGCAAGGCGGGAAAGCTGAAAAAGAAATTCGGCGTCTCGACGCAGCACTATTCTTTTGCGGTCAAGGCGTTCGTGGAAATGGTCAAGACCTTCGACACCGTGGAATATGAGTTCGCCATCCGCGAAACAAAAACCCGCGAGGTCATCGAGGACGTGCGCGATATGCGCAGTGAGATCGGGATCCTCTATATGAGCGACTTCAACCGCAAGGCGCTCTCCAAGGTGCTTTCCTCAAACGGTCTTGTCTTTCACCACCTGATCGACTGCCGCCCGTATGTCTATCTGTGGCGCGGACACCCGCTGGCGAAAGAAAAGGAAATCACCATGCGGCAGTTGCAGGATTACCCCTGCCTTTCCTTTGAGCAGGACGACAACGCCTCTTTCTATTTCGCCGAGGAAATCCTCAGCACAGCGGAGTATCAGCGGGTGGTCAAAGCCAACGACCGCGCCTCCATGCTGAACCTGATGGTGGGGTTGAACGGCTATACCCTTTGCTCCGGCATTATCTGCGAGGAACTCAACGGCGAGGATTATCTTGCCGTTCCCTTTGCGGGCGAGGGCGAAAACCGCGACATCATCATGGAAGTGGGATATATCGTCAAGAAGAACGCCGTGCTCTCGAAAATGGGCTTGCTCTACATCAGCGAAATCGAACGCTACCTGGGCGCCCACGACGGCAACACCGCTGCGCTGCAATAACCGCCCCGTTTTCGCAAAACATGAGGTATAGATTCAATCTATATCTGACTATCCGTTTCCTGTATTTGACGAATCGCTGATTTTGGTGTATGCTGAATACAGACAAAACAAAGACGGTTCCTCTCACGGGGCTGCCCTTTGTGGGAGTCAGCCAAACTATATTCTAAAATACAGAGACAGGAGAACATCATGAAAAGAATCATTGCTTTTGCACTTTCCGCCGTGTTGGCGCTGACCGCGCTGTTTGCTTTTGCTTCCTGCGGAAAACAAATCACCATCGCCATTCCCAACGACACCACCAATGAAGCGCGCGCCCTGCTGCTTCTGGAAGCCAACGGATACATCAAACTCAGAGAGGGCGCAGGCATCACCGCCACCGTCCGCGACATTGTGGAAAACCCCCACAACATCCAGTTCAAGGAAGTGGAAGCAGCGCAGCTGCCCCGTGTTCTCCAGGATGTTGATTACGCTATCATCAACAGCAATTACGCCATCGACGCAGGGCTGAAGCCCACCGAGCAGTCGCTGCTGATAGAAGGCTCCGCCTCCAAATACGCCAACATTCTTGCAGTGAAGCAGGGCAACGAAAACGCACCCAAAATCAAAGCTCTGCTGGCAGCCCTGAACAGCCGACAGGTTGCCGATTATATCGCCGCTACCTATGGAGGCGCGGTGGTCAGCGTCGTGGAGAACCCCGGCGACGGTTATGATTCCTCTTTGGATTACGCCGCGCTTGCCGGCACCACGATTACGGTTGCCGCTTCTCCCACGCCGCACGCCGAGATTCTGGAAATTGCCAAGACCATTCTCGCGGCAAGAAACATCACCCTGACCGTGACCGAGTTCACCGATTACGTACAGCCCAACAACGTGGTGGAAAGCGGCGAGATTGACGCCAACTACTTCCAGCACCTGCCTTACCTTGAGGACTTCAACAGCGAAAACGGCACGCACATTGTTTCGGTCGGCGCGATCCACGTGGAGCCGCTGGGGCTTTACGGCGGCAAGCAGACCACCCTTGATCCCCTCAAGTAAATCAGTATAGCATTGTAAAACACATCGGGCATATCGCCATATGACTGATGTGTTTTCTTGCGTAGGAGACATCATGATCGAAATTCAGCACCTTTCCAAAACCTTTTCCTCCGGCGACGGCGAAGTCAACGCGCTCCGCGACATCAACCTCACCATCCGGGACGGGGACATTTACGGCATCATCGGCATGAGCGGCGCGGGGAAAAGCACCCTCGTGCGCTGTATCAACATGCTGGAAAGACCGACGGAGGGAAAAGTCCTCATCGACGGGCAGGACATGGGCGCGCTCTCGGACGCGGAACTTAGACGGGCGCGGCGCGACATCACCATGATTTTTCAGTCCTTCAACCTGCTCATGCAGCGCACCTGCCTTGCCAACGTCATGTTCCCGCTTTTGCTCGCGGGCGTGAAACGTGCGGAAGCCAAAGCACGCGCGCAGGAGCTTCTTGAAGTGGTGGGGCTGCCGGACAAAGCGAACGCCTACCCGGCGCAGCTCTCCGGCGGACAACAGCAGCGCATTGCCATCGCGCGGGCGCTGACGACCCAACCGCGGGTCCTGCTGTGCGACGAGGCGACCAGCGCGCTCGACCCCAAAACAACGCACGCCATTCTGGAGCTTATCCGCGACATCAACCGCAAGCTCAAAATCACGGTGATCGTCATTACCCATCAGATGAGCGTGGTGGAAGAAATCTGCAACCGCGTGGCAATCCTCGACGAGGGGCGCGTGGCGGAGGAGGGCGAGGTTACGACCGTGTTCTCCATGCCGAAATCCGCGGCGGCGCGGCGCCTGGTATTCCCCGACGCGGGCAGCGAGTTGCTTCCCCCCTCGAGCGGCGCGCGCGTGCTGCGCGTGATCTTCAACGGTGCGTCCACGACAGGCGCCCCTCTGATTACTCAGATGGCGATCGACGAGGGGATCGCCGCCAATATTCTGTATGCCTCCACCCGCAGCATCGGCGAGAAGGCGTACGGCAATATGCTCCTGTCCTTTCCGGACGACCCGGATACCATTTCGCGCGCCATCAGGTATCTGTCCCGAAGCAACGATGTGATAGTGGAGGATGTGTCCGACCATGTTGAGTAAAGTATTTACAGCCGACGCCTGGCGGGAGGCGCTTGAGATCCTGCGCGATGAAATCCCGCTCGCCCTGTGGGAAACCGTCTATGTCACGGTGCTCGCCACCCTGTTCGCGGTGATCATCGGTCTGCCCCTCGGCGTCCTGCTCGTCGTCGGGGAAAAGGGAGGGATCCTGCCCCTGCCCCGCCCGGTGATGCAGACGCTGAACGTGATCATCAATCTGCTGCGCTCGATTCCCTTTCTGATCCTGATGATTATGGTCATTCCCCTGACCCGCTTCATTGTCGGTACCTCCATCGGCACCACCGCTTCCATCGTCCCGCTGGTCATCGCCGCGTTTCCGTTTGTGGCGCGGCTGGTAGAAAGCAGCCTGCGGGAGCTGAACCCCAATATTGTGGAAGCCGCGCAGAGCATGGGCGCCACCCCGTTTCAGATCATCACCCGCGTGATGATTCCCGAGTGCGTTCCCTCCCTGCTCTCCAACTTCACCATCGCCATCACCACCATTCTCGGTTACACCGCCATGAGCGGTATCATCGGCGGCGGCGGGCTGGGTAAAATCGCCATCAATTACGGGTACTACCGCTACAAAACGCTGGTGATGATTTTCGCCGTCATCATTCTGATCGCCTTGGTTCAGCTGTTCCAGACCCTCGGCACCTACCTTGCCACCCGGTTGGATAAGCGCGCCAAGCATAAGGGCGGCGGAAACTGATTCCTGTCTCTTTGTTCTGTCTTTTCATGAAAATGCCGCGCGGAGCCTGTCATGGACGGCTCCGCGCGGTTTTATACGTCCGTGTTCGCTTCCGCCGCGGCGGCTTCGGCTTCCCTTTTCCGCCTTTGCCCGCGGTGTGTGACGGCGCTTTCTCCCGGGGTACTCTCCTCCCCCTCCTCGTCGCCCTCGGCGTCCCGGTTTTTGTCGGCGAGGAGCAGCTTGGCAATGATGCCGCAAGGCGTGACGAACAGCACGCGGGCAAAAGCGGCGTTCCCTATCCGCTCATAGATCCTGCCCGCACTGCAGGTGCCGCCGCAAACGGTATCCTCGCTGTTCGCCACATAACCGATGGTATCGATGTACGGCAGTTCCACCCGCACGGCTTCCCCGTCCCGTCCCCTCTCCGGCTCCTTGACGAGCTTGACAACGTGCCCCACGCGGAACGGCCGCTCCCCATAGTAATCTTCGTACCCCACAATGGTAATATAAACTGCTGACATTTATTTCTCCTTTCTGCGGCAGGTTTTCGCTTTCCTGTTTGCACCTCTATGATACGTCATGTTAAGTCCTATAAAACGGACTTTTATGAAATGACGATTGACTTGACCGCCTATCTGGAGCATGGCGCGAGCCGCTCTCTTCTACAGCCTCCTCGGTGATAAAGCAATGTGCACAGCGTTTTGCCTCCACGAGGGAGATAGCACGGCGCAGCCGTGACGGAAGGAGTCTATAAGAAAAGACAATTGATTTTTGCTCTGTCTGTTCCCCTCCGAAAAGCCCCGTCCCCAAAAATTACTGTCTGCGACAGCAAACAATCTCTCTTCGGCTGAAAGCCGAAATATCACTTTCACCAAAGGTGAAAATATCGCTTTGCGCAGCAAAATATCTCTGCTTGCGTGAGGCAAGCAATCTCACTTTCCTCCACCCGCTTCGCGGGAGCCCCCTCCCGGAGGGAGCCTAAAAAAGACAGCGCCATTCATCGGTATGAGAAAAGCAGGAGCAAACTCCCGCTTTTCCTTTCTTCCGCGCAGAAAACGAAAAAACAACCCGCCGCGGATATCGCGGCGGGTCTGTGTCGGGGGCGGAAACCCGCCCCCTGTTGTTTCGGTCCGTCTTTTTGTCGGAGAGAAGGCGCAAGCGACTTACGCTTCCTCGCTGAACATATCCTTCGCGGCGCCGCAAACGGGGCATACAAAGTCATCGGGCAGGTCCTCAAAATCGGTGCCCGGCTCAATGCCGTTGTCGGGGTCGCCCACTTCGGGGTCGTACTCCCAGCCGCAAAGCTCGCATACATACTTCATACATGTCACCTCCTGTCAATCACATACCACGGCTGGCGCCGCGTCAAACAAAATGAATTTCCTTCGGAAACGCCGCGCGCCCTTACAGGGCAGCGCACCAAAGCCCGTGCAGATTGCAGTAGGCATATACCGCCGTTGCAGTCTCCCCTTCGGCAAGCGCAAATACCGCGACGGGCGCTTCGCCGGCGCGCAGCTCCTTCACCTGTATTCCCTGCGTGGTTTCCAGCCATACCCAACGGATACCGTGTTCCTCGGTCATGGGGTGCGCCGCACTGCCGACGTTGACCTTCACGCAACCGTCAAGCACCTCGGCGACCGGAATATGCTTTTCTTTGGAAGCCTCCACGGCGCCGGGAATCAGCTCCTTCATCTTCTCTCCGCAGCAGGATACAGGCACGCCCTTGTTCTCCGCGTACACAATGATATTGCCGCAATGCGCGCATTGATAAAACTTGCTTTTCATCTCTTACATATCTCCTTCACGTGAAGCGTCTGTGCCGCGGCTCGCGCGCCGCCGTACACGCTTTTTTCTTATTGTAGCATTCCACCCTCTGTTTTGCAATACTCCTATAAAGAGGAAAATAAATTTAACAGTTCGGTCATACAACCGCTTTTCTTCGGCAAATTTCGGAGGTTTACGTCTGCTCCGCAAGGTCATGCTCCGCCAAGGCGAGCGCCGCGGCGTAGAAGAACATGGGGTAGATATTGAACACATGATTGTCGAGCAGGCTCCCGCCGAGGAGCACGGCGATCGAAAGCCCCATGAAAGTGCGGTCAAACGTCGGTCTTTTGACAAACAGCATCACCGACTGCACACGATAGACAAGGTACGCGACGACCGCACAGGCGCCGCAGGCACCGAGCAATTCAAAGATCGTGTTGTGGAGGTATCCCGGGAACAGCCCGCCCGCCCATGACTGAAAAGAGATTGCAGCGAAACCGGCACCGAAGATCGGTGCCCCGAGAAACAGGTGCCACCCCTCGCGCCAGAGATCGAACCGACCGTTGTCATTGAGTCCGTCCGTGCGGAACCGCGGCAGAAATGTGAAGATCTGCTCGCGGAATCCGAGGAGTGCCACCGCCACGAGGACGAGCGTGAGCGCAAACATAAGACGGTTCACCCGCCGGTTCTCGCCCGTAAAGCACAGAATCACACTGCCCGTGAGGAATGCCCCCGTCCCGACGAGGAGTGACCCGCGGCTGGTCGTGAGGACGACACCGACGAGGAGCGTCACCGCCGTCAGATAATAGAGCGGTGCGCGGCGCCGCTTCGCCGCCATGCGGAGCATCAGGGGAATGAGGAGCGCAAACATGATACCGATGCCGTTGTGGATCCCCCAGCCCATGACGATCTTGCTCACGTCGACGGCGCCGTTTTTCACCACGCCGTTCGTCATGTACACATACCCGAGTTCAAAAAGGAGAAGCCACGCGATGGCAAAACAACCGTCAAAAATGTACTCTTTTGTCCTCTCGCCGCGCGGCAGTTGCAGAGCATACACGAAGTAGAGCCCGCACCAGCAGAACGCCGTAATGGCACCGAACACAAGGTTTTTCGGCGAATACCCCCCCTGTCCGAGCCCGTTTAAGAGCAGGACCGCTGTGAGCGGGAGCAGAAACGGCGCGAGTGCCGGCTTACCTGTATTCTCCGGTAACCGCACACCGAAGAGGATACAATGCGCGAGGAAGGACAGCACGACGATCGAGCCGAGTACGACGATGACGGCCAGCCCCCGCCCGGTGAAGAGATACCCCGAATAGGTCGGGCGCATCGGCGCATGGCGCACCGAGAGGCAAAAGACCGCCGCGAACGTCGGCGGCACGACGGGCTGGAGGTCGGGGCACACCAGCATGGCAACCGCCGCGAAAAAGACGAAAATGCTCCAGACCACGCGCTCACCCCCGGTGGCATACGACACCGCGGCGAGAAGGACAATGAGGAGAAGATACCATCGGCTCGCGAAGAACGCGCGCAGTCCCCGCACGAACGGCATCGACTCCGTGCGCTCACGCCATTTTATCATTACCCGTATCTCTCCTTTTTATCGAATGATTTCCCACACGCGCCGGACCTCTTCGGTCTCCTCTTTGGTCATTTTCCCGGCGGCGTGCAAAGTACTTTTCAGATTGTCGCGGTCACGCGAGAACAGGAGCCGGAACCACCGCACCACCCAAAGAAACGGCAACAGCACCGGCACGCGGTGTAACACCGGGTACTGCAGACGCATGAGTTTATACGGCAGAAACATGCGGTGCCACAGGTAGCGGAAACGTGCGCCCCGCGTCCGCCCTGACTTGGCGGCATCCATGGACGCCGCCTGCTGTTTGGTGCCGTAGGCACCGCCTGCGAGGAGGAACCCGGTCAGAAGCTCTGTATCGGCGTCGCCCCGCTCTCCCCCGAACCACACGCGCCCGAGGCGCTCAAACTGGGCAACAAAGCGCGTCAGACCGAGTGTGTCATACGCACTCGAAAGATACACTCCATCCATTGTGGGGTGCGCCTTTTTCCACAGCCACGCATCCATGACCGAACGTGCCCCGCTCCCACCCGCAAAAAAGTGCTTATAGGCGTGGAGCAGTGTATATACGTAAAGATCTTCGTTGGTAAAGCGGTAGCGCACACCGTCTTCGGTCTTTAGTCTGTCCCAAATGTTCGCGTAATACCTCGCATGATTCCCCTGCGGATCCGTCAGGGAAAAGTGCGGCTCGATATGCACGGGACCGAGCATGAAAGAATCGTTGTATTCTTCGCTTTTCTCCTGCACAAAGCCCATTCGCCGGAGGATGGCGTTGACCTCATCGCGCCGTGTGGCATCATAGAAGAAGTCAATATCACAGGAAAAACGCAGATCCGGTGCCGGATACACGGCACGAAGCGTCTCCCCTTTCAGTGGCAGATACCGAATCCCTGCCGCCGCAAGCGCGGCAAAGATCTGCTCCCGGTAATGATCCTGCTGTACCTGCTGTGCAACGGAGAGATAATATTGCTTCTGTATTTTGGATCGCGTCTCCTGTGGAACGGACGGATCCTGTGCCGCAACGCGGTAAAGAAATCCCATGAGGTTCTGCGTGCGGCATAGCGTATACAGTTCGCTCCACGCGGAGCCCGGTATTTCCGGCTCCGCGCCGTTCAGTACAGCTTGAAGAACAGACAGAAAAACGACTCCTCTATTGTCCAAAGGAAATGACCTCCGTTTCAATACATTTATCGACAATGAAACACATGGAGTATTTTTTTGACGCACCGTTTTGAAGCGTTGATTGCTTTGCGGTACAGCTTAACCGGCAACGAGGGATACGTATATTTCTCCACTGCACGGTATGGATTCTTTGCGAAACGGCGGCGAAACGCACGGTGACCGCACTTTTTCCCGCTAGGATGAATCAATTGCGGTTGCATAGAAGTTGCCAAATCCGTTGGCTCAAAGTCCAGAGATTCCGTACACGCCGAAAAAGCTTCCGCTCCCTTTTCCGTGTGCAGCAGCACTAAGGAAACGCCCCTATGATCGTTGAAGCGTGGTGCATTCCTTTCAATCCCCCAATAGTCTCCAATGGTAATATCGGCTCTTCTCTGTGCTGTCGTATACTTGCAGTGATAGCAGGATTCGCGAAACGCATGGCAACTGTAAAACAGTTTTGTCCAACGTCTCTCGCTCTTTTGGGTCCCATCGGCTAAGACATATGTTTCAACGTTGTCCTCCCATGTGAAGTTTGACTTGTCCCGGAAGTTGAAGTGCAGCATTTTCGCCCCTTCGCGTTTTTCAATGACTTCCCGATAAGCATCCCATACCCCTGCAGTAGGAACTCCATGGCAAATAATATCGACTGTCAGCAGATTTTTCGTCGATGTATTCGTTGTTTCCAAATACCGTAAAAGCGCATGCACCTGGCACCCTGTACCGGAAAACAGCACTGGAGTCCCCGATTTCAGGACTCCGCGGCACTCGGAAAAAGTCTTCCCCAAATTGCTCTCCGCATATTTGGATCCTTTAAAAGCGCGACATTCTTCATAAGACCTCGCGGCAGTATGAACCACTCGGCAATCTGTGTCCAACCGACTACCGAATACCACGCCGCCGCGGTCAGTGACATCCTGACAAAGCGCCATGAAAAAACCGCCGCTGCGCGAGGTCGCGACTTCTTGCGGATCCTGCATGCGAGCAGCATACACCTCGCAAGGGTCTTTCCCCGTCGGCTGGAACCGCGAAAAGTCGCACACTATTTCACAAAGACCGCAGTCGATGCAGAGATCCCTCATAACTTGCGGATACGCGGCACCGTCGGCGCCTCGCTCCATTGTAATAGCTCCCTTCGGGCAGATTGCGGCACATGAGCCGCATCCACAGCATTCATGCGGATTCGGTTTTATCATCTATTTTCTCCTCTCAAAGAATTCCGCAAATACGTGAGAGAAAGGTTGCGGGAACGCTCCAAAAGCCCATTGACTGTATCATAATCAATGGGCGAATAATACAACCGCTCCGGCGTATTTACATCCGATACGACACGTGAAAGAAGTGCGAAGTCCTTTAGTAATCCCCAAAGTTTTTGCGATGTCTTCGGGAAGACCGCAAATCGTTTGCCCAGTTTGAGTGACAGTGCCGCGCCGTGGAAAGTGGATGTCACCACAAAATCCGCGCCTGAAAGCCAACCGAGATATTCGAACGGATCAGCCACGATATTCTTGTCACACCATGCATTATAGGTGGCAACGCTGATGAGCTTTTTGCCTGTTACCTTTGCCAACCGTCTTACAGAAGCAATCTCTTTTTTATCCAAACCGTAACTGTACACCAATATGTATCCCGTTTCCGTCACCGGTTTCAAATAGGGGGTCAACGATGAAATCAGCAGCGTCGGGTCGCAGACCTTAAGCGGTTCCTTGCCCGTCAATGCGCGAACCAGTGAGGCAGTCCTATCATCCCGCACGGACACAGCGGTAAAATCCGAAAAAACAATTCCGACATCTTTGGCATCCTCTGCGGTCACATTCCCGGCGCAAGCAGCATATGCAATTCTTTTCTCGGCATTCATGTGGTGCGCGAAATACTGCAGATGATGCCGGAACCTGTTGCTTTTGATGTTCCAAACTTCGTCCGAGCCGATGATTGCCGCGTCAAAGTGCTCCGCCTCATCAAATGACGCGGGATCCCTGTTCAGCCTTCCCGCCACCGCCGCATATTTTTGAGCCGAACGGTACTTGAAAAGGGTGTAGGGAATCCCTCCGGCAAAGAAACATCGACATACCTTTTTTAGTTTCTCTGTCTTGCTTGCTCTGCCGCCTTTACCCAGTCGGGCAAATGAAACTGTGTGCCCCTCCGCACTGAGCAACTCCTGCATGGAGAACGCCTGCAAAAACGCTCCGATATTCTGTGCCTGATCAAGAGTGAATATTTTGATTTTCATTTGGCTCTCCTCGTTTAGGCAGGTTACCTTTGGAGTGATTGTCCATCGTCACTGTGTGCCCGATTGGATACTTCCCCGGTTGAGACCGTCTCGCCGGGGGTAACCGCCGTCATGTCCGTTTGCCCGTTTTGGCAGATAGTATCGTCAAGCATTGCATCTTCAGATGCCGTAGCACTTTTTTGTCTTTTGCGTTGTATCAGTGAGCCCAACAAATACTTTACCGTCGGACGCATGAAAACCAAAGCAGTTGTAATCCCGACTACCACATAGATGGCGCAACCGATATAGGTATTTGACATATTTCCCGTCACAAGGTATGTCGACAACACGATGGCCAGCGAGACATACGCCTGCCAGCTGTAGTGCCACTCTTTATCGTCAATTTCGCAGATCAACAGCCACAGCACCATCACCACCAGCGTTGCAACTGCGAATGCGAGGATCGTACCGAACAAGAAATACGCGATGATGTTTGCGACGAAAGCGAGTGCCAGCATGACAACCATTTGGATCAGGTATTTCTTTTGCTTACCTTCTGCTTTATACTTGTTTACATAGATCCCTTTGATAATGGTTGCCAATGCCTGCGCGGCGAACAGAGGAATCATTACCTTAACAGAGGAGAGATATTTGGGAATAAACCACTTAAGAATCAGCGTGATGGGGAAAGCGCCCGCCACGATGACAAAGGCATAGATCAGCGTCGCGTCCTTGATCTTGCGCACCTCTTTCAAAGACGGTTTTTTGCAAAACACATTGAACATGGAGACCGTGACGGGCGTCATGAATGTCGTCACCAGGTTTTCCATGCTGACTGCAAAGGAAAAGAGCGCAAACTGCACATCGTCCATTAAATAGTTGACAAACCATTTGGAGATCGACGAAAAAAAGGACGAGACAAACATCCCCAGCATCAAAATGATGCCGAGTCGGATGTTGAAACCGATTTCTTTAAAACTAACAGAAAAATGACGAAGGAACGGTGTCTTACGGTTCAGGAAAACTGCCATTATGACGAGTAGCGGAATCGTAACCAAGGGAGTCGTGAGAATATAAAAAATGGAGTTGTCCGTCTTAAAGGCAAAGATAAGCAGCACATATGCGACCAGTACCATCACACGGCTACAGTTCAGTGCAACCCCATACGCCTTAAACTCTCCCGTCGCCTGATACAGCATCTGGTAATATTTCAGCGTATTGGAGATGATGAAGCTGATGCCCAATGACATAATCAGCGGGTCTTTTTGGGAGATGCCCACCGCCGTGATGATGACGGCGATCGGTGCTTGGAAAGCAAGATAAGAAAAGTAGTTTCTCCCGAGGTCTGCAGGATCCAGCATCCCGACCTCCTTGCCGCCGTATTTCAGGTACATACCCTGAATATATCCGCAAGTTACAAGCTCCGAGTAGGTGGTCATATATAGCGTGTATTCCTTGATTGCGGCGTATGTACCGTAGCTCGTATACGCAGGAAGAAGAAAATTGGTGCCGGCAACGACCACAAGATAGAACAAATTGGCAATAATAATCTGGAACAAACTCTTTTTCATGAATATATTATTCCTTTGCTCCTTCGGCGCTGGTAAGGGTGGATAGTACATCCGGATCCGGGAGTTTACAATACAAAGCCAATAGTATGAACACAGCGCATCCCCAAAGACTGGGCGCTTGGAATCCTAAACCAGCGATCAGCAAGCAGGATAGTACTATCCATGCGACCGATTTGTAGCGGCTGCATGATATTGGCATGATAAATTTGCGGATCAGAATGGCAAGAAATCCGATGAATGCCAATGTGCCGAGAATACCGAACTGTGCAAAAACAATCGGGTAGTAACTATCCTGTAAAGCGCCTCTGTTGTCGGGACTCATCAAATAATGGCTTGAAAAACCATATTGATAATATAACGGAGAATAATTTCTTGCCGCCATGGCGGAACCGTAAGTTGCAAATCCGGCACCAATCGGGAAATACCGACGCATCGTCACAAACGAGTAGAAAAACAAAAGGTAGCGCGGTGCATTCGTATTTAGCAAATAGTCCGTGATTTCACCCCAACCTACCAACAATCCGACTGCGACAATGATGGGTATATAATACCAATGGAATTTAACAGATCGCTCCACCAGCAAAAAGGCGACTGCTATCATGACCAGCATGAAAGCTCCAAGCCCGGAAGCGTTCAGTAAGACCACTACCATCGTCATGATATAATAAGCAATGCGTCCAATACCGCCACCAGTATAAATCATTGAGAAGAAGAGAATTGCCCACACAGAGACAGAACCATAGAATTTTGCTCTTAATACAAATGCTCCTTCTACATTACACCAAAAAGAAAAAGCGCCAAAACGGGAAAGCAGTGCCATGCCGAACAGCATGATTAGGAATATTTTCGAAATCGCTTGACCGACTCTTACAATCCGTTGCGCCTGTTTCCCGGTTAATGTCATCAAAAAAAACAGTAAAACATAATAGGACTTAAAGAACAAAAAAGCATCTACCCATACGATCTTCCATGGTTGTAGAGCAGAAAAAGCATTTCCAAGCAAGCCGATCAAAAGCAGTGCTGCCAAGCAAACGGTCATGAAAAAAATCGGTCGGCACATCTTGCCTTGCGTAATGAGTAGCACCACTATACCGACCAAGCAAACAAACGCCAGTACCTCATCGGCGTAATTTACAACTTCAGGGAGTTTTTTTTCAAACACGCTTGAAAAGAACAGCACCACTATGATGCAATTTATCAGTATAGAATATAAATCAACACCACTTTTTTTGTGTCGAATATTTATGAAAACATTCATTCGTTTTCCCTCTTTTATACAGCAAAGCGATTGAAACTGGGCATTTCGGATGATTTACCCCAGCAACTCAGCATATATCGCTCTTATCTGTGCTTCCGCGATGGATATATCAAAAGCTTTGGCTGTCTCACGGCAGTCTTCCGACATCTTATCACGTTCTGCGACTAATTTTGAAATCGCCCGCGCGAATGTCGCGGCGTCAAACGGATCGCACAGATAACCCGTCCGCCCGTTCTCGACATAATCGCGGATTCCCTGCACGTCCGACCCGACGAGCGGAACCCCTGCGGCGAGAGATTGTACCCCTGCGAGGCCGAGACCCTCGCGTATGGAAGGAATGGCACCGATATCCGATGCTTTCATCATCTCCGGTATATCGTTGCGGAAACCCATCAATCGTAAATCAACGCCTTTCTCCAAAGCCAGTGCCTGCAATGCATTGCTCGTGCCACCGTTGATGCCGTTACCGCAAATGACAAATACATATCGTTCATGATCCGGCAACAGGGCGATCGCCTCTATGATGATGCGGTGATTTTTTCGCGTGGATAGTTCGCCGACCGAAAGGATCATGATGCGGTCAGGCGAAATGCCGATTTGCGCACGGTACGCTCCGCGATCTACCTCAACGCTTTGAAATCTGTGGGTATCCACGCCGACGCCATTCACGTAATACACCTTTTTGCAGTGCATCTTTTTCGCCGCGGCATAATCCTCACGATTGATGGTCACGATGGCGTCGCAGAAGCGCGATCCGAACTTTTCGAGCGTACCGTAGAGCAGTTTTTGTTTTTTGGTGGAGTGGGAAGTAAAAGCAAAGCCATGCGTTGTATAGATGACAAGCGTACCGCTCCTCCTTTGCCGTCGTGCGGCAAGCCTTGTCAGGAGCCCCGCAATCGGTGTATGACAATGAACCAAATCAAAATGACTCTCTTTGAAAAGTCCTTTTAACTGCCGATACGCCCTACGGTTGGCACTCGACAGTGGGTTTTGACTGTCGAAATCAATCTGCACGAATTTAACACCCATGGCGGTGAGTTTATTTTGCGTATCGCTCCATTCCAATTTGTTCGCATTGGCGGCGTAGGTGATTTCATAACCTTCTTCTTGCAGTATTTTCATGCTGACGATCAGAAAACTGGCAAACCCCGCCAGGTTAGCAACGATCAGCGCCTGCTTCTTCATAAACCTTTCCCTTTTCGGCAACTGTTTTTTCATTTTCGATACGCTGTCACATAATGAGTCAAATGCTTTTCCTCCGGAGGCAATGTCATATAATCTCCGTAGAGCTCTGTCAGATAATTGTCATAACCGGCAAATCCCTTAAAGGTATGCCCTTCAAATGAAACATCTATCAAATTATGAAAGAGAGCCTCAGGAAAACGGAAGCCGATCAAACGCTCAAACATCATCGTCAGGTTGGAAACAACAATCCATTTCACTTTTTTAAAACCGCTATCCTGGACGATCTTTTGCATCTGCTCCAGATATTCCTTCACACACACCACTTCAATTGCGTCAATCTGCATGCAATTCTCCATGTTTTCCAGAGGATAGCAGCAAATCGGTTTTTCATTTATTTCAATAAACTGCTTTGGAATTCCGGCTCCGACACGCTCGCCGATTCCTCCTGCTAAAAGTATGCCGACCGTCATACAATTCTCCTTTCTCTCGCTTTCCCGCTCGTATGCATTTCAATTTATTTCTGTCCCGCGAGGTCCGCGGCGACGATCTCCTCACCGGTCCTGCCCACGAGCTGCGCCTGCGACGCTTCGCTGAGCCCGTTGTTCGCGGCGCAGTGCAGGTCACAGGTCGAGCAGGCATCTAGCTCTTCCGTCGTCACCTTTCCGTCACGCAGATCGCGGCAGATCTTCAGCTCATACATACTGTACGGGTGCTTTGTGAACAGCGCCTTGAATTTATGCTTCAGAACCCAGAGGGCGGGCTTCATAATATACTTGTGCATCGCCGGGGAGACCGAGCCGATCATCCAGCAGTCGCGGTCGCAGCAGCGCACTTTCTTTCTTACCTCCTCCGCCTCCGGGCTGTTCCACAGCTCCTCCCATGTCTGAGTGTTGAGGTTGCCCATCACTTCCTTATCCTTGGTACCGTTGCACGGCATGACGTCGCCGTACGGATCGATGAAGAAGGTGTCGAAACTCATGTCGCAGGGGAGCAGGCGCTTCTGCCCGTAGATGTAATTGATGAGCCCGTGGTTGAAATAGGCGCGGAACCATTTTTTCGGGCTGTGGCTTCTGAGGAGCCGGTTGATCAGTTCCTCAAAGTTCTTCGCCACCATCTGACGGTCGTGAATGATATTCTTCGCCTCGACGAAATAGAAGCTGTTGTGCAGGCTGGCGGTCGCAAACTCCATGCCCATTTCATTGGACAACTCGTAGAGCGGCACCAGATCGGGCGCGTTTTTATCCTGCACCGTCATGCCGAAGCCGACGTCCTTCATGCCCATCTCGCGCAGGGTCTTCAGGGTCTGATACCCGCGCTGAAAGCCGTTTTCAAGCCCGCGGATCTCGTTGTTGGTCTGTTCCAAGCCCTCGATGGAAATGCGGATGCCGACCTGCGGGAACTCCTTTGCCAGATCCACGATCCTGTCGGTGAAAAAGCCGTTCGTGGAAATGACGATGCGGTCGCTTTTCTTGTACAACTCCCTGACAATCTCCTTCAGGTCGGTGCGGATAAACGGCTCCCCGCCCGTGACGTTCGTGAAGTACATTTGCGGCAGCTTGCGGATGGTCTCAAGGGAGATCTCCTCCTCCGGCTTGGAGGGGGCTTTGTAGCGGTTGCACATACTGCACCGCGCATTGCAGCGGTAGGTCACGATGACCGTACCGTTCAGTTTCTTGTTTGCGGTAGTCTCTTTTGCCATGGTTTCTCCATTTTGTTTGCTCAATACAATGATTCCTCGGCGCCGCGCCGTGGCTTGCCGGCGTAAAGCTCCATCAGCTTTGCGGTATATTGCTCCACGGTGTCAAACCGCGGTGTGCGGCAGTTTTCGCTCATGCGGTCGTTTAGCGCCCGGTCGTTCCAAAGGGTCAGGATCGCCTGTTTCAGCGCCTCCGCGTTGCCGCTCTCGAAGAGCAGTCCGGTGGGAGCGGCGCCGGTGTCGATCAGCTCCGGGATCCCGCCGATGTCCGCACCGATGACGGGGGTGCCGTGCATCTGACTCTCCATGACCGAGAACGGGCAGTTTTCATACCACTCGGAGGGATAGACCGAGAAGCGCGCCTCCCGGATGAGTTTCGCAAGCTCCTCTCCGCGCCGGAAGCCGACGAACGCGACGTTCGGCACCTCCCGCACCTGCTCCTCCAGCGGACCTCCCCCGGCAAAGACGAACTTCACGTCGGGCAGTTCTTTCGCCACGCGGAGCAGGGTGCGGATTCCCTTTTCCTCGGAGAATCTTCCGAAATAAAGGACGTAATCCTGCTTTTGCACCTCGGCTGACGTCACCTCGTCCGCAAAGTTGTGGAGCGCGACGGTCTTGCCGCGCAGGTGCGGGTGGGTATCCAGCTTGGTTTTCATGAAGCGGGAACAGCAGATGACGCTGTCGATCTGCCGGTAGGTCTTCCTCATGCGCCAGTACTTGGCTTCCAGCGTGCCGATGAGGGATTTCGCGGCGGAGCCGTGAATGCACTTTCCTCTCGTGCAGGCAAAGGAATGCCCGCCGAGGCACTTTTCGCAGTTTTGGTTCGCGCCGGGATTGCGCAGCATATGGTTGGGACACACCAGCTGATAATCGTGGGCGGTGTAGACAATGCGCACGGGGTGCTTGGCTTTTTTCTCCCACTTCCGCACTTCCAGAATGACGGACGGGGTCAGCTGATAGTTAAAATTGTTCAGATGGACGACGTCCGGCTGAAAATCATCCAGTACAAGCCGGATTTTCCGGCGCGCCTCTTTGGAATAAACGGTCTTGAGGGGATAGGTGAGCTTCGCCCATTTGGAGGTGGTGTGGAAATCCATGTCCGAGGTGTAGGCGCCCACGCGGTTTCCCACGCACCGCCCCTCGTGCTCCATGCCGAAATACTCCACCTCATGCCCCTGCGTTTTCAGATAGTCGCCGAGCTTGAATATGTAGGTTTCCGACCCGCCGTTGGGGTACAGAAATTTATTGACAAACAGTATTTTCATGCGTTTTCCTCTCCGCGGTAAAGCGCCAGCGTCTGTTCGGTCACACTGTCCCAGTTGTACTTGGCGCAGATAAACGCCGCCGCGCCTGCGCGGTAAGCGTCAACCGTTTCGGGGTGGTCGGCAAGCCGCTGCAATGCTTTCCGCAGCGCCTTCGCGTCCCCGTGCGGAAAAGTGAGGGCATGATCCTCGGTCACCTCGGTACAGGCGGGAATGTCCGAGGTCAGGCAGCAGTTGCCGTAGCTCATCGCCTCCAAAAGACTCAGGGGCATCCCCTCGAGGTCCGAGGGCAGCACGTAGGTGTAGGCGTTGCCGAAAAGCTCGCGCCGCACTTCCCCGTCCGCAAAGCCGACGAAGCGAATCCGCGGGTCGTCCTTTGCCATCTCCTTGAGTTCTTCCATGAACGGCCGCGTGTCCTCGGAGCCGCCCGCAATGACAAGAAGTTTATCGCTCTTGACCTGCCGGTACGCCTCCACCAGATACCGCAAGCCCTTTTCGGGCACGATCCTGCCGAGGAACAGAAAGTACGACTGCGGCGCAAGTCCCCACGCCTTTTGGATCTCTTCATAGCCGGACGGCTGCACCGGTGTTACCCCGTTGGGAATCAGGCGGGTGTCTCTGTGATATGTCTCACGAAAATACGCCTGATCCGCTTTTGTCAGCACGATGATCTCATCGGCGTGCTTCACCGCGCACTTCTCGCCCCGCATAATGATATGTCTGGCAAATCTGCCCCACTTGGCTCTCCTGTGGTCCAGCCCGTGGACAGTGACGATACAGCGGCGGCGGAACAGCTTTGGGAGCCACAGCCAGTAGCAGGGTCCCTCCGCGTGGAAATGCACCACGTCATATCTGCCGAACGCGCAGCGCAGCGCGGCAAAAAACGAAGCGGTAAACGCCGCCAAGCCTTTTTTGTCGATCGTAGGAACGTATTTGAGCGTCACGCCCTTGTATTCCTTGGGGCGCTCCGCCGCGCCGGCGGCACGCTTTTTGCGGTTATAGCAGGTCACCGCGTTCCCCGCCGAAGCCATGCGCGTGGCAAGCTCGGTGACGACCACCTCGATGCCCCCCTCACGGGACGGAATGCGCTTTTGCCCAAGCATGGCAATGCGGAGCGGGCGCGGCTCTTTCTCTTGTGGCTTGTGAGATTTCATGTCGATTCTCCCCACGACTTTCTTTGACGCACAAGGAAATCCTTATTCGCCGCTGTGATCAAACAAAACCCTCCAAGCACCCACGAAGATGATTTTCAGATCCAGTCCGATGCTTTGCTTTTCTATGTATTCAAAATCCAGTCTGCACCAGTCGTCAAAGGGGAGTTTGTTGCGGTCTTTCCGAAGCTGCCAGAAGCAAAGCAATCCTCCCTTGACGTCAAGCCGGTGCCGTTGCACTTCGGTATATTGCTCCACCTCGTTCGGCAGCGGGGGACGCGGTCCCACCACGCTCATCGTACCGTTCAGCACGTTGAGAAGCTGCGGTATCTCGTCGATCGAGAACTTCCGCAGAAATCTGCCGACGCGGGTAATGCGCGGGTCGTTTTTCATTTTGAACGCGGGCGGGTCCGCCTCGTTGAGCCCCATGTCAATCAGCTGCTGCTTCATCTTGTCGGCATCCGGGCACATGGTTCTGATTTTCCAGAACCGGAACAGTTTTCCGTCTTTGCCGACGCGTTTGGAAATATACAGCGGCGCATGACCGTCCTCCACCCATTTGGCGAAGCACGCGATCAGAATCACGGGGGACAGGATCACCAAAGCGCAAAGGCTGCTCACTATGTCAAAAACTCGTTTAATAAAACAGTACCATCCATAGCGGAAGCCGCGCTTTTTTTCGGGCGCAGTCAGTTCTTGTCTTTCCCTGACGGCAGAAGCCGGCACCGCAGCCTCCGTGACAGTTGTTGCAATTGGATTCATTCGGATTTTCTCCTCGGATTATTTCTCCCGCCGGGCACGTTCGCCCGGCGGCTCCGTTTTTCTCGGCGGTTTTTGCGGTGTTACACGTTCTGCGCTTTGAACAGATCTTTCAGAGCCTCCAGGGCGGCGCGGTCTTCCTCCGACAGCTCATCGTCGGCAAGCCGTTTCTCCACCTCGGCGTCGATGGCCGCTTTCTGCGTTGCGCTCACCGTAACCTGTGCGGTTTCACCCGTTTCCGGGTCGGCGTTATTCACTTCCTCGGTGACCGAGTTCTTGAGCGCCTGCGACGACAGATAACTGTCGAGCAGCTCATCCGAAGAAACCGTCTCGCTGCGGCTGGTAGACGCGTAGGAGAACAGCTGGTTGATGGCCTCGCTCTCGGCGTTGCGCTCCTCGGAATCCGCGGGCATTTCCGCAACCTCCGTCAAAGCGCCGCTGACGATCCCCGCCAGCGTGCCGGCGCTCTTATTGCCGGCGAGGTTCGCGTTGCCGACGATCTCATCCGAGATGGCGGCGCTGAGCAGTTCGGCGTTACCGGGCGTGAGCTGGTTGAGAATGTCGTTCATTTTGCTCTGAAGCTGCTCCGGCGTGACATAAGTGGTATCCGAGACAGCCACCATGTAGTTATACGTGGCGCTGACCAGCTCGACCGTATCCGTCAGATCCTGCAAGTCTCCGATCACCTTTTCGGAGGTGGTGACCGACAGACGCACCAAAGCGGCGTCCAGAGAGTTTTTGTATGCGTCCGGCAGTTGCTCCTTGATATTGATACCGAGGAATTCCTCGTTTGCGTTCCACTTTGTCCCCGCCTCTTTCATGATTTCGGCAAGGATCTGACGGAGCTGTGCGGAATTTGCGATCGCGGGCAGAATACCTTCGTCTATCGGGGACAGATCCAAAGGTTTCTCCGCTTCAAACGCCGCGTCAAAGTCGATCTCCTGCACGCCCATCACAGCGGGCACCAGATTCAGCAGAATCATGGTTTCATCGGTGGCGTGACTGCTGCCGTCCTGCATGACGGTCAGCTTGGAAAACGCGGCTTTTCCGCCCAAGCGCCCGATCACGGTCACCGCCCGGCACTCATGGATTTCCTCGACCTGCGCGTCGATCGACGCGGGTACTACGTCCTCCGGCACCACGCCGGTCTCCTTTGCCATCGGATACACCGTAGCGGCGTAGTCAAGATACCCGGTCATGGGCATCATCAGACAGAACACGATCAGCAGTGCCCCGCAGCAGGACAGCGCCACCCCGAACAGGCGGGATAGCGGATTGAGCGGTTTTCTGCGCCCGCGGTGCTGATTGCCGTTTTTATCCACGACCGTCTCATGCTTCCTTTTGGGAAGGAAAATACATATCACACCGTACACAAGCAGACTGAACAGCCGCAGCACAATGAAAAGCACAAGGAACATCAGCGGCGCCACCAAAGCGGTGGCAATATCCGTCAGATAATGCAGCATGGTGGGAGACGCGTGAAACAGCTCCGCTACCTCCGCCGCCATGTTTTCGAGCAGCGTACCGACGGTCTGCTCCACGGTGGGTCCGTAAGTATTGATCAGTGCCTTTGCGATCAAATACGCGCCGAAAGCAGACAGAAGCAAAGTGGCGGTACGCACCCCTGCGCGCAGAACGCCGCGTTTGCATCCGACAATGATCCCCTCCAACAGCCCGATTGCCAGCAATACGACCAGCGCGAGATTCATTCCCATACCGAGTGTCATTTTTTCCCTCCTGCTCCTCCCGTAAGAGAGGATATAAGCTGTTCCTCCCTCGAAAGAGGATCCAGCAAGTTTGAGTGGTATCTATCCGGTTGCCGCAGCGCGATACCGCCCCCTCTCGTTTCGCACAAAGAGAGACTATGCCGCTGCGGCGGTTTTGTTTCCGAAAAAATGCAATTTTATATTCCGGCGCCGTCACAGCCGTCCCTTTCGGGCGGCGCACCGTGCCTGTCCGACGTTATTTCTCTCCCGACTTGTCCCGGCGGGGCGCCGCGGCGCGGGCGAGCAGCGGAAGCAGTACCCCGCCCAGCGAGTTGCCGATCACCACCATCAGAAGAAACAGAAACGAACGGGGGACGAACGTGCGCGCAAGCGCCATGTAAAACATATCCGCAATGGAATGCTCAAAGCCCGCGAGGATAAACGTGGGAATGCAGAACAGAATGCCGACCACCGTATTTTTCTCCTTGTAGGTCTTGACAGCCACGTACATCAGGATCCCGCACAGGGCGCCAAGCCCCAGCGCGACCGGCAGCGCACCTTCCAGCTTCGCGGAGCAGACCGACCGGGCTTTCTCTGTCAGGGCAGGGTTCAACAGCGAAACAAGCAGTCCCGTCAGGGTAGCGCCGATATAGTTGCCCGCAAGCCCAAGTCCGAGGCACTTCACCTGCGCAAGCGAAAAGGATTCTCCGAGATACCCCACCCGACCGGTGTAGAGATACATCCCCATCAGACAGATGGTCAGAAGAGCGACGGAGAACAGAACCGCGCCGACGTAAGGATTGCCACGGACAAGGCAAGCCATATAGACCGCCCCGCCGATCCCAACCATCACCCCTGCTGAAATCCCCGTAAAAAATGCGTGCTTGTACATCCTGTTTTCTCCTGTCAAGGCGGTGCCCGCATCGGCGGGGCTGCACTCCTGCGCCGCGCGGCGCATATTTCTCGCGTATGCTGTATACGGATCAATTTGCGCTCACGCCTGCACGCGAGCGCTGTGGAAATATATAAATATATATACGAAGTATAACAGAGGACAATTTTTTTGTCAATAGAGCAAGAGAAGCCCAAGTATCCCGCCCATTGGAAAAAAATCAGCGCGGAGCCGTTGTTGTGCGGCTCCGCGCTTTGAAGCGCCAATGCAAAAAAACCTTAATTTCCCAGCACGTCATAGGGAGAAAGGACGCCCAGCAGTTTCCCGCCCGGATTTCCCCCCTCCGTGACAAGAAGCGCGCGGATCTTGCTCTTTCGCCCGTACGCATGGTAGAACATTTCCTCCGCCGCGTCCAGAGTCATTTCCGGCGGCACGAAACGGTAGGTGGTGATGGGTGCCGCGTCCAGTGCGAGCAGTCCGTCCAGATTTGCTATCTTGGTTTCCGCGTTTATCGGGATGCCGTCAAGTGTGGCGTGAAAGACGGTTTCCATAGAAAACATTCCTTTGACTACCCCGTCGACCAGCAGCGGCACGCGGGACAGGTCATGTTCGCGCATACGCTCCATCATCTCCAGCACCGGGGTGTCGTACGTGACCGCCACCAGCTTTTCGATGGGCGTCATGCGGTGCTTGACGCGCGGCGGATTGACGATCAGGTCGATCATCTTTTCCAGGAAGCGGATCATCCCGTCGCCGGGGATGATCGCCGGCTCGCCGTCCACCCGCACCTCATGGGTCAGGAGATTGCGCACCTCACGGCAGCAATCCAATTCTTCCCGGTAGGGGGCGAATTTCGGCATACGGAGCAGCCGTGCGATCACGCTGCCCTTGTTGTCGCGCGGCAGAATATTTGCGGCTGCCGCCTCCAAACGGCGGTAGTTCTCCAAGAAACGGTCGACTTGCCTGTTCTGAGCCATTTTGTTCTTCCCTTCTGAAGTTTGATACGTCCGCCGGGGAGTCTCAGTCGCGCGCCCCGGAGCAGGGCTTTCCGTCCAGCACCGCCTCCGTCAGGCGGTCGCCCCGGTACGTCAGTTTGAGAGAAAAGAAAGGCGCCCCCTCGGCGAGGAGCCGCAAAAATATGCGGTCGCCCTGCCACAGATTCAGTTCTCCGACGCGTTTCTTCTCCACCCAAGCAAGCTCCCCCTCGTCGCAGGGGTGTTCTTCGCCCTCCCACGCCGTCACGGTGAAAAGGTGCATATACTCGGCGGGTTCGTCGTCCGACACAAAGGTCACAATCCCGCGCGCCTGCCAGGCGGTCGGGGTCAGACCCGTCTCCTCAAAAACCTCGCGCCGCATACATTCCTCCGGGCTTTCCCCGGCTTCAAAGTGGCCGCCGACCCCGATCCATTTCCCGCGGTTGACGTCCCGTTCCTTTTTGGTACGGTGCAGCATCAGATACTTTCCGTCCCTCTCAAGATAGCACAGCGTGGTCAAGGGTAACGGCATATTTTCCTCCTCCGGCAGGCGCCTCGGCGCCGCCTTTGCTTTGCGGGTCGGGGGCAAAGCTCCCCCTTATCATTGAACGCAATTCGGGCGTGCGTGCTGCCTGTTTTGCCCGGGAAACCGTTTATTCCTCGTCGAAGAACCGCAATCCGGCACTCTGACTGACGGGGACCGAAAAGGAAACCGCACGCGCCGGCGTATGGGCGCCCGCCGCCTCGGAAATGGCGCGCATAATGTTCTTCTTGTGCTCCGCGCGGGTCACCACGAAAATCATTTCCTTTTCTTCCGCCAGCGTCATGCCGTAGAATTTCTGCGCCAGCTCGGTGCCGGTGCCCTTGGCGTGCAGAACCGTGCCGCCGCCCGCCCCGGCGCTGCGCGCCGCCTGCATGACCTCCTCGGTGTGTCCGTTCTCGCAGATGATGATGATCAGTTCCTTATCTGTCTCCATCGGAAGTGGCTCCTTTTTCATTTCATCGTGTTCGCTTCCCGCCGCGTACATGGAAAGTGCCGAAGCGCCGCTGATGCTTGACAGCGGCACGAGAAGGGCAATGCCCTTCTGCGGCAGGTCGATGCCGACCTCATGGGTCAGCGCGTCCATCACTTCGTCCGCCAGATTGCGGGTGACCAAAGCAAAGTGGGCTTCCTTTTCGGTTGCCTCCAGACCCAACAGCGCGCGAGTCTTTTCGAGTACCGTCCCGCGGCAGGGCAGGCTGTATACCCACGGCACCCCCCGGCGCGAAAACAGATTGAGGAACTCTCCCTGCTCCCGGCGGTTGGAAATCGCCAGCAGCAAATACATTTTCTGCATCTCTTGCCCCCCTTAAAAATCAATGATTTCTTCAGGCACAGGCACCGCAGGGAGTTCTTCCTGTGCATACTTTCTGGACTTTGCCAGCTTGCAGCGGTATACCACGCCGAGCACCTGAATGGTGATGAGCGGCGTCATCGCCACCATCGCCACCATGCCGAACGCGTCGGTCACCAGCGTGCCGCCTACCGCGTTGCACACGCCCATTGCCATCGCCAGCAGAAAGGTCGCGGTCATCGGACCGGACGCCACCCCGCCGGAGTCAAACGCGATAGAGGAAAAGGTATCGTCGGTAAAGAACGTCAGAACCAAAGCGACGCCGTACCCCACGCCGAGAAACCACATCACGGAAATGCCCGTCAGGGCGCGCAGCATGGCGATCACGACCGAACCGGCAACGCCCACGCCGAGCGAAACGGACAATGCCCTGCGCGGGATGGCTCCCGCGGTCACGGTTTCCACCTGCTTCTCAAGCACCTGTATGGCGGGTTCCGCCGCCACAAGGAAATATCCGATCACCGCCCCGATGGGCAGGATCAACCATTTGAAAGGCGCGGCGCCCATCGCCTCTCCGAGCAGATAGCCGGCGGGCATAAAGCCGACGTTGGCGCCCACCAAAAACAGCACCAGACCGGCAACGGTATAAATCAAACCCACGCTGATACGGATCAGGGCGTCCCGCCCCACGGGACCGGAGATCGCCTGATAAATCAGAAACAAAAGGAATACGGGCACGATAGCGGTCAGCACCTCGCCGAGGTACGACGGCAGCTCCTTCAGATAGGCAAGCCCCATCTCGCGGGAATCCGCGAAGTCGATTGCCGTCGGCAGTTCCGCCGCGCCGCCCTGCGTGCCGAATACAAGCCCAAGCACCAGCACCGCCACGATCGGACCGATCGAACACAGCGCCACGAAGCCAAAGCTGTCTTTTTTACCGTCGCGGTCGGCGCGCATTGCCGAGATACCGACGCCCATTGTCATAATGAACGGCACGGTCATGGGCCCCGTGGTCACCCCGCCCGCGTCAAAGGCGATCGCCCAGAAGTCGGAGGGCACAAACGCCGCGAGAAGAAACACCGGCGCATAGAAGCCGAACAAAAGATACCGCAGACGGATATTGAAAATCACGCGCAGCACCGCAATGACGAGGAACACGCCCACCCCGGCGCCCACCGACAGGATCAGCGTCCAGGTCCCGACCGTCGGCACATAGCGGGCAAGCACCTGTAAATCCGGCTCGGAAATGGTGATCAGCGCGCCGACGAGAAAAGACATCAATACCACGATCAGAATTTTACGGGACTTCGCCATGTGGGAACCCATATAGTCCCCGATCGGCGTCATGGCGATCTCGGAACCGAGGGAAAACAGCCCTATCCCGGCAACCAGCAGTATGCACCCCGCGAGAAAACCGAGAAACACGCCCGCTTTCATGGGAACCAGCGTGAAGTTCAGAAGCAGAATGATGCACGCGAGCGGAAGCACGGAGTGCAAAGCTTCGCGCATCTTTTCGCGCAGCACGGAGCGCCTGTGGATCATGTAACCTCCCTCTGCCGCCGGGAGGCAGCATTCTTCTTTTTTCCTATTTTATCAAATACCGGCGGTAAAATCAACCGTCCGCCTACCTTTTTATGGGTATTTTCGGGCGCAAAATGCGCCCGTCGCCGACATCTCTTCGTGCATGAGCAAAAAATAGCCGCCCCGCACATCAACTGCATTTCAACGTCTCCGCCTGCTCTTTCTCTGTTTGCGTCAGCAAACAATTTCACTTCGGCGAAAGCCGAAATATCTCTTTCACCGCAGGTGAAAATATCTCTGCTTGCGACGGCAAGCAATCTCACTTCGGCACAGCCGAACTATCACTGCTTGCAAAGCAATGACGGAAGGAGTCTATAAGAAACAAATAAAAAGAGCGGAATCGCCTTGTTTGGAGGCAATCCCGTTCTTTCTCATTCTGTTTCTGTTATATGCTTTGTCCTTTTTCGGGAGCAAGCCCCGCCTTACAGGCATTGCTTTTGACAAAGGCGGGTGAATACTCCCGAAAAGCCGGCAACCACGGTTGCTTAATTTCCGGTTTTTCCGCTTGCGTTATACTTTTTCCACCGAAAGCGTCACGGTCTCGCCGTTGACGTTCCATTCGCGGCTCACGCCGAAGGCAGCCCCAACGGTCAGTTCGTCCGCCAGCGTATCGGCGCAGATGTCCGCGCGGTTCTTCTCCGCCAGCGCCTCCACGGTTTTGTTGCCGCAGACGCCGAGACGGATGTGGTCGGTGACCTCAAAGCCGGCTTCCTTGCGCATGGTCTGCACCTTGGAAACCACCTCGCGCACATTCCCCTCTTCAATCAAGGCGGGAGTCAGAGTGGTGTCGAGCACCACGGTCACGCCCTTGTCCTCCGCGGAAACATATCCCTCGGTTTTGGCGGAGGAAATCAGGAGGTCTGTTTTTTCAAGAGTCAAGGCGGTGCCGTCAATGACAGGGGTCAGGCAGCCCTTTTCCTCCAGTTCGTCCATCGCGGCGTTGCCGTCGAGGGCGGAAAGCCAAACGCCGATCTGTTTGAGGTACTTGCCGTATTTCGGACCAAGGGTCTTGAGCTGCGGCTTGAAGGTGTAGGAGGTAAAGTCGCGCACGGAATCCACAAAGGAAACCTCCTTGACGTTCAACTCCTCCTCAATGATGGAGGTATAGAAGCCGTCCAGTCTGAAATCCGCCTTGATGAACATACGGGCGATCGGCTGACGGGTCTTGATGTTCGCGAGATTGCGGCAACTTCTGCCGAGGGTCACCGCGGCAAGAACGTTCTTCATGTTCTCTTCCAGTTCCGCGTCCACCATCTCCGCATGATATGCGGGGAAGTCGCACAAATGAACCGAAACAGGCGCGTCGGAATCCACACGGGTGACCAAATTGCGGTAGATCTCCTCGCAGAGGAACGGCAGCATGGGCGCCGCCACCTTGGCGAAGGTCACCAGCGCGGTATACAGGGTCATGTATGCGTTGATCTTATCCTGCGGCATGCCGCTCACCCAGTACCGCTCGCGGGAGCGGCGGACATACCAGTTGGACAACTCGTCCGCAAAGCTCTCGAGCGCGCGCGCCGTCTCCGGGATTTTATAGGCGGCAAGATTGTCGTCCACGCACTTGACGAGCGTGTTCAGACGGGAGAGCAGCCATTTGTCCATCACCGACAACTTGTCGTATTCGAGCCTGTACTCGGTGGGGTTGAAGCCGTCGATGTTGGCATACAGCACATAGAAGTAATAGGTATTCCAGATCGTGCCGAGGAAGCCGCGCTGCCCCTCTGCCACCGCCTCCTCGGAGAAGCGGTTGGGGAGCCACGGCGCGGAGTTGGAATAGAAGTACCAGCGGATCGCGTCCGCGCCGTACTTGGCAAGGGCTTCGAACGGGTCGACCGCGTTGCCCTTGGACTTGGACATCTTCTGACCATTTTTGTCCTGCACGTGTCCCAGCACAATGACGTTGCGGTAGGGGGCGCAGTCAAAGAGCAGCGTGGAGATCGCCATCAGGGAATAGAACCAGCCGCGGGTCTGATCGACCGCCTCGGAGATGAAATCCGCCGGGAACTGCGCCTCAAACAGCTCCTTGTTCTCGAACGGATAGTGGTGCTGCGCAAAGGGCATGGAGCCGGAGTCGAACCAGCAATCGATGACCTCGCTCACGCGGTGCATCTCGCCGCCGCACTTCGGGCAGCGGAGCGTCACGGCGTCGATATACGGGCGGTGCAGCTCGATGTCGTCCGGGCAGTTGTCCGACATTTCTTTGAGCTCCGCGATGGAGCCCACGCAATGGCGGTTGCCGCACTTGCACTCCCAGATGTTGAGCGGGGTGCCCCAGTAGCGGTTGCGGGAAATGCCCCAGTCCTGCACGTTGGCAAGCCAGTCGCCGAAGCGCCCTTTCCCGATGGATTCGGGGATCCAGTTGACCGTGTTGTTGTTGCGGATCAGATTTTCTCGCACCGCGGTCATCTTCACGAACCACGAGTCGCGCGCATAATAAATCAGAGGGGTGTCGCAGCGCCAGCAGTGGGGGTATTCATGCTCGAACTTAGGGGCGGCAAACAGAAGTCCGCGCGCGTCCAGATCCTTGAGTACCTCGGGGTCCGCCTGCTTGACGAATACGCCCGGCCACTTGGTGTCGGCGGTCATGCGCCCCGCCGTATCCACCAGCTGCACCACAGGCAGGTCATACGCCTGCCCCACGCGGTAGTCGTCCGCGCCGAACGCCGGAGCGATGTGTACCACGCCGGTACCGTCCTCCATGGTGATGTAGGTGTCGCAGACGACGAAATGGCACTTGGCGTCCGCAGTCTGCGGGCAGGTGTAGAGCGGCTCGTACGCAAGGTACTCCAGCTGCTTGCCGGGCATGCTTTCAAGCACCTCATAGCCGTCCGGGAAATGTTTGTCCGCCAGCGCGCGGGCGAGAATGTATACCTTGCCGTCGGCGTTGGCGCGAATCTTCACATATTCTTCATCGGGATGCACGCAGAGCGCGACGTTGGACGGGAGCGTCCACGGTGTGGTCGTCCAAGCGAGGATATAGGCGTCCTCGTCCCGGACCTTGAAGCGCACGACAGCCGAGCGCTCCTTGACCGTCTTGTATCCCTGCGCTACCTCCTGCGCGGAGAGCGGCGTGCCGCAGCGGGGGCAGTACGGCACAATCTTATGCCCGCGGTACAGAAGCCCCTTGTCCCAGATCTGCCGCAGCGCCCACCACTCGGACTCGATGAAACTGTTGTCGTAGGTAACGTAAGGATGCTCCATATCCGCCCAGAAGCCGACGGTGCCGGAGAAATCCTCCCACATCCCCTTGTACTTCCAGACGCTTTCCTTGCACTGCTTGATAAACGGCTCGAGACCGTATTTCTCGATCTGCTCCTTGCCGTCGAGGCCGAGCTTCTTTTCCACCTCGATCTCCACGGGCAGACCGTGCGTGTCCCAGCCCGCTTTACGGGGTACCATATACCCTTTCATGGTGCGGTAACGGGGAATCATGTCCTTGATGACGCGGGTCAGCACGTGCCCGATGTGGGGCTTGCCGTTCGCCGTGGGGGGACCGTCGTAGAAGGTGTATTCGGGGCACCCGCGGCGCGCCTCCATACTCTTCTCAAACACCTTGTTCTTGCGCCAGAAGTCAAGAACCTTTTTTTCCCGCTCCACCGCGTTCATGGAGGGGGTTACCTTTTCGTAAAGCTCGCTCATGCGAAACCTCCGCTGCTGTATTTATATCGGATAGAATTATTAACTTCTCTATTATACTTGCCCCCCGCTCTCTTGTCAATCCCCGCGCGCGGGCGCGCCCCGCCCGGAAACGCCTTCGCTTTCTTCGCCTTTTCATATTTTTTAAAATTTCATATAACCGCTATTGACAATCACATGACCGTGTGATACAATTATGTAAACTCGCAAAAAGGAGGACGACGCTATGGACGGCATATTGCCGGGTACCGCCATTGAAGTCGGGGAGTTGCACGAAGACCTGGCAAAGGTGTTTCTTTCCCACGTATTCAGCGGCGGCGGCATCGCAATGAGCCAGCTCTGCACCATGACGGGGCTGGAACCATACCTGATCCAGAACTGGGTCAAGCGCGGCTTTGTGCAGAAGCCGAGCAAAAAAACCTACAACGTCAGCCAGTTCTGCCGCATTGTCATCATCAATATGCTGCGCGGCACCATGTCCCTTGACGAAATCGTGGGACTCATGTCCTATATCAACGGCGCTTTGGACGATTCCTCGGACGACCGTATTCCCGACGAAGAACTGTACAACCTGTTTATCAATGTGATTTGCAGAATCGGGGACCGCGTGGGCGGCGAGGGCATTGAGCGCGCGTGCGCCGACGTGGCGGTGCCGGAGACGGACCCTGCCACCGACCGGGCGATCCGGGAGGTTCTGCGCGTCATGGTATACGCATATTATTCCGCCGAACTCAAACGGCAGGCGCAGGTCTTTCTGCGCGCACTTGACTGATTCTTGAAAGGAGACTGCTGCAATGTTCCAGTGGCTTCAAAGTTTAGATACCCTCGGTATCGTTTTCGTTTGTCTGGCACTCCCCGCGAGCGTCATTCTGCTCATTCAGATCATTATGACTTTGGTCGGCATGGGCGGAGGCGGCGACGCGGACTTTGACGGCGACGCCGACTTCGGCGGCGACGCGGAGCCGGACGGTGTGTTCGGGGACGACGACCCCGCGATGCCCGACGCCGATTCCTTTAACGGCGGCGGCGCGCTCAACCTCTTTTCCTTCCGCGGCATCATCGCCTTTTTCGTCACCTTCGGGTGGGTGGGGCTTGCCGTTGAAAGCTCCGGGTCGCCCGCATGGGTTTCCCTGCTCGTAGGCTTCGCCGCAGGCGTGCTGATGATGTTTGCCGTCGCGCTGCTGCTGCGCGCGCTCTTCCGCCTCCAGAGCGACGGTACCGTCAACCCCCGCAACGCCGTCGGTGTCAGCGGCACCGTCTATCTGACCATCCCCGCCAAGCGCGGCGGCAAGGGAAAGGTCAACCTCCTCGTGCAGGGCGCGTACCGCGAGTTTGACGCGGTCACCGACAGCGAGGAGCCTATTAAAACAGGCGCCGAGGTGACGGTACGCGCCGTCACGGGCGGAGACACCTTGGTGGTCATGCCGCGCAACTGAGCGCCTTTGCCCACAGGCGAGACGGTTCATTTCCATTTCGTATATCAAGCATACACAAATATCAAAATCGGTAAAGGAGAATCACTATGACACCCGGTCTTGTCACATTTCTGATCATTTTCGCAATCGTTCTGTTTTCCGTCATCATTTGGGCGTGTACCCGCTACCGCAAATGCCCCTCTGACAAAATCATGGTCATTTACGGGAAAGTCGGCAGAAACAAGGACGGCACCTCCCGCTCCGCCTACTGTATCCACGGCGGCGCAAAGTTCATCTGGCCTATCTTTCAGGCGGTGGAGTATCTCGATCTGACCCCGATTTCCATTTCGGTGGACCTGACCAATGCCCTCTCCCGTCAGAATATCCGCATCGACGTGCCCTCCCGCTTCACCGTCGGTATCTCGACCGACCCCGGCATCATGCAGAACGCGGCGGAGCGCCTGCTGGGTCTGCGCCTACAGGAAATCCAGGAACTTTCCAAAGATATTATCTTCGGTCAGCTCCGTCTGATCATCGCCACGATGGACATCGAGGAGATCAACACCGACCGCGATAAATTTCTGGAAGCCGTCTCCCGCAACGTGGAAACCGAGCTGAAGAAAATCGGTCTTCGCCTCATCAACGTCAACGTCACCGACATCTCGGATGAATCCGGCTACATCGCCGCCCTCGGCCGTGAAGCCGCCGCAAAAGCCATCAACGACGCGAAAAAGAGCGTGGCGGAGCAGGACCGCGACGGTGCGATCGGCGAAGCGAACGCCCACATGGATCAGCGTATCAAGGTCGCCCGCGCGGACGCCATCGCCATTCAGGGCGAAAACGACTCCAAGGTAGACATCTCGCTCTCGAACGCGAAACTGCGTGAAAAGGAAGCGGAAGCGCTCAAGATCGCCATCACCGCCGAGAAGATTCAGGCGGCGAAAGCACTGGAGGAATCCTACGCCGCGGAAAAAGCCGCAGAGGAAGCCCGCCGTGCCAAGGAGCAGGCAACGCTGGAAGCCAACGTCATCGTGCAGGCGGAAATCGAAAAGCGTCGTCTTGAACTCGCGGCTGAGGCCGAAGCCGAGCAGATCCGCCGCCGCGCGCAGGGTGAAGCCGACGCCATCTTCTCCAAAATGCAGGCGGAAGCCCGCGGTATGCAGGAAATGCTGACCAAACAGGCAGAGGGCTTTACCAGTATCGTCAACGCCGCAGGCGGCAACGCCTCCGAGGCTGTCCGGCTCATGGTCGCCGACAAGCTGGAAGAGCTGATGAAGATTCAGGTCGAAGCCATCAAGAACATCAAGATCGATAAGGTCACGGTCTGGGACGGCGGCAACGGCGAAAACGGAAAAACCTCTACCGCCAATTTCCTGTCCGGCATGATGAAAGCCGTCCCTCCGCTGGAGGAGCTGTTCGCGCAGGCGGGAATGCAGCTGCCCGACTACCTCGGTAAAAAGAAAGAGGAAGCCGCGCCGGCAGAGCAATCCCCCACCGACCCCTCTTCCGCAAAGTAAGAAAACGGCGCGCGGCAGCGCGCGCCGCACAGCAAAGACTTTCTGTCGTTCCGATACGATTCGGTGCAATTGCACACCATCCGATAGAATCGGAAAGCGGCGCCCCGTGGGGCGCCGCTTTTACTGTTTTGCCGACTTTGGAGTTCTTCGCAATGCCTCCTCCCGGGGGATGAAAGAGATATTTCGGCTGTGCCGAAGTGAGATTGCTTGCTTTGCAAGCAGAGATATTTTCACCTGCGGTGAAAGAGATATTTCGGCTGCGCCGAAGCGAGAATCAACTTTTCCTTATCTCCGCGAAGCGGAATATCTCTTGCCGTCAGGCAAATATCGCTTCGCCTATCGGGCGAACTTATTTCTCCGTATAGGGTCACTCCACGGATTTGAGGGAGCCGGACATATCGATTTTGTCAAGGCGGCGGGACATGAACAAATTGATGACCACCGCGAACAAAAGGGTCATGGCGGCGGCAATCAGATAGCTCCAAGGCGTGATACGGTTCTCGAACGAAACCTGATCCACCTGAATCTGTCCCATCACGAAGCGGTGCAGCAGGCGCCCCAGCGGCAGCCCTATGACCGTGCCCATCGCGGTCAGGACAAAGATCTCGCGGAAGATATACGCCGACACCTCCCCGCGGCGGAAGCCCAGTACCTTGATGGTGGCTATCTCCCGCACGCGCTCCGCGATATTGATATTGGAGAGGTTGTACAGCACCACGAACGCCAGCGCCGCGGCGCTGATGACCACGAACACCACAATGCCCTTAATGCTGTTGAGAGAGCCGGTGACGCGCGTGACGACGTCCTCTGTCACGGTCAGGTTCGTCACGGCGGGATCCGCCCCGAGCGCGGTGGTAAGAGCGGCGCTGTCTGCGGAATCCGCGGCGCGCAAATAGACCGTGTTCTCACAGGACTCGCCGCACAGCGCCTGCGCGTCCTCGGGCGAAAGGATCACGTAATTGTAGATAAAGTTATCGAAAATATCCGCCACGCGGTAGGCGCCCTCTCCCAGCCCCGCGCTGCGCAGGGTGACGGTGTCCCCGGCTTTGACGCCGAGGCGCTCGGCGGTGCCGCGGCTGAGAACCGCCTCTCCGTTTTCGGGCAGGGAGACGGCGCGGTCGCCGTCATGGAGCCGCACGAAATCCGTGAAGTTCTCTCTTTCCGAGGTCAGCAGATACAGCTGTACCGTGGCGTCGCCGTCGGTCAGAGAGACCGTTGTCTGATAAGCGGCGGAGGCGCTCTCCACCCCCTCGGCGGCGCGCAGGCGCTCATACGCTTCGGCGTCGTCGGGGTTGACGGTCGCGGCGTAATCGTACACCATGATCTCCCCGAACTGGTAGCCGCCGATATTCCGGATGGAGTCGTTGATTCCGAAGCCGGTCACCAGCAGGGCGGTACAGCCGCCGATGCCGAGAATCATCATGAACAGGCGGTTTTTATAGCGGAACACATTGCGTGCCGAGACCTTGTGTAAAAAGCTCAGGCGGTGCCAGAAGAACTTGATATGTTCAAGAAAGATCTTCTTGCCCGCTTTGGGGGCTTTGGGGCGCAGCAGCTCCGCCGGCTGTTCCCGGAGCGCCGCACGGCAGGCGAAATACGCCGCACCGCACGCACATCCCATGGAAGCGGCAAGGCAGATGAGGAACAGCGGCAGGTCAAAGACGTACAGCAGCTGATCCGAGAAGCCGTACATGATCCCGTACACCGCCCAGATGATCTTCGGCACGCAGACGGTGCCGAGGAAGTACCCGCCCAGCCAGCCGACGAAAGCGGCGGAGCCGGCATACAGCTGGAACTTGCCGTGAATCGCGGCGGAGGTGTAGCCGAGGGATTTCAGCGTGCCTATCTGCGTGCGGTTCTCGTCCACCATGCGGGTCATGGTGGTCATGCAGACCAGTACCGCCACCAGAAGGAACAGCACCGGGAACACCACCGAAATGGAGGAGACGATCTGACTGTCGCTCTCAAACGCGGCGTAGCCGACGTTGGCGCCCCGCTCCAAAGAGAACACGCGCGGCAGTTCCAGCCCCTCCGCTTCCTCACGCGCGGCGGAAAGGGCGGCTTGCGCGGCGTCCAGTTGGGCTTTGGCGGCGGTCAGTTCCGCCCGCATGACGGCTGCCTGCTCGGCAGGAATCAACCCCGCCGCTTCCGCGGCGCTGAGCTGCGCCGATCGTGCTTCCCACTCCGCCAGTTTCCCGTCCAGTTCGGCTTGCGAATCCGCGATTCCGGCAAGCGCCTCGGCGAGGAGTTTGTCGCGGCGCACTTGCGCGCGCTCTTTCAAAAGGGTTTCCACGGCGCCGCGGTAGCCGTCCATCTCGGTATCGTAGCCGTCCGTATAGGCTTCCGCGGAAATCGCGGCGTCTAGATACAACTCCGCATACACGTCGCTTGTAAACACGTTTTCGGGCAGATAGATAAAGCAGGCGAGCGTGCCGTTTGCCAGCGTGGTGGTCCCGCGCTCAAAATTCATGTACAGAGGAGAGTTGACGTATCCCACAACGCGGTATTCATGCACGGACAGCGCGTCGCGGACCTCCTGCGTGTTTTCCGCGGTCACTGTCAGGGTGGTGCCGAGAGGGAACGCGCTCGCGCGGTTGCGGTCAACCAGACATTCCCCATCGTTTTCGGGCAGTCTGCCCTCGATGAGCACAACGCGGTTGAGGGTTTCCGTCAGGCTGTGCGCCCGCACCGCGTACACCGACCCGTCCTCCGCCCCTGCGAGCAGATCCATGCGGTACGCGCCCTCGGCGGTCACGCCCTCCAAGCCGTTTAACGCCTCCTCGTCCGAGGCGTCGAAGCCCAGCGTGGAGAGCAGACGGAAGTCATACAGATTGTTGTCTTTCAGGTATTTCTGCGCGGTTGCGGTCATGGACGGTTCGGTCACGCGCAAACCCGCGAAAAAGCCCACGCCCAGCGTGACAATGAGCAGGATGGCGATGAACCGCCCCATCGTCCCCCGCATATCCCGCAGGCAGGCAAGCAGATAAGGGTGCTTTTTCTTCACCATTCGATCTCCTCCACCGGCACGATATGCGTATTTTTCTCCATGCTCTCCACCGTGCCGTTCTTGACCCGGATCACGCGGTCCGCCATGGCGGTCAGGGCGGAGTTATGGGTGATGATGATCACCGTCGTTCCCCGCTCGCGGCAGGTGTCCTGCAACAGTTTCAGCACCGTCTTGCCCGTTTTGTAGTCGAGGGCGCCGGTCGGCTCGTCGCACAGGAGCAGGCGGGGGTGCTTGGCAAGGGCGCGGGCGATCGCCACGCGCTGCTGTTCCCCGCCCGAAAGCTGAGAGGGAAAGTTATCCATCCGGTCGGCGAGACCCACCAACGTCAGCGCTTCCTCCGCGGGCATGGGGTCGCGGCAGATCTGCGCCGAAAGCTCGACGTTTTCCAGCGCCGTCAGGTTCTGCACAAGATTGTAAAACTGGAACACAAAGCCGATCTCATGGCGGCGGTACTCGGTCAGCTGCCGCGCGGTGTAGGTGGAAATCTCCTTGTCCGCAAGCCACACGTGCCCCTCGGAAAGGGTATCCATGCCGCCGAGAATATTGAGCAGCGTGGTCTTGCCCGCGCCGCTGGGACCGACGATCACGCACAACTCTCCCTCGTCCACCTCAAACGTGGCGTGAGACAGGGCGTGGATCTTCACCTCTCCGCTCCCGTAGGTTTTTCCGACGTCCTCGAATCTGACAAAATGCTCCATGCCGTTCTCTCCTCTGTTCCGCGGCAGCCGCCGCTGCGTTTTCCGCCGTGTCCGCCCGGTGCGCGCTCGAAAAAGCCCGCCGCCGCTTTGTCCTTACCTTTTGTCTTTTCCCGGGGCGGGGCGCCTTGCGCGGCGCGCGCACCGGCACACGGTTATATTGATATTGAAATTATTATAGGCAAAGCCCCCGCCGCTTGCAAGAACACTCTGTAACATTTTCGTGAATTGCGGTTTCCCCTCCCCGCTCCGCAAAGCACCGTTCCTCAAATCTACTGTTTGCGGAGCAAACAATCTCACTTCGGCGCAGCCGAAATATCTCTTTCACCAAAGGTGAAAATATCTCTGCTTGC
>CAMEJM010000016.1 GCA_945920215.1 uncultured bacterium
CTTGCGTTTGCGTTTCTTTGTTCGGTTTTGGGGTGTATATTCGCTTTTTTATTTTTATTTTTACTTTTTAATATCTTAATATCCAACGGGAGTCCCTGTGGGGTGTTTTATATCTTTCTTAGCGTTTCTGTTCTTTCCGTGTACTGCTGTCAAGAGGTATTTTCTGCTTCTTTGGTAAGAGAGGAGATATGGATTGACTTATCACCCCTTTTGGAGTATAATAGAAATACTGATTGCCTGAGTTAGGAGTAGCTGAATGCTCGAACGAATGCGTTCGTTTGTCAGTGACAATCGGGTAGTTGCACGGATTCGCAGTGTCATGCTGGGACCTTATTATCCCATCCCTTTCTGCTTCCTTGCATTCCTGGGTTATTGTATTAGGTACGAAGTCATCATCATTGTACTGTTCGCGCTTGCCGCCTGCGTCGGGTTGGTGATATGTGCCGATCTGCGACCTTTGATGCCGCCGTTACTGACAATCGTTTATATAGTCAATATATATCACGCGCCGTCTTTGCCCACCAATTCGGATTACTATTCGACGTTGCCTATCCGCTGCGCGACGGTGATGATTTGCGTTCTGATCGGTTTGTCTTTTATCCTGCATTATCTGCTGTGGGGCGGTTTCAAACAGGTATTTACAAAGCGTACGCAACTGACCACTTATATCATTTTGTTGGCGTTTGGCCTGCTGCTCAACGGAGTGGGCGCAAAGACCTATGTATGGAAAGATACCGTTATCGGCGCGGTAACGGTCGTCACCTGGATTCTGATATACCTGCTGTTTGTTCACGGCTTGCCCAAAGGGAAAGAAACCATTGAGTATTTTTGCAATACCTGCCAGTGGATTTCCGTTCTCCTGATTCTCGAGATCATCTTTATTTACTTCCATAATAACGTGATCCTCGACGGCGTGATCATTGAAAACAACATCATGTTCGGCTGGGGGATCAACAATAACTACGGCGGTGTGGTCGCATGGTTGCTTCCGCCCCTGTTCTATCTTGCAGCAACGCGGCGTAACGGCTGGATTCAGTTTCTTCTGGCGATTGCGTCGTATGCGTGTATCATTTTTTCCATGTGCCGCTCCGCCATGGTGGTGGGCTCGGTTATTTTCCTCATCTGTCTGATTTCCGTTTGCTTTATCGGTAACAACCGGGAAATCTTCCGTACGTATTCCGCCGTATTGTTGCTCGGCGCGATTGTCGGCGCAATTATTTTGCGCGGAGAAATTCTGAAAGCTTTTGACTTCTATCGGGAGATAGGATTTTCAGACGCGGGTCGATTCGATATTTGGCGTGAAGCTGTCAATATTTTTAAGAGCTCCCCACTGTTTGGCGCCGGTTTTTATGCCGCCCCCTTTGAGTCTTGGACGGGCTTCCTGCCGGGATATTGCCATAACACGCTGGTAGAACTGCTGTGCTGTTGCGGCGCTTTTGGATTGCTCACATACCTTTGCTACCGTGTCAAAACAGTATTTATTTTGCTCCGCCGCATGAGCATCGAGCGCTTTTTTCTCTGCATGATGATCGCCACCATTCTCGGCGTGAGTCTGCTGGATAACCATATGTTCAATATTTATCCCGCGTTCTACTATTCCATTGCCCTTGCTTTGGGAGAATTGGATTATACGCAGACTCTGCGAGAGGATACACTCGGTATCGCTTCGGCTTCGCTTTCTGCCTCTGCAGGCGAGGAGAATGACCGACAGAACGAGCAGTCGTCCTCCAACTGAATGCGCTTCCAAACGCACGTCTTTTCAATTTCCCATCATACAAATGTTAAACGCCGCCCCGCACGGGACGGCGTTTTCAATATTTATCGTTTGTTTTTCGCTCGGCGTAGGTTTATTCCTTGACATTGAGCCGGACTTCCTCCCGCAGAGAGGAGCAGAACCAGATGGCAAAGAAAAGCCACAGAATATTGCACGCCCAAACGACTATCCAGAACCAATCCAGCACCGGTACGGAAACGTACCCGGAGGTATGGGTCGGATCTGCGGGCAGGTGTTTTGTGGCGATAAAGGATAGGTCATAGAAATAGGACGCTATTGCCGTGAGGCACCCAAAGACGGTACAGGTAATGATTTTCCGGGATAAACTTCTGCGAGTCAAACACGCTGATTTTTGCCAGTCTTTTAGACTATCCCCTCCGGTTTCCTCCACTATCAGGCGCAGCAACAGACGCAGCAACAGAATGCAAACTGCAATCAAAAGCAGTTCTTTTGCCAAGGAAACATACAGAAGCGTATGATAGGCATTCCGCGCGGCGGCATTGTACTCAATCGCCGAATAATCGTAGGCGTTACGGAACTTCAGAGACAGAATCCAGTAGGCAAGAGAAACCGCACCGTACAGTCCGGTGGCAACCAAGACCTCGCCGCCTTTTTGCAGCAGATGGAACAAAACAAGTCCCGCAGCAAAAAATGCGATTGCTGCCGCAAAATCCGGCAGATAGTTGATTTTATCGAATATCAAGTCAAAGGAACAGACGACGCCGATGATATAGAAAATAACCAGTCCGCGAATACGGCGCAGACGGCACGCGGAGGGAATCGTTGGATTCTGCATATAGGATGTCATCAGGCGCTCGGACGTTTCTTTATCCGCGCGCATACGCATCAGGTAAGCTATGAAGTAACAGCACCATATGATGCCGAACACAAGCACAGCGATAGCGCCCAGGATAGCGCACACGGGATAAAGGTTGTTGACAGCTGAGCCGCTTCCGCTCTCGGAAAGAGACACCAATGTCATTTCCGGCAGGCAGCTCATGACAGAACGGAGGATGAAGAAGATAACGGTCAGCCGTTCAATATGTTCGGGGCGCATCCGCAGACTGCCTCCCCCCTCGCTGACGGCTGCGTTACAACCGTGCAGCTCTCCAAGTCGGTAAAAAGCGCGGAAGAAATGATGGAGAGAGGGAAGAATGTAGCAGCATTCAACGATTGCAAATACAAGACAGAATACCGCAACAATGGAGCGCTGAGAGGCGTTGCCTCCCCAGATCAGCATCATAATGAAGAAAGCGGGGATTTTGAAGGCGCTGATCAGCGCAAGACGGCTTATGTCCTCTTTTACTTCGTCAAACTCGGGTATCACAGCGGATACGCGGCGAAGGGCAAGAATGATAAGGGCGTAGGCAATTACATCCGGGAAAATATCGAGCAACATGGGCATCGGGTTGGCAAGTATGATTGCCGCAGCCGCGATGAAACCGAAAGAGATAGCATTGCTTTGTTTTTTTGCAGTCATAGATGATTCCTTCGTTTCATTTCTTCTTTTTGCGTTGCCCGGCGCCCTTTCCGGCGGCTTCCGCACGGAGGGCTTCCAGTTCTTCTTCACGCCGCTTGTCCTGCGCTTCGCGGTGCCGGTTGATGAAAGCAAAGCGGGAAGGCTTGCGGGGCATACTCAGGTCTTCCGGCATACAGATATTGCGGTAAGCGTTGAAAATCAACAGCGCATTGAGACACTGTACGACCAGCCCCACTATCATAAAGGCAACGGTGGCGGCGGTCAAAACCGCGGTTACCCGCGCGTTTGTTTCCACGCCGCTTGCCAGTGTCAGCAGAATGGTGGGGATGAGGTATAAACAGGTGAAAATTTTGTTGCGGAATGCTTTTGCGGAACACTGTTTCAGCCCTGTTTCCGCAAAAACCCATTCCAGTCCCGTCAAAAGCAGAACGGTCAGAACAAGCAGCAGCGCCAGACACGTTCCTTCCGCAAGGTGCGCATAGCGTTCGGTAGCGGGGATAAGGCGCAGCACGATTGCGGCAGCCGATGCGACGCCTACGGCAACCGAGAGGGAAAAGCCAAGTCCGAACGGGCGATTGACCCGTGCGAGACGGCGGCACGCTACCGCCGTGAAAACGGCGGCTATCGGTACCGAATAAAAGAAAGTAAAAGAAGCGGGGAAGGCAAGCAGGTATCCGAACAGCAAAATTCCGAAACCCATCTCATTTCTCCGTGCCGGCGCTCAGCCCGCAGCACTTCTTATACTTCTTGCCGCTTCCGCAGGGGCAGGGGTCATTTGCACCGACTTTCGGCGGCTTCACAACGGTGACGCGCTTGGGGGCGGTACGCCCGCCTGCGAAGCCCTCCTGCGTGGGGGTTGCCACCTGTCTGCGGCGTATGGGATTGACGGAGGGCATCACGCTCAGAAGTCCGCGTACCGTCTGCTCCTTGATGGTTGCCACCATCTCATCGAACATTTCGCCGCCCACAATGCGGTATTCGCTGATGGGGTTGCGCTGCGCATAGGCGTTCAGACCGACGGTTTCCTTGAGGTCATCCATTGCGTCAATGTGTTCGGTCCAGTTTGTGTCGACGCTGCGGAGCAGAATCACGCGTTCTGCCTCGCGCATGACACCCTCGGGGAATAACGCGTCCTTCGCGTGATATTTTTCAATGGCGCGCTCTGTCAGGGATTCTGTCAATTCTTCACGGTTCAGCTCTGCGCGTTCCTCGGGGGTATATTGCAGGTCTTCCTTGCTCAGCAGATACCCCATCAGCGTGTCGCGTAAGGCGTCAAGATTCCAGAGCTGCGGGTCGTCTCCCGATGTGTAGGTAAGCACAGTCTCGGAGATATATTCGCGAATCATATTTTCCAGAAGCGGACGGATGTCGTCCCCGTCCAGCACCTGCCGGCGTTGGCGGTAAATGATCTCGCGCTGCTGGTTCATGACGTCGTCATAAGTCAGGACGTTTTTGCGGCGGTTGAAGTTCATGCTCTCAATCCGGCGCTGTGCGTTGCGAATGGAGTTGGAAAGAATGCGGGCATTGATCGGAGTATCTTCCGGAATACCCATGCGCGCCGCCATATTTCCGACGCGGTCTGCACCGAACAGGCGCATCAAATCGTCCTCAAGCGAGAGGAAGAAACGGGATTCTCCGGGGTCCCCCTGGCGTCCGCTTCGACCGCGGAGCTGGTTGTCGATACGGCGGCTTTCGTGCCGCTCTGTGCCGAGAATATATAGCCCCCCTGCGGCGCGTACACGTTCGGCTTCCGGGGCAATTTCGGCTTTGTATTTGTCAAGCAACTCGTGGTAGAACGCCCGCGCGGCAAGAAGCTCTTCGTCCTCGGTTGGGGCGTTGCCGGTGGCGGCGACAATCATTTCCTCCGGTATCTCACGGCGGCGCATTTCCCGCTTGGCAAGGAATTCGGGGTTGCCACCCAGCAGAATATCGGTACCGCGCCCCGCCATGTTGGTGGAAATGGTCACGGCGCCTTCCTTGCCTGCCTGCGCGATGATCTCGGCTTCGCTTTCATGGTGCTTCGCATTCAGGACGGTGTGCTTGATGCCGTTCTGCTTCAACAACTGGGAAAGTTGTTCGGATTTTTCAATGGTGATCGTCCCGACCAGCACAGGCTGCCCTTTTTCATGGCACGCTTTGATTTGGTCAAGAATGGCTTTGTATTTTCCTTTGACGGTACGGAATACATAGTCGTCACGATCAAGACGGATCATAGGCTTGTTCGTGGGGATCTCCACCACGTCCAAACGGTAGATTTCCCGGAATTCTTCTTCCTCGGTCAGGGCGGTACCCGTCATGCCGGAGAGCTTCTCGTACATACGGAAATAGTTCTGGAACGTGATGGTCGCAAGGGTTTTGTTTTCCTTTGCGACTTTGACGCCTTCCTTGGCTTCGATTGCCTGATGCAGACCGCCGTTGTAGCGTCTGCCGGGCATCAGACGTCCGGTAAAGGAGTCCACGATAATGACCTGTCCGTCCTTGACTACATAGTCCTGGTCGCGGTGCATGACGCCCCATGCGCGGATCGCCTGCGAGATGTAGCGGTTCAGGTCTGCGTTTTCGGGGTCGGACAGATTTGAGAGAGCAAAATATTTCTCGGCTTTTTCAATCCCATGCTTCGTCAGCACAGCAGTCTTTGCCTTTTCATCCACGATGTAGTCCTGCGTTACCTCGTCGTTGTCCACCTTGTCGTCCATTTCTTTGATGACGAATTTGGTCAGGGTACGGACAAAACGGTTTGCCTTTTCATAAAGGTCGCTGGATTCTTCTCCCGCGCCGGAGATGATCAAGGGGGTGCGCGCTTCGTCAATCAGAATGGAGTCCACCTCGTCGACAATGGCAAAAGCGTGTCCGCGCTGTACCATATTCTCACGGTAAACCACCATGTTGTCACGCAGGTAATCGAATCCGAATTCATTGTTGGTACCGTAGGTGATGTCGGCGCGATAGGCGGCGTGCTTCTCCTCCGCGGATTGTCCGTGAACCACCAAACCGGTGGTCAGCCCCAGATAGCCGTATACGCGTCCCATTTCCTCGCTGTCGCGCCGTGCCAGATAGTCGTTGACGGTCACAATGTGAACCCCTCTGCCGGTCAGAGCATTGAGGTAAGCCGGCAGAGTTGCCACAAGGGTTTTCCCCTCGCCGGTCTTCATCTCGGCAATTCTGCCCTGATGCAGGACAATGCCGCCCAGCAGCTGTACATAGAACGGGCGTTTGCCCAGTACCCGCCAGTCTGCTTCACGGACGACGGCAAAGGCGTCCGGCAGAATATCATCAAGGCTTTCGCCCGCCGAAAGACGGTTGCGGAACACGTCGGTCATCCCCCGCAGTTCATCGTCGGAGCAGGTGGCATAACGGTCGGAGAGAGCATCTATGCGGTCGGCAATCGGACGCAGCTTTTTGAGCTGGCGCTCGCTGTATGTGCCGAAAACGGCTGTGAACAATCCCATGGTTGTCTCCTTTGAGGTACGGATTTTCTGCGGCAGGCGGCGTTTGCGCCGAAGAACGCAGAGAGGTATATAAACAGATATTATATTGTATCATACGCGCGCGCAAATTACCATAGAAAAATGTAAATATTTACCCTTTCCGGGAGCTTTCCTATTGACAAAATACGCGCCGCGGTTAAAATGAAAAAAGAAAATGCCGGAGGTTGCTATGAAACGGATTCATATAGTGCTGCATTGCCCCGAGATTCCGCAGAATACAGGAAATATCGCGCGCACCTGCGCCGCCACGGGGGCGGCGCTCCACCTGATCCGCCCGCTCGGCTTTACGATTGACGATAAAAAGCTGAAGCGCGCAGGACTGGATTACTGGGATAAACTGGACATTACCTATTACGATGATACCGACGCCTTTTTCCGTGCGCACGGCGAAAAGGCAATCTATTACTTTTCAACCAAAGCGCCGCGCGCTTATACCGAGGTCGATTACCCGGACGAGGTGTTCCTGATGTTCGGGCGCGAGACGGCGGGGTTGCCGGAGGAGATGCTGCGTGCCCATGCGGAGAGTTGCGTGCGGATTCCCATGCTGCCTAACCTGCGTTCGCTGAATCTCTCGAACAGTGTTGCCGTCGCGGTTTACGAGGTACTCAGACAGCGGAATTTTGAGGACCTCTCCTCTGTCGGCGCTCCCCGCACCTTTTCATGGAGCGATGTATCGCAGACCGATTGATACGCACTCCCCGATGGAGAGACAGCAAGTTTTCTTTCCGAATCTCAAAGCGAGATTCTTAATTTACTTGAAGCAGAGAGGAAAGTAAACTTTCCGCTAACCGTTGAAGTAGAGAGCAATCGCTTTACGGTAAGTGAGAGAATGCCGGCATATCCGATACTTTTTCGGCATTGCATCGCTTGGGAACCTATAAAACGGCTCATTTCAAAATGCAAAGCAAACTTTCCGTTCTATAATCGCTTTGCCGTCTCTCCTCGCATCAAAAAAGGCACCAAACGGTGCCTTCTCGTGGTGCGAGAGATGTCGGGCGTAAAAAACACCCCGGTGGGGCGTTTTTAGCCCGAAGTGCAAGGTTATACCTTGCACTGTCCCGTCTCTCCCTGTATCAAAAAAGGCACCAAACGGTGCCTTTTCGTGGTGCGAGAGATGTTTGGCGTGGCGCAACCTTCCTGCGGACGGTTGCGCAGCCAAAAGACAGAGCCAACGGAGGAGGCGAGGTCTGTCCCGTCTCTCCCCGTGTCAAAAAAGGCACCAAGCGGTGCCTTATCGTGGTGCGAGAGATGTCGGGCGTAAAAAAACACCCCAGTGGGGCGTTTTTAGCCCGAAGTGCAAGGTTATACCTTGCACTGTCCCGTCTCTCCCCGTATCAAAAAAAAGGCACCAAACGGTGCCTTATCGTGGTGCGAGAGATGTCGGGCGTAAAAAAACACCCCGGCGGGGTGTTTTTAGCCCGAAGTGCAAGGTTATACCTTGCACTGTCCCGTCTCTCCCCGTATCAAAAAAGGCACCAAGCGGTGCCTTTTTCGATATGGTGCGAGAGACGGGACTTGAACCCGTATGGATAAACCACACGCCCCTCAAACGTGCGCGTCTGCCAGTTTCGCCACTCTCGCGTCAACGGTGTTTATTATACAGGATGGAATACTATTTGTCAAGAGTATTTTTTCTTTTCTTTCTCTCGGATCGTGATTGTCGATTCATAGAACCGAAACAGAAACAAGACAAAGGGATTGCAGCGGTATTAATTTGAGGAAAATTATGATTATAAAATAAATAATTTGTAATGAATGTGTGAAAAATGCATATCACGCTGCTGATTTTGTTGACTTTCCTTAGTTGAATGTACTATAATAAATGCCGGCAAAAGAGAAAAGCAGTGCCGATTTGTTTTTACTGAATGATAGATACAAAAAAGGAGTTTTCAAATGAACAGACTGAATGGAAAAGTAGCAATTGTCACAGGGTCTACCAGCGGAATCGGGGTAGGTATCGCGCGCCTGTTCGCCGCAGAGGGCGCAAAGGTTGTGATTTGCGGGCGCCGTGAAGAAAAAGGAAAGGTCGTTGTCGACAGCATTCTCAAGGAAGGCGGAGAAGCCTCCTATCACTTCATGGACATTACCAAGACCGAGAGCATTGAGCAGTTGTTCGCCGATACGGTTGAGAAATACGGAAAACTGGATATTTTGGTCAACAACGCGGCAAATGTAGGACTCAAGGACGGTCGCGTAGACGAACTGACTTTGGAGATGTGGGACAACATCTTCCAGAGCGATGTGCGCGGTACTTTCTTTGCCACCAAGTGCGCGCTGCCCTATATGCAGAAGAATGAAAACGGAGGCTCCATTATCAACATCGGTTCCATGGCTTCCTGCGGCGGCGATCTCGGTTCCACCGCATACGCCTGCGCAAAGGCGGGCGTGGATCTGCTGACCCAATCCACCGCGCTCCAGTACGGCAAGCAGAATATCCGCTGCAACTGTGTCAGACCCGGTCTGATTGTCACGCCTGAAAACGAGGCGCATGTGCCGCAGGCGGTCAAGGATATTTTCACCAGCAATATCATGGTCAACCGTTACGGCTGCCCCGAGGATATCGGACATATGTGCGTTTATCTTGCTTCGGATGAGAGCGCTTACGTCACCGGGCAGATCGTCAACGTGGACGGTGGTCTGAACTCTCATGTTCCGACCGTGGCGCAGTTCAAACAGTTGAACTCCCGTACCTGGTAAAGTCTCCCGGTGTATTTTGTCACCGGACAGGCTTCAAAAGGGGCAGCCCGAAACAGGGCTGCCCCTTTTGCGTTGCGTTATTGCCCTCCGCTCTCCGATAAAGCATTCTTCCTTTTCAGAGGCGAAAGATTGTTTTTCCGGCGTGCGAAAAAACAATTGTAAGATTTCGTTGCTTTTCTTGACAAACAGATAATGCCATGATAAGAAGCTGCCTCGCAGTACAGCTTTATGCTTTTTCCCACAAAAGCGCGCAGTGGGAATCAGGGGGGAGCGTCAGAGAGGAACCGTCAAAGATGGCGCCTCTTTGCAGATAGACGCACGCTTCGTCACAGGCGCGCGGCACGGGAATCGTCACTGTTTGCTTCGTCAGGTTCGCCGCTGTCAGAAGCGTCTGACCCGCGCTTTCACGCAGAAAGGCAAGAGCGGGGGTATCCTCCGCGCACCAACGACAGGAACCCTCGGCAATGACCGGCAGAGTGTGCCGCAGATGATAAAGTTCTTTCAAAAATGCGCGGCGCTGCTCGGCTTGGGGCGTATGGGAGCGCGAGCGGTCGACACACAGTCCCGGCGCATTGAAGCGGCAGCCCATAATGCTGTGGCGGGTGCTGTCTGCCAATTCCTCTCCGTTGTAGAGAAAGGGAACGCCCGGCAAAAAGGCGGAGAGGAGAAACGCGCCTTCCATTGCACCGCAGGGGACGCTCTTTTCCAAGCGGTTGTCGTATGCGTCGTTTACGTAGTCGTGGTTTTCCACTGCAAGGATGTTCCGGCATTCCGCGCAATCTTCAGAGGCGAGCCGACGAAAGGCGTCGCGTACCCGTTCGGCGCCGGCTTCTCCGCGCAGATGCTGATTCAGCCAGTAAATCCAAGAGGAACCGTAGTTCAGATCGAACGCTTCACGCAGGGCGTCAGACTGATTACCTTCGTTCAACATGATGAAATCGGGACGAATGGCACGAATGCGGCGGACTCCCTCCTCCCAGAAATCGAGAGGTACCTGATCTCCGCAGTCGCATCGATAGCCGTCGACGTCAAAGCGCCGCACAAAATACAGCATATTATCCCACAGGTATTCTCTGAGTTTCGGCTGGGAAAAATCGAGAATCGGAAAACCAAATTCCGTCAGGCGGATTTCCCCGTGTTCATCCTGCTGCGCAAATTCCGGATGATCGGCGAGAAACACGGCGTTGGGACCGCAGTGCAGATAGACCAGGTCAGGCATCACGCGCATACCCATCGCGTGCGCTTCACGGACGAAACACTCAAAATCATCATCGTTTCCGTACTCCGGGTCTATTTGGAAATAGTCGCTGATCCGATAAGGGTTGCGGGGTTTCTCCAGCCCCGATTTCTTCATTCGTTCACTGAAGTTCCGGACGTTCTGCGACGGGTCATGAACGACAAAGGGACACAGATAAATGATGTCGACGCCGAGGTCGGCAAGCTCCGGCAAACGCTCCGTTGCGGCGGCGATGGTGCCGCGCGCGTCGAAAGCCCGAAGAAACATTTGATATATAACTGCTTTTTTCAAATAAGTTGACCGTTCCATACTCATTACCTCCATGGTTTCATTGTAATGCTTTCCTCGCACATCTTCAATTGTATTTTTACATAAAAGGTGGATTTTTCGATACTGTTTTTTTCGAGGAACCGATTGACCGCGGGGCAAAGCTGTGCTACAATTTCCCTGAGGTGGATGTCAATGAATTTTGAACAGCGAACCATTTTGGAACCTGTCAGCGTCCTGTCATTTACAAGAGAGCCCGTCGCATATGCGACGCCTCCCCAGGAGCATGCCGCTATCTCTTATCGGGTGCGCGGGGGATCGGTGTTCCGTTTCCTTGATGAAAGCGTGTGCGTGCGGAGCGGCGATTTTCTGTACGTTCCGCCCGGACTTTCCTATTGCCAAAGCAACGCGGAGCAGGAGGAGCTCATTTCGGTGCAGTTTATCTGTGACCGCAGGGAGGGGGAGCGGATTTGCCGGTTGACCCCTGCCGACCCCGCCTATTGCGCTGCTCTGATGGAGCAAATGTACCGGGCGTGGCAGGAAAACGGTATCGGGCGGCGCCCGCGCCTGCTTTCCCTTTTGTATCTGCTGTTAGCGGAGCTTTCCGAGCCGAAACCGGGCGTGATCCGCGAGGCGGAGCACACGCTTTGCCGCCGTTTTTCGGACCCCGACCTCTCGGTTGAGGAGGTGGTGAGAGAGAGCGGCATGAGCGAGAGCGGGTTCCGCCGTGCGTTCATCGGCGAGTTCGGCGTTTCCGCGCGCAAGTATCTTTGTCGGGTACGGCTTTCCCATGCGGACGCTCTGCTGCGGCAGGGAGAATTCTCGGTGGAAAAGGTCGCGCAGTGTTGCGGTTTTTCGGATGTGAAGTATTTTCAGCGCGTCTATCGCGCCCGTTACGGAGTCACCCCCGGTACGGTGCGGCGTGCTTGTCGGAAGCAGCCGCTTAGAAGACCGCACCCCAATGCTGTCATTCAGCCGGAAACCATGGAATTCATGAAAGATAAAACAGATACGATTTCAGAGAAAAGGGAGAGATGAAATATGAAAATGAAGGATAAGATGCATACCGGGGAATTGTATCTTCCGGGCGACCCGGAGATTGCGAACGAGCAGACGAAATGCCTCATGCGTTTGGGAAGGTATAACCGCACGCGTGCGAACCAATCGAAAAAGCGTCAGAAGCTGCTCCGCGAAATGTTTGCGGAAATCGGTGAGGGCTGCTATATTGAACCGCCGTTTTATGCGAATTTCGGCGGCAAGCACGTTCACTTCGGGTGCCATGTGTACGCCAATTTCCACTTGACGATGGTGGACGACACCCACATTTATGTGGGCGACCATACGATGTTCGGTCCCAATGTGACGGTGGCGACCGCCGGCCACCCTGTTTTGCCGGAGTTGCGGGAACGGGAGTACCAGTACAACGCCGCGGTGCATATCGGAGACAACTGTTGGATTGGGGCGGGGGCTGTCATTCTGCCGGGCGTGAGCATCGGGGAGAACACGGTCATCGGCGCCGGCAGTGTGGTGACAAAGGATATTCCCGCCGGTGTTGTGGCTGTGGGCAACCCCTGCCGCGTATTGCGCCAAATCGGGGAGCATGACAGAGAGTACTATTTCAAAGACAAAAAGATGCCGCAGGAGTTGCTTTCATGATAGGTTGCTTTCGCATATGAAAAAGACTTTTTCGGAATATATTGTATGGAATCATAACCGATAGAAAGATAGGAGAAAGAGATGAAAGTAATTTTAGTCAACGGCAGTTCGCGGAAAAACGGTTGTACCGGCGCGGCTTTGGCGGAGGTCGAGCGCGCATTGCGGGAAGAGGGAGTGGAGACCGAGCAGGTTTTTATCGGCAATGAGCCTTTGCCGGACTGTATTGCCTGCCGCAAGTGTCGGGAGCTTGGACGTTGCGTGTTCAACGACAGCGTCAATGAATTTGCGGAGAGGGCAAAGGAAGCCGACGGCTTCGTGTTCGGCTCGCCCGTCTATTACGCGCATCCCAGCGCAAGACTCTTGACCTTCATGGACAGGGCGTTCTACTCCGGCGGTCGGCACTTTGCGTTCAAACCCGCCGCCGCGGTTCTCAGTGCCCGCAGAGCGGGGACGACTGCCTCCTTTGACGTACTCAACAAGTATTTTACCATCTGCTCCATGCCGGTGGTTTCCTCCACATATTGGAATCATGTGTACGGAACCCAACCGGAGGAGGTGACGGAGGACAAAGAGGGACTGATGACCATGTATAACATAGGCAAGAATATGGCTTGGTTGCTCAAATGTATTGCTCTCGGTAAAAAACAGGGGTTGGAACACCCGACCAATGAGAAAATACTGACAAATTTCACGCGCTGACGCCCTCCGGCAAGCGACGGGAAGCCCTCGGAGAATCCGGGGGCTTTTCCTTCTGCAAGAAAAACCAACCTTTTGGGAAGAATACAGAATAGTATTTTTGCAAAAACCGGCCCCATGCTGATTTAACATGAATTTTACCTGTCTGCGCTTCCTGATTTAACCTGCCGGACTTATCATGAAAACAGACAGCGGAGAGCTGTCGGACAGAAAAGAATATCATTTTTTACATAAAAGGAGAAAACAAAACATGAAAAGATTTTTTTCCGCACTTTTGCTTGTCGCAGTGGTATCAGCAATGCTGTTTTCCTGCGGAGCAAAATTTAAAAAGACCGATGCCCCCACGATCATCACCCGTGAGGACGGTTCGGGTACCCGCGGAGCATTTACCGAGTTGTTCGGAATCGAGAATATGCTTTCCACTGCCATTACCAACAACTCTACCGGCGTGGTGATGACAACCGTGGCAAGCGATGTCAACGCCATCGGTTACATTTCCCTCGGTTCTCTGAACGACACCGTGAAAGCCCTGAAAATTGACGGCGCAGACGCCACCGTGGCAAACATTAAGAACGGCACGTACAAGGTCAGCCGTCCGTTCAATATTGCCTATAAGGAACTGAGCGCTCTCGGTCAGGATTTCCTGAACTTCATTCTCTCTTCCAATGGTCAGGCGGTTGTGGAAGAAAAGGGATACATCAAGGTGGACGACAAAGGCGCTTTCACCAGCACCAACCCCACCGGTACCCTCAAGATCTCCGGCTCCTCCTCCGTCACACCTGTCATGGAAAAACTGAAGGAGGCATACCTTGCCATCAATCCTGCCGCTTCCATCGAGATCAACATGACCGACTCCTCCAGCGGGATGAAAGCCGTAGCCGACGGTACCTCTGAAATCGGTATGGCAAGCCGCGCGGTCAAGCAGAGCGAGCTGGATAAGGGACTGACCCCCGTAACCATCGCTACCGACGGCATCGCCGTGATCGTCAACCCCCAGAACCCCTTGGAGGGACTGACAAAAGAGGACGTCAAGCGCTTGTATACCGAAGCCAACCTGACGTGGGAGAGCCTCAGCGGCGCAACCTGGAAAGAAGAAAAGTAATTTTATATGACGGAGATACGGCGGCGGGCATTTTGCCCGTCGCCATGCCCGCATAGAAAGGTTTTTACATGAAGGAAGCAAGCGTCCGGGCGCCGCGCCCACACCCGCCGCTGACCGCCGCGGCGGTCAGGGAACGGGTCATGCACATTGTATTTGCCGTGACGGCGTGCGCGTCGATTTTGGCAGTGGTACTCATTTGTCTGTTCCTGTTTGCCAGCGGTATTCCCACCATGCGGCAGATTGGCTTGTTCCGTTTCCTGTTCGGTCGGGTATGGAACCCGTCCGGCGAACAGTTCGGGATTTTTCCCATGATCATAGGAAGCCTGTACGTCACCGCGGGCGCCTTGCTCATCGGCGTGCCGGTAGGGCTTTTGTGCGCCGTGTTCATGGCACGGTTTTGCCCCGCGGGAATCTATCGGTTCCTCAAGCCCTGCGTGGATCTGCTCGCGGGAATCCCGTCGGTGGTATACGGCTTCTTCGGCTTGATGGTGATTGTCCCGATCATTCGGAATACCCTCGGAGGTCCCGGCTCCTCCTGCCTTTCGGCGTCTGTGGTGCTGGGTATCATGATTCTGCCGACCGTCATCGGGCTTTCGGAAACCGCCCTGCGCGCGGTACCGGAGCAGTACTATGAGGGGAGCCTTGCACTGGGCGCCACCCATGAGAGAAGCGTGTTCCGCGTGGTGTTGCCCGCCGCAAAGTCGGGCGTGTTTGCGGGTATCATTCTCGGCGTGGGGCGTGCCATCGGCGAAACCATGGCGGTGGTGATGGTGGCGGGGAACTCCGCCGTCATACCGAACAGCATTCTCGGTAGCGTGCGCACCATGACCGCCAACATCGTGGTGGAGATGGGCTACGCGGAGGGACTGCACCGTGAAGCACTGATTGCCACCGGGGTGGTGCTGTTCGTGTTTATCCTTCTGATCAACATCTGCTTCTCGCTGATGAAACGGAGGGCAAAAATATGAAAGAGAAACAGAAAACACCGCAGGCTACTGCTTCGTACTGCCTTCCGGCGCGTCAGCGCACAGAGGTGATTTTGCTCCGCGGTGCCGCGTATTTGGGCGCCGCCTTGACCTGTATCGTGCTGGCGAGTATCCTGATTTATATTCTGATAAAGGGCGTGCCGCACATCAGACCCAGCCTTTTTTCGCCGCACTATACCAGCGAAAACGTTTCCTTGTTTCCCGCGCTGGTCAACACCCTTACCATGACGGGGCTGACCCTCTTGATTGCGGTGCCGCTCGGAGTCGGGGCGGCGATTTACCTTGTAGAATACGCAAGCCGCAGCAATAAACTCATTCCCGTGATCCGCCTGACGACCGAAACCCTATCCGGCATTCCGTCTATCGTATTCGGTCTGTTCGGCTTTCTTCTGTTCGTCACCGCGTGCAAATGGGGGTACTCCATGCTGGCAGGATCCCTGACGCTTGCCATGATGATACTGCCGCTGATCATCCGTTCCACCGAGGAGGCGCTGCGGGCGGTGCCCGATACTTACCGGGAAGGCAGCTTTGGTCTGGGGGCGGGGAAGTTGCGCACGGTGTTCCGCGTCGTGCTCCCCTCGGCGGTGCCGGGAATTCTGGCGGGCGTCATTCTTGCAATCGGGCGCATCGTCGGCGAGACGGCGGCGCTGATCTACACGGCGGGCAGCGTGGCGCAGATCCCGAAGAATCTGCTCGGCTCCGGCAGAACGCTTGCCATTCACATGTACGCTCTGTGGACGGAGGGGCTGAATACCGACGAGGCGTATGCCACCGCGGTAGTTCTGCTCGTTATCGTCACGCTTCTGAACCTGCTTTCCACCACTTTGGCAAAACGACTGCGGAGGGGATAATATGGACAAATTTCAAATACAATCGCTGAACCTTTATTACGAACGCTTTCATGCGTTAAAAAATGTGTCTCTCGACATTCCGCAAAATCAGATCACCGCTTTCATCGGTCCCTCCGGCTGCGGAAAATCCACGCTTCTGAAAACCCTGAACCGCATGAACGATCTGGTGCAGGGCTGTCGCATCGAGGGAAAGGTGCTGTTGGACGGAGAGGATATCTATGACCGCATGGATCCCAATGTTCTGCGCCGCCGCGTGGGAATGGTGTTTCAGAAGCCGAATCCGTTCCCCATGAGCGTTTACGACAACGTCGCATACGGACCCCGCACGCACGGCGTGAAAGGGAAGGCGGAACTCGATGAAATCGTGGAAAAATCCCTGCGCGGCGCCGCCATTTGGGACGAACTCAAGGACAGACTCAAGAAATCCGCCCTCGGACTCTCCGGCGGGCAGCAGCAGCGCCTGTGTATCGCCCGCGCGCTCGCGGTAGAGCCGGAGGTACTGCTCATGGATGAGCCGACAAGCGCCCTCGACCCGGTTTCCACGGGCAAAATCGAGGACCTTGCGCTGGAACTCAAAGAGAAGTATACCATTGTCATTGTGACCCATAATATGCAGCAGGCAACCCGCATTTCCGACCGTACCGCTTTCTTTTTGCTCGGCGAAGTGATTGAGTGCGGAGAGACCGAACAAATCTTCTCTCTGCCGCGGGACAAACGCACCGAGGACTATATTACCGGGCGCTTCGGATAATGGGGAGATGCCTGTGTTTTACGGCAACACGCCGTTATGGAGGGAAAAATGAGAGCAAATTTCGACAAACAGCTGGAAGAGTTGAACCGTGAATTGACAGAAATGGGCGCCCGCTGTGAGGATGCCATCGCCGCCTCGGTGAAAGCCTTGCTCGGCGGCGGGGCGGAACTGGCGGCAAAGGCGGAGGAATACGAGCGCGAAATTGACCGCATGGAACGCAGGATAGAGGATTTGTGTATGCGTCTGCTTCTCCAGCAGCAGCCGGTTGCCCACGATTTACGCACCATTTCCTCGGCATTGAAAATGATTACGGATATGGAGCGCATCGGCGACCAGGCGGCGGATATTGCGGAGCTGGTCGGCGTAGCCGAAATATCGAAGTATGAGGGCGCGGGGCACATCAACGAGATGGCGACGGCGGCGATCCGCATGGTGACGGACAGCGTGCGGGCGTTCGTTGCCCGGGATCTCACGCTGGCACGCCGGGTGATTGAAGCAGACGATAACGTCGACAATCTGTTCACACAGGTGAAAGGCGATTTGGTGAAGTATATCGTTGAGGCACCCGCGCGGGGAGAAGCCGCCATAGATATTCTCATGATAGCCAAGTACCTCGAACGCATCGCGGATCACGCGACCAATATTGCCGAGTGGGTGGAGTATTCCATCACCGGTATTCATTGTGAGGAGGCGGAGTAATTCCGTCTCCTTTTGCCTTTCGACGCGCTTCAGTCGGACAATATTTTACAGAACGGTTGACAAAAAGAAATTTGCGTGGTATGATACACCTATCCGTGAGGGAGTAATTAGCGCATTTTGCGTGGCAAGTCAACATCCTGACCCTTGGCGGTCTGGCTTGTCTTAAATAATGAGACTCATGTGCAGCCCCGCTGTACCTGTGTCGTATCGGTCAGGTGCAGGCTGCACCTGATTTATTTTTTTGTGGCGAGGATTGACATGAGTATTTGGGAATTGATTTTGCTTGCCGTCGGGCTTTCCATGGACGCCTACGCGGTTTCCATCTGTAAGGGGCTTGCGCTCAAGAAAGTGAATTTCCCAAATATGCTGGTGGTCGGGCTGTGGTTCGGCGGTTTTCAGGCGCTGATGCCCATGCTCGGGTATCTGCTGGGGACCACCTTCGCGAAATACATTGAAAGCATTGACCATTGGATTGCTTTTATTCTCCTGCTGCTCATCGGCGGCAACATGATTCGCGAGGCGATTTTTGACCGCGGAGCGGAGGAGACGGGAGAAGCGGACGCTTCTCTCGCGCCGCTTTCCATGTTGATTCTGGCAGTCGCGACGAGCATTGACGCGCTCGCGGTCGGGATCACCTTTTCCACCCTCATTGCCGATATTCCGCACCTGATTTTCGCGGTGGCGTCCATCGGCGTCATCACCTGCGCGCTGTCCTGTGTCGGGGTCAAGCTCGGCACCCTGTTCGGCGCCCGCTTCAAGAGCAAGGCGGAGATCCTCGGCGGCGTGATTCTGGTACTGCTCGGCGTCAAAATCCTGTTGGAGCATTTGGGAGTGATCTCTTTCTGACGGAAAAGTGCTCCGCGGCGCGGCAAGCGCCGCAAATGGAATGAAAGGCTATCTATTTCAGCATATATATAAGTATATCAGTTAAAGGAGTAAAAACGGAATGCAGGATTTTTATGCAAAAGGTTGTGAAGAAACCTTGCAGAAGCTCGGCTCCGCGCGGGAGGGTCTGACCTCCGATGAAGCGGAGAAACGCCTTGCCGCAAACGGAAAAAACAAGTTGGCGGAGGGGCGCAAAACGCCGCTTTGGAAGCGGTTTTTACAGCAGCTTGCAGACCCGATGATCATCATTCTGCTCTGCGCCGCCGCCATTTCCGCCGTCATTTCCATTGTGGAGAAAAGCGGGGAGTTTGCCGACGTCATCATCATTCTCGCGGTCGTCGTCATTAACGCCGTCCTCGGCGTGGTGCAGGAGTCCAAGGCGGAACAGGCGATCGAAGCGCTGAAGCAAATGACCGCCGCCACGACCAAGGTACTGCGGGACGGCAGGCAAATTACCGTGAAGTCCGAGGATCTGGTCGTCGGCGATGTGATTGTGCTGGAAGCAGGCGACGCGGTTCCGGCTGACGCGCGTATTCTCGAAGCCGCATCTCTCAAGTGTGAGGAATCTGCCATGACGGGCGAGTCCGTGCCCGTGGAAAAGACCGCCGAGGTCATTGCGGGAGAAGCAGGGAAGGCCGTTCCTCTCGGCGACCGCAAAAACATGGTCTTTATGGGCAGTACCGCCGTCTATGGTAGAGCCGTCGCGGCGGTGACCGCCGTCGGTATGAATACCGAGATGGGTAAGATTGCGAACGCCCTCACGGACGCGCAGGATGAGAAAACCCCGCTGCAACTCAAACTGGCGCAGCTTTCCAAGATCCTGACGTATTTGGTACTCGGTATCTGCGCGGTGATTTTCGTCGTCAACATCTTCAAATCCGGAGATTTCCATTTTCAATCGATTCTGAAAGATTCGTTTATCCCTGCGGTCAGCCTTGCCGTTGCCGCCATTCCCGAGGGGCTTGCCGCGGTGGTGACCATCGAACTTTCCATCGGCGTGACGCGTATGTCCAAGCAGGGCGCGGTAATCCGCAAACTCTCCGCCGTGGAAACGCTCGGTTGCACGCAGATCATCTGCTCCGATAAGACCGGTACCCTGACGCAGAACAGAATGACCGTCGTCGAGAACGCCTGTGCCGCAGACGAAAAGAAGCTCGCCGCCGCGATGGCGCTTTGCTCGGATTCCAAACTGGATGAACAGAATCAGGCGATCGGGGAACCGACCGAAAATGCGCTGGTCAATTACGCATTTTCACTCGGAATGCCCAAGGGAGAGCTGGAAGCGGAAATGCCCCGCATCGGCGAGATTCCCTTTGACTCCTCCCGCAAACTGATGACCACCGTACATCGGTGCGCGAACGGTTTTGTGCAGTATACCAAGGGCGCGCCCGACGTGCTTTTGTCGCGTTGCACGATGATCGCCACCGCCGACGGCGTCAAGCCCATGGACGAAACCGCCCGCGCGACGGTATTGGCAGCCAACAAGGCGCTTGCCGACAAGGCGCTCCGCGTACTTGCCTGCGGGTATAAGGACCTGTCCGCCGCGCCCGCAGAGGGCGACTACACGCCGGACGAAATGGAAAAGGAACTGGTGTTCTGCGGTCTGGTCGGCATGATCGACCCCATTCGCCCTGAGGTGAAAGCAGCGATTGAGGAATGCCGCAGCGCCGGCATCCGCCCCATCATGATTACGGGCGACCACCGTGACACCGCGGTTGCCATCGCCATGCAGCTCGGCATTATTCGGAGCGCCGACGAGGCGATTACCGGCGCGGAGCTGGACGCGATTTCCGACGAGGCGTTTGAGAGCGAGGTCGTCAGGTACTCGGTGTACGCCCGCGTACAGCCCGAGCATAAAACCCGTATCGTGAAAGCATGGAAAGCGCGCGGTAAGGTCACTGCCATGACCGGCGACGGCGTCAACGACGCGCCCTCCATCAAGGCGGCGGATATCGGTATCGGTATGGGGATCACCGGCACCGACGTAACCAAAAATGTTGCCGATATGATTTTGTCCGACGATAACTTCGCAACCATTGTCAAGGCGGCGGAAGAGGGCAGACGGATTTACGATAACATCCGCCGTGCCATCCGCTTCCTGCTCTCCTCCAACATGGCGGAGGTCATCGCGGTATTTGCGGCGACTTTGTTCGGGTTTACCATTCTCAAGCCGACTCACCTGCTTTGGATCAACCTGATTACCGACTGCTTCCCGGCGCTTGCTCTGGGCCTCGAGGCCGCCGAGCGCAACATTATGCACCGCCCGCCGCGCGATAAGCACGAGGGAATCCTCGCCAACGGGCTCGGCATCGATGTGGTGTATCAGGGCGCGATGATCAGCGTTCTGACTCTTGCCGCTTACTTTATCGGGCACCTGATGGAAAGCTCCGTGGCAACCTTCTGGGACGGATTCAGCACAAGCGGGGACGGTATGACCATGGCGTTCCTGACGATGTCCATGGCGGAAATTTTCCATTCCTACAATATGCGTTCCGAACGCGGCAGTATTTTCAGCCTGCGCAACCATAACAAGTATCTGTTCGGCGCCATGCTGTTCTCTTTCGCCATGACGGCGATGGTCATTTACGTGCCGTTCTTAAAGAACGCGTTCGGTTTCGAGAGTATTTCCTTTGTGGAATACCTAACCGCCATCGGTCTGGCGCTTCTGACAATCCCCACGGTGGAGATCGTCAAACTCTGTCAAAGAGCCCGCGCCCGCCGCAAAGCCAAAAAGGCAGCGGTCGCAGACGGCGGCAACGCCACCGCGGCGTAAGGAATAATCCACCTTTCATGAAAAGTAAAAGGCGCGCAGCCGTGGCTGCGCGCCTTTTCAAATGCCCGCCGGGAAACGGCGCGGGCGGGAAAGCGAAGAAACTCGCTTTTTATTCGAGAACCGGTTTCGGGGTTCTGTTCGATTGTTTGTAAAAGTAGGGGGAAACTTAACGCCCGCTTTTCAGGTCTGCGATCATCTGTCCGATCCGCTCCAGCGCGCGGTCAATGTGCTGAATGGAGTAGGCGTACGAAATGCGGGCGAAGCCCTCGCCGCAGCTGCCGAACGCCGTGCCGGGCACAATGGCAACCTTGTAATCGTAAAGCAGTTTTTCACAGAACTGCTCGCTGGTCATGCCGAAGCCGGATATGTTCGGAAAGACGTAGAATGCGCCGCGCGGTTCAAAGCAGTCCAGCCCCAGCGCGCGCAGTTTGTGGACAATATACTTGCGGCGGCGGTTGTATTCTTCCGCCATCATCTCAATATCAGGGTCGCCGTTTTGCAGCGCCTCTATGGCGCCGAACTGCGCCGTCGTAGGGGCGCACATAATGCCGTATTGATGGATTTTGAAAATCTCATGCACAATAGGAGCAGGCGCCGCCAGGTAACCCAGGCGCCACCCCGTCATGGCATAGGATTTGGAAAAACCGCTCACCACCACCGTGCGCTCCCACATATCGGGAAGCGTGGCAATGGAAACATGGCGCGCCCCGTAGGTCAGCTCTGCGTAAATTTCGTCCGAGAGAACCATGATGTTGGTGCCGCGCAGAACCTCGGCTATCTTCTCCAGGTCCTCGCGGGTCATCACGGCGCCTGTGGGGTTGTTCGGGAACGGCAGAATCAGGAGCTTGGTCCGCTCGGTGACGGCGGCGCGCAGCAGTGCGGGCGTGAGTTTGAATTCATCCTCCTCACGCGTCGTAACAATGACCGGCTTGCCGCCCGCCAGTGTGACGAGAGGCTCATAACAGACAAAACAGGGTTCCGGGATGATGACTTCGTCGCCCGGGTCCACAAGACCGCGGACGGCAAGATCGATCGCCTCACTGCCGCCGACGGTGACAAGCAGTTCGTCTTTTGCGCGGTAGTGCAGGTCAAAGCGGCGTTCGAGATACGCCGAGAGTTCCCGGCGCAGCTCTATCAGACCGCTGTTTGAGGTGTAATAGGTTTTGCCCGCTTCCAGGCTTTCAATGGCGGCGGAGCGGATATGCCAGGGCGTTACAAAGTCCGGCTGCCCTACGGTCAGGGAAACCACGTCCTTCATTTCATCCAGCAGGTCAAAGAACTTGCGAATGCCGGACGGGTTGATTTCCCGAACCCGGTGGCCCAGGACCGATTGATAGTCAAAGCTCACAGAATGTTTCCTCTCTCATCCTGAACTGCGGGGCCGTAAATAACGCCCTTGTCTTTGTATTTGCGCAGAACAAAGTGCGTCGCGGTGGAAATGACGTCCTCGATCGGAGCCAGCTTCCGCGCCACAAAGTAGGCGACCTCTTTCATGGTGCGCCCTTCAATCAGCACCGCGAGGTCAAAGCCGCCGGACATCAGGTACAGGCTTTGCACCTCCGGGAAGTTGTAGATTTTCTCCGCCACGCGGTCAAAGCCGCGGTCACGCTGCGGCGCGATCTTGATTTCGATCAGGGCGCTGACATATTCGCGGTCGGTTTTATCCCAGTCGATCAAAGTCTTGTAGCCGAGGATAATTCCCTCCGCTTCATAGTCGGCTATCATGCGGCGGATGTCGCCTTCCTCTTTGTCGCACATCAGCGCGATCTGCGCGGGGGTGAGTCGACTGTCATCTTCCAAAAGACGAAGAATGGTATTCATGGTGGCTCCTTTCGTTGTGCCGTAATATGTCGCCGGAAAGTGCGGGGATCCGCGGCGCGCAGGGCATGAAAAGCCGGGGCGCCGGAAGATAAATATATGCTATTATAGTACGAAATACTGCTTTCGGCAAGTCATTTTTGTGAAAAAGTGTGCGCAGATGCCGCTGTACTCCCCGATTTTCCCGCAAATAAGAGAAAAAATCTCTCCTGTGTGTTTTTTTCTTGCCTAAAACGTCAAAAGGTTGTATAATAATGACATTAACAATTATTTTAGAAAAGCAGGAAGAAAAAATGAAAGCAGTTATCACTGTCACCGGCCGCGACAGCGTCGGGATCATTGCGGCGGTTTCCGCCTACTGTGCTGAAAGATCCGTCAACATTCAGGATATTTCGCAAAGCGTTCTTTCGGAATTTTTTGCCATGATCATGCTGACCGATATTGACAGCATGAAAGGTACGTTTGCGGACTTTGCGGACGGTTTGGCAGAGCTCGGACGTAAAAGAGGACTTGATATACGTGCGATGCACGAAGACATTTTCAATACGATGCATCATGTTTGATTTGGGGGACGTCTTATGCTGAATACAGCTGATATTCTGGAAACCATCCAGATGATTCGGGAAGAAAACCTGGACATCCGTACCATTACGATGGGGATATCCCTTTGGGATTGTGTCAGCGAGGACGAAAAGCGTTTTTCCGATAAGATTTACGATAAAATCACCCGCACCGCGGAGCGCCTTGTGGCAGTGGGGCAGGACATCGAAAAAACTTACGGGATTCCGATCGTTCACAAGCGCGTGTCCGTCACGCCGCTGTCTCTGGTGGGAGGGGCTTTGTCGCCCGACGGATATGTCCGCGCCGCACACGCCCTGCAAAGAGCCGCCGAAACGCTGGGGATCAATTTTATCGGCGGCTTTTCCGCCCTTGTACATAAGGGAATGACGAACAGCGCCGCCAATCTGATCGCGGCGATTCCGCAGGCGCTCTCGGAAACCGAGCTTGTCTGCTCCTCCGTCAATGTCGCCACCACCAAGGCGGGCATTAACATGGACGCCATCCGTCTCATGGGCAGCACCATTCGCAAGACCGCTTCTCTGACGGCTGACCGCAATTCCATCGGCTGCGCCAAGCTTGTGGTGTTTGCCAATGCGCCGGAGGATAACCCCTTTATGGCAGGCGCCTTCCACGGCGTCGGAGAGCCGGAGAACGTCATCAACGTCGGCGTTTCCGGTCCCGGTGTGGTCAGCTCCGCCATCAAGCGTGCGGGAGACTGCGATCTTTCCGTGCTGGCGGAGGTCATCAAAAAAACCGCGTTCAAGATTACACGCGTCGGTCAGTTGGTCGCGACGGAAGCGGCGAAACGCCTCGGCGTGCCGTTCGGGATTGTCGACCTGTCCCTGGCGCCTACCCCGGCAGTGGGGGATTCCGTGGCGCATATTCTTGAGGATATGGGTCTTGAAAGCTGCGGCGCACACGGGACTACCGCCTGCCTCGCCATGCTCAACGACGCGGTGAAGAAAGGCGGCGTGATGGCGTCCGGCCATGTCGGCGGCCTTTCCGGCGCGTTTATCCCCGTTTCCGAGGACGCAGGCATGATTGCCGCGGTGGAGCGCGGTGCGCTCTCCATTGAAAAGCTGGAAGCCATGACAGCGGTTTGCTCCGTGGGTTTGGATATGATTGCCGTCCCGGGAGATACGCCGGAGGACGTCATCTGCGGAATTATCGCGGACGAGATTTCCATCGGGGTGGTCAACACAAAGACAACGGCAGTCCGCGTCATTCCCGCAGTCGGGAAAACCGCGGGTGACAGCGTGGACTTCGGCGGTCTGCTCGGCACCGCGCCCATTATGCCTCTGCGCGCATATTCCCCCGCGAAATTCATTTCCCGCGGCGGCAGAATTCCGGCGCCGATACACAGCCTCAAGAACTGAGAATGCGACACGCGCGGGTGCGGATTTCCTTTGCCGGCACATTGCTTCGCAGGCGAGCCATACGGCTTGTACCAATCAATTCAGACGAAAACGGACGCGGCAAAAACCGCGCCCGTTCTTTGTTTATGTCAGCGTTTTTCCTCTGTCGGCAACGCCTCTTTGTCGGATTGCCGAGCGCGCGCCTTGTCGCTTTTCAAAGCGCCTTTTTTATGCGGGTGAGTCATGGAGGCAGGCGCCAGAGGTTCCGGCTGCGGCTTCGGCAGGGAGACAAAAAACGTCGAGCCTTGGTTTTCCCGGCTGCTGACGCGGATGCTTCCTCCGCACAGGTCGACAATGCGTTTGACAAGCGCAAGCCCAAGCCCGTTGCCGACGGATTTATGGGAGGTGTCGCCCTGATAGAATTTTTCAAAGATATGCTTTTGCGTTTCGGGGCTCATACCGATGCCGTCATCGGAAATCATAACGTGCACGTTTTCCTCATCCTCATCGCACAGTACTTCGATTTTGCCGCCGCGGAAACTGTATTTGATGGCGTTGGAGAGCAGGTTGGTCCAGACCACCGAAAGCATTTCCGCGTTCGTGGTATACTGTACCTCGTCAAGTTCCAGAATCAGTTCGATCTCCTTTTCGCTCCATTCCTTTTCGAGCAGTACCAGACAGTGGCGGAGCTGTTCGTCAAGGGAGAAAGTGGTGGGGGAGCTGACGATCTCCTGATTCTCAAAACGCGAGAGCAGAAGAATGTTGGTCGAAAGGCGTGTCAGACGGTCGCACTCGTCGATGATAATTTGGATATACTCGTCCTTTTTCGCAGGATCCAAATCCGGGTTTTGCAACTCTTTTGCGAAACCGCGGATAGAGACAATCGGGGTTTTGAATTCGTGGGAGAAATAGTTGATGAAGTCGTTGCGGAAAATTTCGGTGTTGGACAGTTCCTGCGCCATGTTGTTGTAGGAACGGATCAGGTCGCCGAATTCGCCGTGATGCCCTTTCTCATTCACGCGGATGGAGAAATTCCCGCGGGAAACCTGCTCCGCGGCGTAGGAAAGCTCCTCGGTGGTTTTCAGCCACAGCTTGGAGAACGCGAAAGAAAACAGTGCGCCCAGCAGAAGCGAGAATAAGAGAGTCACCCAAATGTAGCGGGCGTTGCCTTCCCCCAGATGGCTCGCCACAAACGGGATCTTGTACACCGCAAAACTGACGCCCGCCGTAATCGCGCCGGAAGCCAGCATAATGGCAAACATGAATAAGACCAGAGAAAAGCGTACGCTCCACCACGGTCTGCTTTTTTTAGGTTCTTTCATGATACACCGCCTTGTAACCCAAACCGCGGATGGTGACGATCTCAAAGTCGCGGGAGTCGCGGAAGCGGTCGCGCAGGCGGTTGATATGCACATCCACCGTGCGTTCGTCGGTTTCGGAGCTCATGTCCCAAATCTCGTCCATCAGCGCGCGTCGGGTAAAAATTTTATCGGGGTAGGAGAGTAAGGTAAAGAGAAGCAGAAATTCCTTTTGCGGCAGCGTCTGAGATTTTCCGCCCGCCTTGACGGTAAAAGCGTCGTAGTCCAGCACCGTTTCCCCCACCGTCAGACGGCGTTCGGTCGCGGCACGGGCGCGGCGGAGCAGGGCAGCCACACGCAGCAGCATTTCCTCTTCGTCCACGGGCTTGACCATGTAGTCGTCTGCGCCGAGACGCAATCCGCGGCACTTGTCCTCGGTGGCTTCCTTTGCAGTCACCATCAGAATGGGAATGTCGCAGCCTCCCTCGCGCAGAGAGCGCGTCAATTCGTAGCCGTCCATGCGCGGCATCATCAGATCCATGATGATCAGATCCACGTGCTTGGTATCGAGCAGACGGAGCGCGTCCAAGCCGTCAGAGGCGGGCACCGCGCTGTATCCGTTGCGCTCCAGCACCGCGCACATCAGCTTGCGCGTATGAACGTCATCTTCAACGACCATAATGACAAACATAACGGGTTACCCCTCCTTTTCACTACATTTCAGTTGTACTTCCGATTACGACGCAGAACTGGACGAAACATATTGTTCATAATTAAAGTGTGATTTGTTCATAATTCATTGATACAATCCACAATAGAATTGTGCAACAGAGCCGGCACAGATGTACAAAGTGCCGCATAATGTTGACAGTAAGACCGGTACGCGCCGCGTACCCACAGAGGTGTAAAATGATGAATCTTGAAGGATATGAAGTCAAGCATAGAGCGTTTGGCGACGGGGTGATTTCCCGCGCGGACGAAAAGTATGTGACGGTCAGGTTTGCCAACGCGGAAAAAACATTTGTCTATCCGGATGCCTTTAACGGTTTCATGACGCTCACCGACGCAGCGGCGTCGGAAGCGGTTGCGGCAGATGTGGCGGCGTCCCTTGCCGCGAAAAACGCAGAGGCGGAAAACCGCGCCCGCGAAAGAGAAATGCAGATGAATCACGGCATTGTCATTCCGGGAAGCAGAATCCCCGCGGAACCTCGGACGGATTTTTCCGCCGAGGATGATTCGAGCGAGGAGTTATAAAGAAAAGACCGTGAGGGGGCGCGACTGAAGCGCCCCTTTCGTTTCTTTATAATATTGTAGCATGCAGGCAATGAAAAGTCAATGAAATCGGGTAGACAAGCGGCGCGCGATGTGCTAAACTATTAAGAAAAACGGAGAGCGGGAAAGGAGGAGCCATATGCGGATACGCAGCTTCACACGGATCATGTGGGACTTCAACGGGACGCTGCTCGACGATGTTGATCTGTGCCTGTCCGGCGCCAACCTTCTGCTGTCCCGCCGCGGACTCAAGCCTTTGGAGGACCGGGAAGCATACCGGCGTGTGTTCTGTTTCCCTGTGCAGGCGTATTACGCCCGCCTCGGACTGGAGAGCGAGGGGCAGGGCTTCGTGGACGCGGCGCACGAATGGGTAGAAGCATACCGCGCCGGTGAGCACACGGCGCCGCTGCGTGCCGGGGCGTTGCCCCTCCTGCAAGCCATCCGCGGCGCGGGGGTCGCGCAGGGCGTGCTTTCCGCCACGGAGTCCGTAATGCTGTCCGAGCAGCTTGCGGCTCTCGGCATCGGAGAATACTTTGATCTGGTACTTGGCAGAAACGATATTTACGCGACCGATAAGAGCGATATTGCCGCGCGATACGCGGCGGAACATACGGCAGAACGGGTGCTGATGATCGGAGATACCGTACACGATTTCGAGACGGCGCAGTGCGGCGGCTTTGACTGTGTGCTGGTGGAGGGCGGACATCAGGCAAAAGAGGTTCTCGCGCAGTGCGGCTGTCCCGTCTTTAACAGTTTTGCCGCCTTGGGGGCGTGGCTCGGACTTGCCGCAGAAGCCTGTGAAGATTGCGGTGCGGCGCCCGGAGGCGCGACAAAACTTTGATTTTGAATCATTTTGGGATTCCATGCGCGCGGCGCTTTGCACGCCGCGGAGATTTGACGCACAAGTGTGCGGAGGGGAGGGAAAACGATGGCTTTTGACGCAGGGATGCTGCGCGCCGTGGTATGGGAGTTACAGAACAGACTGACCGACGGCAAGGTCGAGAAGATCACGCAGCCCGCGAAAGAGGAGCTGAACGTCACGTTCCGCCATTTCGGGCAGACCGAACGGCTGTGTATCCGCGCCGGCAGCGATATGCCGCGCATTTCCCTGACGGCAGAAAATAAGGAAAGCCCCGCCGTCCCGCCCATGTTCTGTATGCTGCTGCGCAAGCACCTCGGCGGCGCACGCCTTGTACGGGTGGAGCAAGAGGGGTATGAACGGGTGGTAAGGCTGACTTTCTCCTGCTATGACGAAATGGGCTTTGACGTGGAAAAGAGTCTTGTGGCGGAGATCATGGGCAAGTATTCCAATCTCTTGCTCCTCGACTCCGCTGACAGGATTCTGGCGGTGCTGCGCGCCGTGGATTTCTCCACCAGTCGCTTGCGGCAGCTTTTGCCGGGGATGACCTATGAGTTGCCTCCCGCGCAGGATAAAATTCCGCCGCTCTCTGAAACAAAGGCGCATTTTTTCACCGCGTTTTCCGCGGCAAATGCGGATATGCAGATTGATAAGTGGATTACGGGAACCTACCTCGGCACTTCTTTGCAGGTGGCGCGGCAGATTGCTTTTTCCGTGACGGGGCGCACCGATACGCGCTTGGGTGAAACGGACGCAGCTTCCCTCTGGAGCGCGTTTGACGATTGGTTTTCCCGCGTGCGGGACAACAGGTTTGAGCCCTGCGCCGTCTTTGACAGGGACGGGAAACCGTTGGATTTCTCCTATGCGGAACTCACCTATTTCGGCGCCGCCGGTACCGTGCGGAAGTATCCTGATTTCGGGGCGCTGCTGGACGCTTGCTATATGGCGCGCGAGAAAACCGAACGGATCAGGCAGCGCGCCGCCGACCTTTGGGGGATTGTCGAGCGTGCCGAGGGGCGTCTCTCACGCAAGCTGGATATTCAGGGGCAGGAATTGGCGCAGGCGCAGGAGGGCGAACGCTGGCAACGCATGGGCGACCTGCTCACCGCCAACCTGTGGAAACTGAAACGCGGAGATTCCGTACTTGTCACCGAGGATTTCTATGAGCCGGACGCGAAGCCGACCGAGATTCCGCTCGATTCCCGTCTGACTCCCGCCGCCAATGCGCAGAGATACTATAAACTGTATACGAAAGCAAAGCACGCCAAGCAGTATCTGGCAGAACAAATGGAAAAGAGCCGTGAGGAACTGGCTTATCTCGGAAGCGTCAGGGGCTTTTTGGAGCGCGCCGAAACCGAGGCGGACCTGACGGAGCTGCGTGAGGAGCTGTACCGCGCGGGGTATGCCTCGCGCATGAAAGGGTATACTTCTCCGAAACAAATCAAGCTTCGTCCCATGGAGTTCGTCTCTCCCGCAGGGTATCGCGTGCTGGTAGGTCGCAACAATATGCAGAATGACCGTTTGACCTTCCATGACGCGGGGAAGAACGACCTGTGGTTTCATGTCAAAGGGACGCCCGGCTCTCACGTCATTCTGGTGTGTAACGGGGAGGAGCCGCCGGCGGAGGACTATACCTTTGCCGCCCGCCTCGCGGCAAAATATTCCGGCGCTGCAGGGGATCTTGTACCGGTGGATTATACGCGCGTGCGGTATGTGAAAAAGCCGCCTGCCGCCAAACCGGGGTATGTCATTTACCATACCAATTATACCGCCTACGTCAGCGCGCAGGAGACCGAAAAAGGATAAAGCAACATAAAACGATGGGAAAACACACGCATATGATAGACTTATTGCAAATGCAGAAAGCCATGATCCTCGCACATCTCCGAGAGGGAGATACCGCCGTGGATTTTACAATGGGAAACGGCAACGATACCCTGTTCCTCAGCCGCACGGTCGGTGAGACGGGCAAGGTCTACGCCTTTGATATTCAGGAAAAGGCGCTCGAAAGCACCGCGGCACATCTGAAAGAACAGGGCGCGCCCGAGAATTATACGCTCCTCCTTGCCTCTCATGACCGCGTGCGCGAATTCGTACATGAGCCCATCAAGGCGGGGATGTTCAATTTGGGGTACCTGCCCGGTTCGGGTCACAAGGAGATCACCACGATGCGGAAGACCACCATGCCGGCGGTGGAAGCGGCGCTTGACCTGCTCGCACCGGACGGGGTTCTTCTTGTCGCGGTTTATCCGGGGCATGAGGAGGGGACGCTGGAGGGAGAAATGCTTGACGCCTATTTCGCAACCCTTGACCGAAAGCAAATCTGCGTGACCAAAATCAGGATCGTCAATTCGCCCTCCTCGCCTTTCTTCTTCGTGTGCGAGAAAAAATGACGTTGAATTTACAACACAACAAAATTTCGTTTACATGATATTCACAGCGGTGGGATATAGTTATAGAAAAGGGAATTACCATCCCCGAAGGAGAATTCATGAATAACTATTATCAGGATCAATACGGAAGTGACAGAGTCAAAAACTATTACAGTGCGATTTCCCGCACGTACGGCATGATGTCTGTCGGCTTGGGCATTACATTCGTTTCGGCGCTTCTGACGGCGTCTTTCCTCCCCGGACTGATTTCCAGTCTCCCGCTTGCCATCATTCTGCTGGTGGCACAGGTCGTTACCGTCATTGCTTTTTCCGCAACTGTCCGCCGCGCGAGCACCGGCGCCGTGATCGGGATGTATGTCCTGTATTCGCTGCTGACCGGTCTTTCCATCTCTTATATATTTGCGCTGTACCATATGACCACCATTTTCCTGTGCTTCGCTGCCGCTTCTCTTGCGTTTGCCATTTTGGCGCTGATGGGGCACAATACACGCCGCGACCTTTCCGGGTTCGGACGTTTCTTCTTGGTGGGATTGATCGGCGTGCTGCTTTTGTCGGTGGTCGGATATTTCCTCCCTCAGACCGGCACACTGGAAATCGTGATCTGCTGCGTCGGTCTTGTGCTGTTCCTCGGCATCACGGCATACGATACCCAAAAGATTCGCCGCTATTTTGACGAAGCGGACGAGGGCGAAGAAATGGGCAGAAAAATGTCGATATACTTTGCTATGCAACTGTACCTCGACTTCATGAACATCTTCCTGTATCTCCTCCGCCTGTTCGGGCGCTCCCGCGACTGAAGCGGCAGCCCTGAGTTTGACCCGGCTTTCAAAAGAACCTTAAACAGCCCCACACGAGGTGGGGCTGTTTCGTTTTGGTGGGGGAAGCTTACATAGTGTAAATCGGGGCAATTCGCACGGAAGTTACAGAGTACGAACACAGTTTTAGTCCCGAACTGTCCACCGGAGGTTCCGGGGCTGTCTCATTCAGCGCAGAACGAAAAACGAAAAAAGAATGGTTTGAACGGATACCGATGAGTATATTGTAATACCCTTGCATTCTTCTGTTGTTGAAAACCGCTGTGGCGGTTTTCTCCATAAATGATTATTTCGTTTTTCTATCGCCGAAATCGCCCTTGCCGTATGTCGATACGGCTCGCGGGGCGATATTCGACGATTCTGCATCTGACTGCGGCAGCCCCAAGTCCGAATCCAGCTTCCGGAAACAGAATAGCCCCACACGAGGTGGGGCTATTTTGTTTTGGTGGGGGAAGCTTGCAAAGCGCAAGTCGGGGCGGTTCGCACGGAAGTTGCAAAGTACGAACACAGTTTTAGTCCCGGAAC
>CAMEJM010000017.1 GCA_945920215.1 uncultured bacterium
TTTAGGGCTTTGCCCGAAAATGAAATACCACCCGCTTGGCGGGTGGATATTTATTACAGATGCAGTACGGGCTCGAACCTTCGACTGAGTGATTCACCCAAAACACAACATAAAGAAAAGCAAAACACTGATTGAGCGCGTTTTTATAAGCGTAAGACGGCTGCCATAAGAAAGGGAAAAAGAGAATTGGCAGCCGTCGTCGCGGAATCACAGATGTCGCCAAATCGAGCCCGTACCGGGGGAGCCAAAATTAAGAACCGCCCGATCGGGCGGTTCTTTCTTTTCCAGATGCAAAATAGGCTCGAACCCCATGAGGAAATGACGATGCCATATAGATTATAATGCACGCTACGATAAGTAGCATAAATGTGAGCGGCTTTTTCTTGTGATATTCCTGAAGAATTGCTATAATAAGCCTGCAAATCAAAACAGGGAGGACTCGATAATGAATTTAGGAGAAATAATCAGAGAACAACGCAAAAAGGCAGGTCTTTCACAGGAACAGCTTGCTGACAAGTTAAATGTTTCCAGACAGGCGATTACAAAGTGGGAAACGGGCAAAGGTATTCCCGATGTTTGCAATTTGATCGCAATCAGTGATGAATTTGGGTTGAGTTTGGATGAGTTGATTAAGGGGGATATTGCTGTAAAAAAGAAAATCATAGCCGACAGCTCTGCAAAGAAGTGGCACATTCTGGTTATTGTGTACTTATTGGCTATCGTGGCATATGTCGCCTATTTTGCAGTCAGCCATAATATTTTGATGGTTGGCTTTTTGATTGCAACGCTGTTTATGCTGTTCTTTGAAATGAGGATTTTTATTAAAGAGAGAATTTATCGGCAGAACAGAAATTGAAATCTAACCATAACAAGCAAAGTATCATAGACTATATAAGTAATTACTCTGTTCAGTTGCAGCTATTTCGTACAACAAACCCAAAAGCCTCGGCAATCGCCGAGGCTTTTTTATGTACCAACGACATCAGATTAACAGTCACAGTTTGCTTTCGCAAACGACTGTTCATTGTGCTTTTTTGTCATAATATATTATTTTATGATTGTAAGCAATATAGAAACAAATAATAAGTAGAAAAACGATTTTGAGATTTTCCGAATCATTATTGACTTATCAGTCAATAAATAGTATGATGATATTGACCGTTCGGTTAATTTTTATGGGAGGGTGCAATGAAGAATAGAGACAGGACCGAAAAAACCGTGAACAGGATTATCGAAGCGGCGATGACCGAGTTCGGATCAAAAGGATACAGTGGCGGAACCGTGAACAATATTACTAAAGCCGGAATCAATAAGGGGCTGATATATCATAATTTCAGGGGCAAAGACGAACTATACTTAATCTGTCTCAAGTGCAGCTGTAAAAAGCTTTTGGAATATATTCATGAACACGACGGAGCGTGGGATATGCAGCGATATATGAAAATCCGCATGGACTTTTTTGATGCAAACCCCAAAGAGGCTCATATTTTCTTTGACGCATTATTGGATCCGCCATCACATTTATTCAATGAAATAGCCGAGCTCCTTAAGGATTTTAACCTTTTGAATGAACATATCTACACAACAACCTTAAATAAACTTGTCCTGCGTGAGGACGTGTCAAGGGAAGACGCTCTTTCCTATTTTCATTTCATGCAGACAATGTTGAACGGATATTTCAGCAGCCCGGTTTTTCAAAACGTTGAATTGGGTGAAAAAGTAAAAATACATGAATCGTTGATTCCGAAATTATTTGATTATATGCTTCACGGGATAGCAAAAGGAGCAAAATAAATGGTGGAACACTTCTTGCGTTGGGCAATAGTACTTGTCATCGCTTTTGCGGCAGGAAAACTGATGACAAAGATAAAACTGCCAGCGATTTTAGGTTGGTTGATTGTCGGGATAGTATTCGGTCCGAATGCTGTTGGTCTGATTCCGCAGGAGTTGTTGGATGCAGATTGGTATAAAACGATCGTTATGTGGATGCAGTGTGCTTTCGGCGTAATGCTTGGCACGGAACTTATCTGGAGAAAACTGAAAAGTTACGGAAAGGCATTGGTGGTGACCACCCTGACGCAGTCTCTCGGCACTTTTGTCATTGTGAGCCTTGCCTTTGCCGTTATTTTTAATATCGCAAATATTCCTCTTTATCTTGCGTTTGTATTCGGAGGAATCGCTCTTGCCACGGCGCCTGCCCCTGCGGTTTCCATTGTCAAGGAATTTCATACAAAGGGACCGGTAACCGATACGCTTTTGCCGATGACGGTGCTGGATGACGTTGTCGGAATTTTGGTTTTCTTTACCGTCAATTCATTGGTGGCAAGGCAAGTATCGGGCGGAGCCGTCTCGCTTTTGATGATTCCTGTGATGATTTTTCTTCCGGTTATCATCGGTGCTGCGGTTGGATTTCCGATCGGTCTGATATTGAAAAAATGCAAAAGAAAAGCGCCTACTCTCGGCATTATGCTTATCGGAGTCACCGTTACGATGGTAACAGGCTGGCTGTTTAATACGTTTGTTTTCCCCGGTATTGCGCTGAATTATATGTTGATGGGCGTTTCTTTTTCGGCGGTGTTCGCAAATCTTGTTTCGCCGGAACGGTTGGAAGAAATCACGAAAGATTTTTCTCCTGTTCTCGGTGTCGCGTTGCTCGTTGCAATCGTTGATTTAGGCGCACCGCTGAATTATCGCTTGATTCTCGGTGCGGGATTATATACGTTTGTTTATATTTTGGCGAGAGCATTAGGGAAATATTTCGGGTCGATGTTCGGAGCCCATATTACCAAGATGCCGAGCAGCGTAAAAAAATACCTTGGTTTAACGCTTCTTCCTCATTCGGGGGTATCTCTTGTTTTTACGGGAATTATTTGTTCCACGCTCTCAGCCGCTCCGGAACTTGTACAAATCGTACAGGGAACAATAGCAGCGGCTTCTATCATCAATGAAGTTATCGCGGTTATCGCAGCCAAAAAAGGCTTTGAAATGGCGGGAGAAATCACATAACGCATACGAGCGCAAGATGTAAAGTATCTTGCGCTCGTGTGCGTTATTTGTGCAACTGTATTCGGGGTTTTCAAAAGCAGAGTTGAGTTATCGAATTGTGCAAGTTAATTGAATCACATCACCGTTCTAAGGGTAAAGGGTGTTGAATTAATCCGGCAATGTAGTCAAGGGAAACTTGATAGTATTTTGCCAGTGTGATAAAGTGGTGCATCGGTAATTCACGAGTTCCTTGTTCATACAAGCAATAGTGCTGTTGGGAGATTTGCAAAAGTTCGGCAATTTCTTTCTGCGTTTTGTCTGCATCTTCACGAAGATCACGTATTCTTTGATAAAAGTACACGAGAAAACTCTCCTTTTCATTTTAGTATGAAGATTCTATCACACATACAAATATATGTATTGACATACATACAAACGTATGTTATAATTCAAATGCATACATATTTAAGTATGTAAAAGGAGAGAAAAAAGATGACAGGTTACGATGGTATTCAGGAAATTGATTTCAAACTGTCCGACATTGATACACAAATCAAGCAAAAAGAAGACACCAAAAAGTCAGCGATTATTATGATGGTCATAAGCATTTTTTTGCTATGGCCTTTGTTGATTGTCGGGGGAATTATGTATTCCTCTGCCGAAAGTAGTATCAAAGCTCTACAACAGCAAAAGAACGAGTTGTTATTTCAAAAAAATATAATGATACAACAATTGGAACATAATTACAATTAAGATAAGTATTCGTCTTCAATTATGAGCAGCGGTTTTCTGAAGAGTGATTGACGCCGGCGGTACAATGACAGTACCCGTGACGCGGGAATCACTCTTTTGTCTTCAAAAGTATGTTATCACATTGTTTTGCTACTATTCGCAGGACCCAACAGCGCTGCTATAGGAACCGCAATACAATGTATCAATATTGTTCACAAATTCAACTTTTTTGCCTAAAACGATATCCTTATAATAGTATTAGCCAGTAAAATAAATTGAAGGAGTGATTATCATGGGATTGTTTTCTCTCGTACTGACAGTGGTCGGAATCGTCGGGATGATTGTCCATTATGCGCTCAGCAACATGACCGCGGTGGTTGTATCAGGTATCCTGACAACGGTGGCGTTCATTGCCGCCTATATTCTCGGTACCATGGAGATGAAGCGGCAGAAAAAGGGAAACGGGATTGAGACCGATATGTTCAACCCGGCTCTTCTGGCACACGGAATGTCCGGTACGCTTTTCATTGTCGGCGGCATTATATGCGTGCTGGCAAACATACTGTAATCTGTGAACGACAGATTGCTTGCTATGAAAAACACCTCCTGCGGCGTGTTGAAATAACTGCCACCGGGGGTGTTTTTAAGGGATACAGATAACCTTTTAAGGCAAACTGAAAGTAGTCAAGCCGGGATCGCATCTTGCGCTCCCCGGAACGTATGACGGATTCATGATAGATAAAACAAAGAATCATAAGAGGCAGCTATGTTGAATTTCTCTCCGATTTGCTCAAAAAATATCGAGGCTGTGCGGCGCGCGTATCGGTATTGCGATTATCGCGTCAGCGACTACTCCCTTGGAATGAAACTGATGTGGAAATCGTATTTTCACCCTCAGGTCGCTTTTTCCAACGGCTGTATGATCGTCAAAAATCACTTTAAGGGGGCCGTCCGCTTTGACTATCCTGTGCCCTGTGAGGAAAACTACGATATGCAGGGGGCGCTCGAGGCGATCGAACGGTATTGCATGGAACAGTATATTCCTTTGGTTTTCTATGCTGTTCCACAATCGCATTTAGGAGAATTGGTATCACGCTACCGAAAGGTAGATACGGAGTCTTCCGTTTTGAGCGATGAGTATATTTATTATGCAGAAGACCTGAGCCGGTTCCAAGGCAAGCATTATGCCGGGCAAAGGAACCATATCCATAAATTTGAAAGCGCCTGTCCGGGCGCAGCATTCAAGGCTCTGACTCCCGCAGATCTCCCCCGTTTGGAGCGGTTTTTTGAACGGTTTTCATATAGTTCTCCCAAAAAAGGCAGAGAAGCCGAGGTGGAGCTCAAGCGCTCCATCGACATTCTGAAGAAGAATAATCCGTGGGCGTGTGCCGGGTATATGGAGTACAACGGTGAAATCATAGCGGTATCCATGGGAGAGATCTGCGGGGATACGATGATCATCCATATAGAGAAAGCGCTGCATGAATATGAGGGCGTTTATCCGGCAACGGTCAGGGCTTTTGCCGCTTGCTTCTGTAACGGTGTGCGGTATATCAACCGTGAAGAGGACGCGGGCGACAGCGGTCTCCGCCGCTCCAAAACGCAATACCGCCCCAAATGGATGCAGAGAAAATTTGATGTCTATGTGAAGACAGAACTTTCAAAGTGGGATAAGATTCCGACCATCAGGACGGAGCGATTGGTTCTTTCGACGCTGGGAGACGGCGAAAGAGAGGACTACAATCGTTTGTGCCTCAATGACGAGAGAAACCGATATTGGGGGTATGATTACCGAACCGACTGCCCCAACCCGGACGACGCGTATTTTTTGAATGTGGCACGGCAGGATTTTTCCACCGGGACCGCGATCAACTGGGGGATCCGTGCGGACGGCAGATTTATCGGTGAAATTCTGCTTTATGACTTTGATTATCACGGCGGCGCGCAGGTCGGCATTCGTCTGACAAGGGACAGAGAAGGGCACGGGTTCGGCAGTGAAGCCTTGGAGGCTGTCCTGCATACCGGGCTTTATACCTTGGGGCTGTCTGTGATATATGCCAAATGCTATCGGGAAAATACAAAATCCCAAAAGATGTTGTCTACCCATATGGAGAAGACGGCAGAAGACGAGTCGTTTGTTTATTTTGAAGCAAGGATATGAACTTTCGGATAACGGAAGCACAGGGCAGAATCAAAGATGTGTCGGTGCTGTTTTCTGTGCCGTCGGACTTTTCCCGAAAGAATCGCATAGGAAGCCTATAGGCAAAGAATACTTCAATCTGAGAGGCATTTTCCGAAATGCTCCCGTTTGACAACCTACAAGACAGAAGCAAAGGAGAACATGGTATGTGTACCGCAGCGACCTATCTGACAAAAGATTTTTATTTCGGCAGGACGTTGGATTATGAATTTTCCTATGGTGATGAGGTCACCGTCACACCGCGCCGCTTTGCCTTTCATTTCCGTCACATGGGTACTTTGGACAGCCACTATGCCATGATAGGCATGGCGCATATCGCAGACGGGTATCCCCTGTATTACGATGCAGTCAACGAAAAGGGGCTCGGTGTCGCGGGATTGAACTTCGTCGGGAATGCCGTGTATTCGCAGCCGACCGCCGGGAAAGACAATGTCGCGCAGTTCGAGTTTATTCCGTGGATTCTCGGGCAGTGCGCCACCGTACAGGAGGCGAAAGCGCTCATCGCGCGCCTTGCGCTGACCGATACGCCTTTCAGCCCCGAACTGCCCGTCGCACAGCTTCATTGGTTGATTGCCGACCGCAGGGAAGCCGTCACGGTAGAATCCGTGAAAGACGGTATTCATGTCTATGAGAATCCTGCGGGAGTGCTGACGAATAACCCGCCTTTCCCGGAACAGACGTTTTTTCTCAACAACTTCATGCAACTGTCTCCCAAAAACCCGGAAAATTTGTTCTCCCAAAAACTGCCCTTACACGCTTATAGCCGCGGAATGGGGGCGTTGGGGCTCCCGGGAGACCTTTCCTCGCAGTCGCGTTTTGTGCGCGTCGCGTTTACGAAAATGAATGCGCTGTCGGGGGAGGGCGAATCGGAAAGCGTCAGTCAGTTTTTTCACATTCTCGGCTCTGTGGAACAGCAGAGAGGCTGCTGTGAAGTAAAAGAAGGAGAGTATGAAATCACGATTTATACCTCTTGCTGCAACGCCGATAAAGGAATTTATTATTATACCACTTATGACAACCATCAGATTTCCGCTGTGGATATGCATCTGGAGGATCTTGACGGAACGCAACCGATCAGGTATCCCTTGATACAGGGGGAACAGATCAGACTGCAGAATGCCGTTATGTCATGCTGAAAATGCTGTGTCAGCCGCTGAGTGGTATCAGAATGGTATCAATGATGAAAACAGCCCGTCACCGAGGAGTGACGGGCTGTCTGTGTTGCGTTTAAATTGTATAAATATTTTGTCGTGACAGTCTGTGTCAGCCGCCCAGATAGGCGCGGCGGATGCTGTCATCGTTCAGGAGTTCCTTACCGGTGCCGGTTTTCGAGATAACCCCGATTTCAAGCACATATGCGCGGTTGGCGATGGCAAGCGCCTGCTTTGCATTTTGTTCCACCAGAAGGACGGTCGTGCCGCTTTTGTTGACTTCCTGAATCATTTCAAAAATGTTGCTGACATAAAGAGGGGAAAGACCCATACTCGGCTCATCCAGGAGCAGCAGCTTGGGGTGAGACATCAGCGCACGGCTCATGGCAAGCATCTGCTGTTCGCCGCCCGAAAGCGTGCCGGCAATCTGTTTCTGACGCTCTTTCAGAATAGGGAAGCGTTGATACACTTCTTCCAGGGTTGCGTTGATTTCAGCCTTGTCCTTGCGCGTATACGCGCCGAGCGTGAGGTTTTCACTTACCGTAAGCTCCTGAAAAATGCGGCGTCCCTCCGGCACCTGTGCCATTCCCATAGGCACCAGCTTGTGCGCCGGAATCGCGGTGATGTCCTGTCCGTCAAACATCACTTTCCCCGCCTGCTTGCCAATCAAATTGCAAAGGGCGTGCATAATGGTGGTTTTACCTGCGCCGTTGGCGCCGATCAGCGCTACGATTTCCCCTTGGTTGACCGAAAAGTCTACGCCTCGGATTGCTTTGATGGGACCGTAACTGACTTCCAGCCCCGTAACTTCAAGTAATGCCATGTCGTCTCCTTCCACGCTTATTCGCCAAGATATGCTTTGATGACATCGGGATGGTGCAGCACGTCCGTGACATTCCCTTGTGCCAGAACCGTACCGAAATTCAGCACCGTCAGGCGGTCGCAAATGCCGGAAACCAAATTCATGTCATGCTCGATCAAAAGAATGGTCATATCGAATTTGTCGCGGATAAAGCGTATGGTTTCCATGAGTTCCTCGGTCTCCTGAGGGTTCATACCGGCTGCCGGCTCATCAAGCAGAAGCAGTTTCGGTTCTGTTGCGAGCGCGCGTGCAATCTCCAGCTTGCGCTGCTTTCCGTAGGGAAGGTTGCAGGCAAGGTTGTTGCGTTCCTCCAAAAGGTCAAAGATTGAGAGCAGCTCTTTGGCTTTGTTGCGCATTGCCTCCTCATTGTCGAAGTGGTGACCGAGGCGGAAAATGCTTTCAAAGGGGTTGCACCGGAATTCCGGGCGGTTATGAAGCCCAACGAGGACGTTACGGATAACCGTCATGTTGTTGAACAGGCGGATATTCTGGAACGTGCGGGCAATCCCTTTGCGGTTGATCAGATCCTGCCGCATGCCCTTCAATTCTTCATCACCCAGATAAAATGTGCCCTCCGTCGGCAGGTATACGCCTGTCAACATATTGAACACCGTGGTTTTACCGGCACCGTTGGGACCGATCAAACCGTAGATTTCGTTCTTCCTGATTTCCAGGTTCACGTGCTGAACTGCTTTCAAGCCGCCGAATGAAATGCCGAGATTATCGGTGCGGAGTATAATTTCTTCACTCATGGCTGCTCCTATCCTCCGGCATTGAGGTATCCGGACTGTCGTTTTGTGTTTTCAGGTCTGCCGAAAGCAATTCGTCCATGGGAATTTTGGTGGGGATGCGATCCCATGCCGCCGAGTCATCACGAATATCGCTGTTCTTCTTTTTGAACAGCTTGTCGCTCAGCTTCTTGAAATCCAGCTTTTCTCTGTACTTTCTCATCGCGGGGGCGTTGTTGAAAATCACCACCAGTATCAGGATCAAGGCATAAACGAGATATTTCAGCGCTGCAAGATCGCCGGAGAGCTGATTGGTCAGAGTCAGGTTCAGATACGTGATAAAGGCCGCGGCGATAATGGAGCCGTTGATACTGCCGATACCGCCCAGTACCACCATCACAAGAATTTCGATAGAATAGTTGAACGTGAAGTTGGTATACTTAACAGGCGAGACGGCGGCGCCGTAAAGCACGCCCGCAATGCCTGCGAAAAACGCCGCGATTGTGAACGCGAAAAGTTTGTAATAGGTGACGTTGATCCCCATCGCCTTAGCGGCAATTTCATTGTCGCGGATGGCGGTAATGGCGCGTCCGTGCTTGGAGCGAATGAGGTTTTGCAGGACGATCAGAGTCAGAATGACCACCACAAAGGTGACGATAAAGAGACTGTATCCGTACGGCTGCTCGTTTTTGAGTCCCATGCCGCCGCCGAATATCTTAATGTTCTTACACAGGTTTCCGATAATCTCATTGAACGCCAGCGTGACGATTGCCAGATAGTCGCCTTTGAGCCGCAGGGCGGGGAGCCCTACCAGCATTCCCAATAAAGCGGCGACAACGCCGCCGAAAAGCATGGCGATGCACAGGCAAAGGAGTTTGGAGGGAATGGCGGCAATCAGAAAATTATAGAGGAATGTGCCGAGATAGGCGCCCGCGCACATGAAGCCCGCGTGCCCAAGGCTCAGTTCCCCGAGAAAACCGACTACGATGTTCAGAGAAACGGCAAGAATAATGCTGTAACCGATCTGGTTGAGCATGGTGGCTGTGGAACGCTTCATGACGCCTGCCTGCCACAGAAGTGCGCTCAGAAGCAGCACAGCGGCAAGAATGATATAAACGATGTAATGCTTCCACTTAAAATTTTTAGCGATTTTACGGAAATATGACATTGTTTACACCTTCTCTCTGCGGCGCTTGCCGAGCAGGCCTGTGGGCTTGAACAGCAGAATGACTATCAAAAGTCCGAATTCAATGGAGGTTGTAAAGGGGGCAAGGGCGGGAACGCGGAGACAAATGGTTTCAATCAGTCCGAGCAAGACGCCGCCTATCATAGCGCCGGGAATACTGCCGATACCGCCGATGACCGCCGCGGTAAATGCCTTGATGCCGGGCATGGAACCGAGCGTAGGATTGACGCTGGGGATATAGAGCAGATAGAAAACGCTGGCGAATGCGGCAAGAGCGGAGCCGATGGCAAAGGTGAGCATGATAATTCTGTTCACGTTAATACCCATCAACTGCGCAGCACCTCGATCTTCGGAAACCGCCAGCATAGCGTGACCGGTTTTCGTGCGGTTGACAAACAGGGTCAAAGCCGCCATAATCACAATACAGACGCCGAGTGTCAGGAGGGAAGCGCCGCTGATCGTGCTGTTACCGATGCGAATAGGAGTGAAACTGAATAATTCCACGGTTCTGGGCTTGGCGCCGAAAATCAACTGCGCAATACTCTGAAGCAGGTAACTGACGCCAATGGCGGTGATCAGAACCGCCAAGGGAGAAGCACCGCGTAGGGGCCGGTATGCCACGCGCTCAACCGAGATGCCCAAAAGAACGCAGACGATCACGGCAACCAGAATTGCAGGGAATGCCAATCCGCATAAGGCGAGGGTGGCAAAAACGGAGTATGCCCCCACCATAATGATGTCGCCGTGGGCGAAATTCAGCATTTTTGCAATGCCGTAAACCATCGTGTAGCCCAGCGCAATCAAGGCGTAAATCACACCTAAACTGAGCCCGTCAATCAATGTGCTCATGGGAATCTCCTTTGAGTCGTGGGTATAAAAATGCAGTTTTTTGATATAAAGCCGGATTCCGGAAAAACACCGGAAAGAAACGACTATAACCGCACGCGGGAAAGGCATGCGGTTATGGTCATTGCATCATCAGGTTATAATCAACCGCGGGTAATTTCTTTGACCTGCGGCACCTTGGTGGGTACGCCGTCAGAAGACCAGGTCATTGTGCCGGTGGCACCCGTGAAAGAGAAGTCAGGGGAAGAAAGCACGGCGGTGATAGCTTTTGTCAGCGCGTCGGCAGACATCTGCGCGTCGGTGACATTGGCAACCTTGAGCGCCTCGTAGATTGCCATCACGGCGTCGTATCCGTCGGCAGCAAACTGGTCGGGGGTTTCATTGTACTTTGCTTTGTATGCGTCAACAAATTTCTTGACGGTAAGGTCAGCGCTGTCGGCGTCAAAGGGAGTGATATATTGGATGGTGTTTGTCACATTGGAAGCGAGAACACCTGCAATCCCGTCAAAACCGTCGCTGCCGAACAGAACCGCATTGCAGCCCTTTTCAGCCGCTTTGCTGGCAATCAGACCTGCCTCGGTATAGTACATCGGCAGGAAAATCACGTCGCAATCCTTCAGGACATCCATCTGCGAGGAAAAATCCTTATTGCTGTTTTGATCAAAGGTACGAGCGGTAAAGGTTTTTCCGAGCTCCTGCATTTTTGCTTCAAACGCGTCGTAAATTCCCTTGCTGTAGTTGTTATCGCTCTGGTAAATTACGCCGACGTTGGAATAGCCGGCTTCCACGATTTTTTCTGCTGCGATTTCACCCTGCTGCGGATCGCTGAAGCAGATGCGGTAGCCGTTCGGGCGGTTGGCGATGACAGAGGCAGCGGAAGCCGAGGGAGTGATATAGAACAGATTGTCATTGACCGCTTTGGCGGCAAAGGCTTCGCAGGAATCCGTCGTGACGGCACCGATGGAAATCTGCATCCCCTTATCCATCAGACTGTCGTAGTTGCTGGCCGCCTGAGTTGCGGTCGCCTGGTCGTCCAGCATATTGAAATAGAATGTGATGCCGTTGATACCGCCGGCTTCGTTGATTTCGTCAATCGCGAGTTGCGCGCCCTTCTGTACCGAAACGCCGTAGGACGCGGCTTCACCGGTCAGAGGACCCGAAGCGCCGATGTAAATCATGGAATCGGGTTTGTACTTATCTCCGCAGGAGACAAGGGACAGCATCAATGCTGCGACCATTGCGATCGTCAGAGCTGCCGAAAGCAGTTTTTTTGCTTGTTTTCTCATGACAATATACCTCATATGTATGTATTTATTTTTCCGTCAATTGATACAAGCCTTATCAAGTGACGTAAAAACCGAATTTAAAAAACTAAAGGACATTGCTTGCCGCAACGTCCTCTTGTAAGGGCACATTCCGACGGAGAAACAGAGAACCGATAGGCGAATATCCCGAGAGTATTCTCGCTTGAAATCCTCTTAAACTATTATTGAATTAGCATACCTTATTTTTTTATATTTGTCAATGGTTTTTTGTGTTTTTTATACAGAAAATAATAAAAAAGTTGTGCATTCTTAACTTCAAAAATATTATGCCCGATTCATGACGGATTATCCTTGTAACTTACCCTATTCACTACATTGGAGGCAATGTGTCGGAGCAGAAGTTTACATTGCAACCAATTAATGATATAATTGCAGTGATAACCTATAATGCAGGAGATGAAAACATGGGTGCTGATCATGGAAATAATCATTAAAAAATAAAGAACACCTTAAAAACCGTCGGGTTTATCTGCTTGTTCAGCGGCATTGCGTGCACAGTCGTCGGACTCGCAAGCTTTTTCAGAGCGGCCGTCAACTTCGCTGGTGTACCGCGCTTCTTTTTCCTGACGTTTATCGGTTTTCCTTTGATTGCCATCGGCTCCGCCGCCCTTGCGCTCGGCTATAAGCAGGAAATCATGCAATACAACAAGAACGAAAGCGTGCCGGTCTTCAACGAAACCGGAGCTGAAATTGCTCCGGCGGTCAAAAGCATCGCTTCTGCGGTGCGTGAGGGACTTAGCGCCGAGGACGCGCCGGGCGCGGCTGTATGCTCTTGCGGCACTGTCAATGAAGCGGGAAGCAAGTTTTGTAAAGAATGCGGGCGCCCGCTTTCGAGAAAATGCCCTAAGTGTGGGAACACGGTAGATATGGATAGCAAATATTGCAATCTTTGCGGAACGGAATTGTGATTTTCAGGGAGCTGTATCCGGTTCTGCCCCCGTCACTTTTTCTGGATCACAACAGCTTTCTTACCCCGGCAGAAGACACCTGTGCTTCTGCCGGGAATTTCTTTTTGTAAACATATTGAGGATAGAAACCAGTATATAAATAAGGATGAAAAAAGTTCCTTGAGAGACGCCTTTTGTCAGCGGTTGCTTCCGACAACGCGTTTTGAATCGTCGTGCAAGGTGTTTTTATTTGCATTTTTCATGAATAATAAATATACATTTCAATACTGAATAAACGCGAGTAATATTACCAATTTAACGAATTATGCTATCCGCTTAAATGTATAATATGCAGAATATTGATATTTTTTAAGAATAGTGTTGCATTTTTATTCATAAAAGGATATAATAGACTTATCAAATCAATTCGGAGGCTTAGTCATGAATAAAAATAACATCAAAAAGGTGGTCCTGGCATATTCCGGCGGGCTGGATACTTCCATTATCATTCCGTGGCTCAAAGAGAATTACAACAACTGCGAGGTAATTGCGGTATCCGGCAATGTCGGCCAGTCGGACGAGCTGGAGGGATTGGAAGAAAAAGCCCTTAAAACCGGCGCGTCAAAGATCTATGTGGAGGATTTGACGAAAGAGTTTTTGGAAGATTACGTATTCCCCTGTATGCAGGCAGGCGCAAAATATGAGGACTATCTGCTCGGCACTGCGTTTGCACGTCCTCCGATCGCCAAAAGAATTGTAGAAATTGCTCTTGCGGAAGGCGCAGACGCGATCTGTCACGGCTGTACCGGCAAGGGGAACGACCAGGTGCGTTTTGAGATGGCAATCAAGGCGTTCGCTCCCGATATGCCCATCATCGCGCCTTGGCGGGAATGGAACATCAAGTCGCGCAGCGAGGAAATCGATTATGCGGAAGCGCACAATGTTCCGCTGAAAATCAACCGCGAAACAAACTATTCCAAAGATAAAAACATCTGGCACCTCTCGCATGAGGGGCTTGACCTGGAGGACCCCGCCAACGAGCCGCTTTACAACAAGCCCGGCTTCCTCGAAATGGGAGTGTCTCCCGAGATGGCGCCCGATAAGCCCACCTATGTGACGATCCATTTTGAAGCCGGCGTTCCCACTGCCGTGGACGGCAAAGAAATGGGCGCGGTGGAACTGGTGACCACTCTGAACAAACTCGGCGGTGAAAACGGAATCGGTCTGCTCGATATTGTGGAGAACAGACTGGTCGGCATGAAGTGCCGCGGCGTATACGAGACGCCCGGCGGCGCCATTCTTTACAAAGCGCACAGCGCTCTCGAAATGCTTTGCCTGGATAAGGAAACCTCGCATTATAAAGCGCTTGTGGCGCAGAAACTTGCGGAAGCCGTCTATAACGGGCAGTGGTTTACCCCTCTCACGGAAGCCATTCTTGCATTCGTCAAGAGCACGCAGAAATATGTGACCGGCGATGTGAAGCTGAAACTCTATAAGGGCAACATGATCAATGCCTCCATCACATCTCCTTATTCTCTCTATGACCCCGAAATCGCAACCTTTGACGAGGACGAGGTTTATAATCAGGCGGACGCGTCGGGTTTCATCAACCTGTGGGGGCTTTCCACCAAGGTGTACGCACGGATGAAAGCGAAAAACAAAATCGAACAGTGAGCGCGGCACGTTGTGTCGCTTCTCAAACACGGTATGCCATATCCCCGCAGGGGTCCTTCCTGCGGGGGTGTGTTTCAGAAAGGAAGTTCTCATGGATAAAATGTGGGCGGGAAGATTCCAAAAGGCAGCGGCGCCGGAAGCAGACGATTTCAACTCTTCCATTGCATTTGACAGCCGTATGTACCGTCAGGATATTCAGGGCTCCATGGCGCACGCCGCCATGCTGGCAGCGCAGGGGGTGATAGGGCAGGCGGAAAGCGAGCATATCATCGACGGGCTTTCGTCTATCCTCGAGGACATCGACAGCGGAGCGCTGGAAATCGACATGGGCGCGGAGGATATCCATATGTTTGTGGAGTCAACCTTGACCCAAAGAATCGGGGATGACGGGAAGAAACTGCATACCGCCCGCAGCCGCAACGATCAGGTGGCTTTGGATTTGCGCCTGTATCTGCGGGAGGAAGCCGGGGAAGTGGTTGCCCTGCTGAAGAAGCTGATCGCCGCCGTTGTCAAATGCGCGGAGGAGAATCAGGACGCCATTATGCCCGGATACACGCATTTGCAGAGGGCGCAGCCCATCACTTTCGCGCAGCACCTGTTGGCATATGCGATGATGTTCATGCGTGATGTGGGGCGCGTGCGCGACGCCGCCGCAAGAATGAATTATTCTCCCCTCGGCAGCTGCGCCCTTGCCGGAACCACCTATGCCATTGACAGGCAAATGGTGGCGGAGCGGCTTGGGTTTGACGGGATCACTTTGAACAGTATCGACGGCGTGTCCGACCGGGACTTTTGCGTGGAGCTGATGAGTGCGTTCGCGCTGATCATGGCTCACCTTTCCCGCTTTGCGGAAGAGGTGATTCTGTGGTCGTCGTGGGAGTTTAAATTCGTGGAGTTGGACGACGCCTATACCACCGGATCCAGTATCATGCCGCAGAAAAAAAATTCGGATATGGCGGAATTGGTGCGGGGAAAGACCGGGCGCGTCTACGGAGATCTGGTAGCCATGCTGACCGTTCTCAAAGGGCTGCCGCTGGCTTATAACAAGGATATGCAGGAGGACAAGGAGGCGGTATTCGACAGTTTGGATACCGTGAAGCACTGTCTCGGGATTTTTACCCCCATGATAGCCACCATGACGCCTCTCAAAGACAATATGTACGCCGCGGCGCAGAAAGGTTTTATCAACGCAACAGATTTGGCGGACTATCTGACCAAGCGCGGGATGCCGTTCCGCACCGCTTATAAGACGGTGGGGCAAATTGTGGCGTACGCTATGTCGCACGGAAAGGTGCTGGAAACCATGACGCTTGCGGAATACAAGACGTTCAGCGACCTGTTTGAAGGGGATTTGTATGAGGAAATTTCCCTTTCCGCCTGCGTGCGGAAGCGCATTTCCGCCGGCGGGACGGGACCTGCGTCGGTGCAGGCGCAAATCAAAGCGGTGAAGGAGTTTTTGCAGCAGTGAAAAAGGTGTTCATTGACGGAAGCGCAGGGACGACCGGGCTGAGAATTCGTCAACGACTGGCGCAGCGTAAAGACGTCACGGTGACGGAATTGCCGGAGGAGCTGCGCAAAGATCCGGCGGCGCGGAAAGCCGCTGCCAACGCGGCGGACATCGTTTTTCTGTGCCTGCCGGACGCCGCCGCGACAGAGGCGGCGGAAATGGTGGAGAACGGGCATACCGTGGTCATTGACGCCTCTACGGCGCACCGTACCGCACCCGGCTGGGCGTACGGCTTTCCCGAACTGTCGGAGAGTCATAAGAAGGCAGTGATGACTTCCAAGCGGATTGCGGTGCCCGGCTGCCATGCCAGCGGCTTCGTGGCTCTTGTATATCCTTTGATTGTCGCTGGGGTTCTGCCGGGGGACGCTTTGCTTTCCTGCTTTTCCTTGACCGGTTACAGCGGCGGCGGAAAGAGCATGATAGCCGAATATGAGACGGCCGACCGCTCCTCTGCGTTGGACGCGCCGCGCCTGTATGCAATGGGGCAGCAGCATAAGCACCTCAAGGAGATGAGAGCCGTCACGGGGCTTGCGGAGCCGCCGGTGTTTTCCCCTGTCGTTGCGGATTATTACAGCGGTATGTTGGTGACGGTACCCCTGTTTGCCGGCATGGTCAAAGGCGGCGCGGATGCGGTCCGCGCGGTGTACCGGGAGCATTACACGGGTGAGATTGTGCGTTATACGGATAGTTTCGGCGAAAACGGCTTTGCTTCCGCCAATATACTGTCCGGCAAGGATTATATGGAGATTTCCGTTTTCGGCACAGAGGAGAGGCTGACTCTGTGCGCGCGTTATGACAACCTCGGAAAAGGGGCGTCCGGCGCGGCGGTGGAGTGTATGAACTATGCCATGGGAGCCGACCCCACGGAGGGGTTGGTCATTGGGACAACCTGACGGGAGAGTGAAAAAATGAGCGAGATAAAACTGACAGACGGCGGCGTATGTGCCGCATCCGGATTTACGGCGGCAGGAGTACACTGCGGTATCCGTAAGAACAGGAGCAAGGCGGACCTGGCGCTGATCTACAGCGAAAAAAAGGCGGCGGCAGCGGCGGTCTACACGACCAATCTTGTCAAGGGCGCGCCCTTGACCGTGACCCGCAATCATATTGCCGACGGCTATGCACAAGCGGTGATCTGCAACAGCGGGAACGCCAATACCTGCAACTCGAACGGCATAGAAATCGCGGAACAGACCTGTTCTTTGCTCGCGGAGCAACTGGGGATCCCTGCTTGTGACGTTGTGGTGGCGTCTACGGGCGTTATCGGACAGAAACTGGATATAACGCCTATCAAACAGGGGATTCCGGCATTGACGGAGGCGCTCGGGAAGCACAGCGCCGACGCGGCGGAGGCAATCATGACCACCGATACGGTCAGAAAAGAGGTTGCGGTTTCCTTTGAACTCGGAGGAAAACTCTGTCACCTCGGCGGGATTGCCAAAGGCTCCGGCATGATTCACCCCAATATGGCGACCATGCTGGTATTCATTACAACCGACGTCGCCATCACGCCCGCCATGCTGCAAAAAGCGCTTTCGGGCGATATCGCAAACACCTTCAATATGGTCAGTGTGGACGGAGATACCTCCACCAACGACATGGTAACCGTGCTTGCCAACGGCATGGCGGAGAATGCGCCGATCACAGCGGACGGCGCGGATTTTGAGATATTCATGCGGGCTTTGAACACGGTGACCGTACAGCTTTGCCGCCTGATCGCCGGCGACGGCGAGGGCGCTACCAAACTGCTGGAATGCCGCGTGAGCGGCGCCCCCGACCCCACTACCGCGAAAACCGTCGCCAAGAGCGTGATCTGTTCCTCCCTGACCAAGGCAGCCATGTTCGGCGCTGACGCCAACTGGGGGCGTGTGCTTTGCGCCATCGGTTACAGCGGCGTCAAAGTGGACGTCAATCGAATCGGCGTGTCCTTTCTCTCCGCAAAAGGAGAAGTAAAAGTATGCGAAAACGGCGCCGGAGTTGATTTTTCGGAAGAAAAGGCAAAAGAGATTCTGCTTGAAAAGGAAATCGTCATTGCCGTGGATCTGGCGGACGGTTCCGAGAGCGCGACCGCGTGGGGGTGCGATCTGACCTACGACTATGTTCGCATCAACGGGGATTACAGAACATAAAAGCATCGGAGGAATGTGTCTCATGGCACTTGATATTACCAACGCGCAGCGGGCGGAGGTTCTGACGCAGGCGCTGCCGTATATTCAGAAATACAATCAGAAAATCGTCGTGGTGAAATACGGCGGCAATGCCATGGTCAACGACGGACTCAAACGCCAGGTGATGGAGGATATCATTCTTCTGCATCTGATCGGCGTGAAGGTGGTTCTCGTGCATGGCGGCGGGCCCGAGATCAGCGAAACGCTGAAAATATACGGTAAAAAAAGCGAGTTTCTGGACGGCTTGCGCGTCACGGACCGTGAGAGCGCAGGGATTGTTCAGATGGTTCTGGCAGGTAAGGTCAATAAGGAGCTGGTCAATCTATTGCAGACAAAGGGCGGGAACGCCATGGGGCTTTGCGGGATTGACGGCAGAATGATCGAAGCGCGGATGATGGACGAAAAGTACGGTTACGTCGGAGAAATCGTCGGCGTGAACGTAACGCCGATTACCGACCTTTTAGACCGCGGATACATCCCGGTGGTTTCCACCGTCGGGTGTGACGGAGAGGGAAATGTCTACAACATCAACGCCGATACCGCCGCGGCGCGCATTGCCGGCGCGATGAAAGCGGAAAGACTGATCACCCTGACGGATATTGCGGGCGTGCTGCGGGACGTGAATGACCCTGCCTCTTTGATCCCCAATATTTTAGTCAGCGAGGCGGAGGCGTTGATTGAGAGCGGCGCTATCTCCGGGGGCATGATCCCCAAAATCAATTGCTGTATCGACGCGATCCGCCACGGCGTCCATAAAGTGATTATCATGGACGGGAGAGTGCCGCACGCGATTCTCCTGGAGATGCTGACCGATGAGGGCGCCGGGACAATGGTTTCGGAGGGGGAACCCAGATGAACACACGGCAAAAAGACGAGACATATATCGCAGGTACATATGCGAGATTTCCCCTGACCCTTGTAAGCGGGCACGGTTCGGTGGTCCGCGACGAGGAGGGGAAGGAGTATATCGACCTCGGCAGCGGGATTGCCGTCAATACCTTCGGGGTATCTGACGACGAATGGGTAAAAGCCGTCTGCACACAGGCGGCAACGCTGCAGCATACCTCCAACCTCTTTTACGCGGCGCCCTGCGCCGATCTGGCGGAAATGCTGTGCCACAGAACCGGAATGAAAAAAGTTTTCTTTTCCAATTCCGGCGCCGAAGCAAATGAATGCGCCATTAAGGCGGCAAGAAAATTCGGAATTGAAACCAAGGGTAAGGATTGCAGCGAAATCATCACCCTGCGCAACAGTTTTCACGGCAGAACCATTACCACCCTTGCCGCAACGGGGCAGGATGTCTTTCACTGGGACTTTGCGCCTCTGACGCAAGGTTTCCGCTATGTTAACGTGGGGGATCTGGCGACGTTGCGTTCCATGCTGGAGGAGGGGCGCACTGCAGCCATTATGGTAGAGTTCGTACAGGGAGAGGGAGGAGTACTTCCGCTTCCCGCGGACTTCGTAGAGGGTGTGGCAGCGCTTGCCGCAGAGTTCGATGTTCTTTTGATAGCGGACGAGGTGCAGACCGGGAACGGTAGAACCGGGGCACTGTATGCATACATGAATTACGGCGTTCAGCCCGATATTGTCACTACAGCGAAAGGGCTCGCGGGAGGTCTGCCCCTTGGCGCTACGTTGCTCGGTGAGCGCGTACAGGGCGTTTTTACACCCGGAACGCACGGTTCCACTTTCGGGGGGAATCCCGTGGCTTGCGCCGGAGCGCTCAGCATTCTGTCCAGGCTCGATGATAAATTGCTGTCTTCTGTCAGAGAAAAAGCGGAGTATATCCGCACGGCGCTTGAGGGCGCACCCGGAATTGTTCGGGTGACCGGTATGGGGCTGATGATCGGAATTGAGACAAAAGCGGACGCGTCGAAAGTGATAGAAAAATGTCGGGAGCGCGGCGTCATTGTCATGAAAGCCAAAAATAAGGTGCGGTTGCTTCCGGCGCTGAACATTCCGGAGGAACTGCTCCGAAAAGCAGTCGGCGTCATTCGTGAAGTGTGTGCCGGTCTTTCACTATGAAATCGAAACGGAGAGAAGAAATGAATCAAACGCTCAAACAACTGGCAGGGAAGAATTTTCTGAAGTTACTGGATTATACACCGGAAGAGATAGAAGCGCTGCTCGACTTGGCGGCAGAGTTCAAGCGCAAAAAGCACGCAGGGATTCCGCACCGGGTTCTTGAGGGCAAGAATGTCGCCCTTATCTTTGAAAAGACCAGTACCCGTACCCGTTGCAGTTTTGAAGTGGCTGCGCACGACTTGGGGATGGGCACCACTTATTTGGATCCAACCGGCTCTCAAATCGGGAAAAAAGAGAGTATTGCAGACACCGCGCGGGTACTCGGACGGATGTATGACGGCATTGAATACCGCGGATACGGGCAGGAAATTGTGGAGGCTTTGGCGAAATATGCCGGGGTACCCGTGTGGAACGGACTGACGGATGAGTTCCATCCCACGCAGATCTTGGCGGATTTCCTGACCATCCGGGAGCATTTCGGTTATCTGCGCGGCATTCACTTCGTTTATATGGGAGACGCAAGATATAATATGGGGAACTCCCTCATGGTCGGTTGTGCGAAAATGGGTCTTAACTTTACCGCCTGCGCACCCGAGGAATACTTCCCGAGCGAGGAGCTGCGCGCCGTTTGCGCGGGGCTTGCCGAGAAGAGCGGTGCCACCCTGCGCTTTGTGTCCGACCCACAGGAGGCGCTTCAAGGCGCAGATGTGGTTTATACCGACATTTGGGTTTCGATGGGCGAAAACGAGGCGGTATGGGATCGCCGTATTGAGGATCTGACGCCGTATCAGGTAAATTCACAGATAATGAACATGGCAAAAAAAGAAGCCGTTTTCATGCACTGCCTGCCGTCCTACCATAACCGTCAGACGGAAATCGGAAATCGCGTATGCGCACGCTACGACCGTGAGGCGCTGGAGGTCACCGACGACGTTTTTGAGGGAAAGCAGTCGCTTGTATTTGACGAGGCGGAGAACAGAATGCACACCATTAAGGCGGTCATGGCGGCAACTCTCGGATATGCGGGAGAATGACGCCATACGGTTTTATACGATTTGTGAATTCAACAAAAAAGCGCGTGCGGCGGTTGCAAGACCGCCGCACTTGTGCTACAATATTTCGAAAGGTACAAAAAGGCGCCTGACGCGGGCGCCTGATAGGAGAGGGACAGGCATGACGATTACATATACCCATGAAAAAGGGCTGTATATCAATATGACAAATCGCTGCTCCAACCGCTGCGATTTCTGCGTGCGCAGTTACGGAGATACTTTATACGGGAATTTGTGGCTGGAAAGAGAGCCGACGGTGGAAGAAATCATTGCAAGCATCGCCGAGAGAGATCTCACACAGTATTCGGAGCTTGTTTTCTGCGGTTATGGGGAGCCGACGGAGCGTCTGGACGATATGCTCGCCGTCTGCCGGTACGTCAGGGAACATTCCGATATTACCATCCGTATCAATACCAACGGACAGTCGGAATTGATTTGCGGTCCCGACAGCACGCCCCGCTTCCACGGTATGTTCGATATTGTTTCCATCAGCCTGAACACTGCGGACGCCGACAGTTACGACGCTGTGTGCCATTCTGAATACGGAAAGGCGGCGTATCCTGCAATTCTCGCCTTTGCAGAGCACGTCAAGCAGTATGTGGAGCGCGTGATTCTCAGCGTGGTGGACACCACAATTCCGCCTGTGGATATTGAAAAGTGCAGGCAGATGGCAAAAGACATCGGCGTGGAATTCCGCCTGCGCGAGTATATTGAAGAAAAATAAGCGGGCAACGTTGTTTCCGTATTCCCCGAAAAGCAGGTTTGACGCCTGCTTTTTCCGTTTTTTCTGATTTTCTGTAAAACAACAGAAAAAACAGCCCCGTAACGATATTGTTACAGGGCTGTTGGCGCGCCCAGAAGGATTCGAACCTTCGACCTACCGGTTCGTAGCCGGGCACTCTATCCACTGAGCTATGGGCGCGTATAAAGCTATGTTATTCTGGAGCGGGTGATGGGAATCGAACCCACGCGGCCAGCTTGGAAGGCTGGAATTCTACCATTGAACTACACCCGC
>CAMEJM010000018.1 GCA_945920215.1 uncultured bacterium
AAGCGCGGCGTTCGCGGTATTCGAGGGGATATCGCCGATGGCGCTGCCGCCGTTTCTGCGCACGCAGGGGATCGACCTGGCGAAGTACCCAGCCGGGGGGTATGCGGAGCAGATCGCGGACAACCTGGCGAAGAAGTGGGGACTTGCGCCCAAAGAGGAGAGCGCCGGGGGTGTTTCCGTGACAAATCTGTTGACCCGTGCATATCTGTATTTGGAAGAGAAGAACTGGGCGGAAGCCGACAAACAGGCAGAGCGGGCGTTGGATATGGATTCCCGCTGCGCCGAGGCATATCTAATCAAACTGCTGTGCGAGCTGCAACTGACGGATAAACGGCAATTGCAGAAGCAACCCAAACCGTTTGACGGCAGTATGCAGTATAAGCACGCCTTGAAGTTTGCCGACGGGGAACTGCGCACCTATCTGACCACTTGTGCGGAGAATGCACGCAAGGAAGAAATTTACTTGGACGCCGTGCGTTCTTTTGAAGCCGCCAAAAAGGGAGCAGGCTATCAAAAGGCAGCCGAGATGTTCGCGAAGATTTCGGGCTACAAGGACGCGGACAAAAAGAAAGCGGAAGCGCTGGAAAAAGCCACTCAAATCCGCACGCAGGAGAAAAATCGAAAGAGATTCCAAGTGTTGTTGCTGTTGCTGATGTTTCTTTCGGCAGTTGCAGTAAACGTCGGGATGAGCCTTCTCCGTGGGGGACCGCATTGGCTGCCGATCGTATTGAATGTTGCAGCGCTTGTGTTCCTTTTGTTCTTTTTCAACTTCAAGAAAGATGTCTTTTCTTTTGCTAAGATATTGACAGTGGTTTTCTGTGCTGCGACAATCGGATTCTCGGTTTTCTTTACCGTGTATTATACCGTAGACAACGGAATCCATTGCTACAAATATAAGTATAAGGAAACAATCGGCGGGATAGAGATTACGGAAGCAAACCGGTATCTCACGCACGTCACGGATGGCGCTATAAAGATACCTGTAAGCATCAAAGGAAATCAGGTCGTTTCTATTGGAGAATATGCATTTAATAACAATGGTGAAATTGTATCCGTGACCATTCCCGAAGGCGTAAAGAGAATCAGACAGAGTGCATTCTCCGGTTGCACGGGGTTGACCTCTATCACTGTTCCGAACAGCGTGACGAGCATTGGGAGGGATGCGTTCCGTGATTGCTCGGCGATACGGGAAGCAACCATACCCACCATGGCGATTTCTTACATTCCTAACAACAGTCTGCAAACGGTCGTCCTCAATGGCGGTACGAGTATCGGGGAGGGGGCGTTTTCCGGATGCACGGGCTTGACCTCTATCACCATTCCCAAAAGTGTGACGAGCATCGGGCTCAGAGCGTTTTACGGTTGCACGGCAATACAGGAAGCAACCATACCCACCGAGGCGATTCCCTTTATACCAAAGAATAGTCTGAAAATAGTTGTCCTCAACGGCGGTACGCGCATCGGGGAGTATGCATTTTGCGGATGTACTAGTTTGACCTCTGTCACCATCCCAAAAAGTGTGACGAGCATCGGGGAGGAAGCATTCTTCGGTTGCAAGGGATTGACCACTATCACTATTCCGGACAGCGTTGAGAGCATCGGGGAAGGAGCGTTCTGCGGATGCGCCAGTTTGACCTCTGTGACCATCGGGAACGGCGTGACGAGTATCGGAGGGAGTGCGTTCTACGGTTGTAGGGGCTTGACCTCGGTGAACTACATGGGCACAAAAGCACAATGGGAAGCTATCAATAAATCGTCGGACTGGAGGGCTGACAGCGGTATAAACACCATACATTGTACCGACAGGATAATCACCCTTTGATTGATATAACTCCGGAAAACCGGTAACGCCGAGACGGCGCCGCATGACTGCGGCGCCGTCTTTCTGCTTTGAGAGGTATTTTGAAAGTAACACAAGGATATTTTTGCTCTGCGTTTAGTCCGTGGCTCCCTGTGCGTTCAGGAGTTCGGCTACCAGGCAATCCAGCATGGCGAAGCGGTCTGACGCGTAGGAGGTCTTGGAGGCTATGTCGGCTTCCGCACAGCGGGCAAGGGCGCGGCGCAGACTCTGCACGGGGCGTTTGGCGGCGCACTTGGCGTACAAGCCGACTTTATAGGCGTTCATGGAGAGCGCGGCGGCAATCGCCGCGGGGTTCATCCCGTCGTGCAGCAGGAGCGCGACGGACAGCAGATCTCCGTACAGGCGGGAAATCTGCCCCAAAATCAGGGCGGGGTCCACACGGCGGGAACGCAGATCCTGGAGGTTTCGGTAGGCTTCGTCGGCGTTCCCGTCAAGGAGCGCGTTGGTCAGACCGAACGCGTCCGCTTCCGTGGTGGGGGCGCAGACCAAAGTCACATCCTCGGGGGCAACGGCATTTTTCCCGTTTGCCTTGGCGTACGCTACCAGCTTCTCGGTTTCGTTCGCCAAAATGTCCATGGAGTGCCCGCAACGGTCAATCATGGCGCGCAACACAGCGGGCTCTGCTTCGACCTGCGCCTGGTCGAAATGCCGCTTGAGCCAATTGCACAGGCGGGCGTCCGTGCATTTCTCAAAGTTGACGACGGTGAGAAATTCCGAAAGCTTTTTGTAAAGGGCGGAGGGGCGTTTCGGCGTCCCGGGGTCAAAGCCCTCCGGGGAGCAGAGAAAGACCAATGCGGCATTGTCCTCTCTGCTTTGGATCCGCGCCAGTTCCGCAAGCGCTTCCAGCTTTTTGTCCGTGAGAGAGTTGAAATCCGCCATGTGCCACTCGATGAGCTTATAGGGGGCGAACAGGGGCGGGGTTTCCAGCTCGCCTGTCAAGGTGGAAAAATCCACCTCCGCGCCCTCGTGGATCATATGGTTGAAGGTGTCAAAGGCGGGGTCTGTCAGAAGCGTAGCGCGCAGGGTATCGAGATACGCGCGGCGCAGATACGCCTCCTCCCCGCAGAAGAGAAAGGTGCCGACCGGGTGCTCGCTTTTGAGAAAATCTTTGAGTTCATTGACCGTCATGGGGGTCCTCCTCTTTCAGGGGCGTTGCCGTCAGGCGGAAGCGGACAGAATCCCGCTCCCCGCCGATCTCGCGTTCGTAACGCAGGAGTATTTCCCCGCCCTCCTCGCAGAGAGACGCCTTGATTTCATGGCTTCGCACGGTCATGTCGAATCGGTAAGGGGGGATTTCGTACACCGAGGTATGCGCCTCTCCCGGACGAAAAACCATTTCGCACCTGATCCCGCCGCGGCGGCGCACCCGCACGCCGGGAACGCCGGAATCCAAAGAGAGGGTGCACAGGGATTTCTGCCCGTCCCCGTGCTCTTCCGTAAAGGAAAGGGAAGACGCGCCGCCGCGGCGGCGCAGACAGCCGACGGTTTCAAAAACCGTACATTCCTGCGGATCTTTTTCCATACGGCTCTCCACGCGGATTGCCATGCGGGTTTCTGCTTTCACGGGGCGCTCCTTTCTATATCTTTTTCGTTTTTTGTTTTTTCGTTTTCACAGCGGCACCGCGGCTTCCGGACAACGGCTTTTCCCGGTTTGCACTTAGACTTGCGGGCGCTTGTGCGCTTGTCCGCTTTTCGCCCGGCGAAAAAAGAAAACGGCTGTGGTGGCACAGCCGTGAACGGGCAAGGCGGACATTCGCCGCGGGCGTTGCCGCTGTGCGGCGTATCAGACGGAATGAGGGTGTCTCGACCGGTTGTAATCCGAGGTGGGATTGACTATCTCACGCCAGTTCAGTTCTCCGCGGTCAAGCGCAAGCACCAGTACCTCCGCGGTGGCGATGTTGGTCGCTACGGGGACGTTGTGCACATCGCACAGGCGGAGCAGATTCTGCTCGGTGATGCCGGGCTCCTTGGTCGGCTCCGTGGAGCGAAAATAAAACACCAGATCGATTTCGTTATAGGAGACGCGCGACAGGATCTGCTCTCCTCCGCCGACGCTGCCGGACATGAGCTGTTCGATTTCCAAGCCCGTGGCGTCGGAGATATATTTACCGGTAATCTGCGTGGCGCACAGATGGTGACGGCTCAAAATTCCGCAATAGGCAATGCAGAACTGTGCCATCAGTTCTTTTTTGTTATCATCGGCAATGATTGCAATTTCCATTGATTTCTCCTTCTATCATGCAGCAATCTTTCGGAACGGACTTCAAATATCAAGCAGCTTGCGCCGCGGGAGGCGCGTGCCGGAGAGCAACGGGCAGGTTTCGCCTTCCAGCCGCGCCGCCATATTGGAAAAGGTCTGACGGACGTCTTCACACCCTTTGGCAAGGCAAGCGGGGGCGCCACTGTCCTGCGCAGCGGGCAGAGCCTCGGAATACGGCACCGCGCCGAGCAGGCGCAACCCCGTCCCGTCGATGAAGCGGCGCAGATCGGTCGGCTTTTTCAGGTCGGCGGAGAGGCGGTTGACCACCATGCGAATTTCATCCATGCCCCACTCGTGCAGGGTATCGGCAAGCGAGGCGGTGGAACGGACCGAAAGAGCGCCGGGGACGGCGACCAATACCGCCGCTTCACACAGGGTACAGCAGAGCCTTACCGACGGGTCCGACGCCGCGGAGGTGTCTACGATCAGGGTTTCACATTTGAGGTCGTTTTCAATGGCGGAAAACAGACGTTCGGTTTCCTCGGCGTCGGGCATACGGCGCAGGTGATAGGCGCCGGGAATCAGGAACAGCCCGGAAACCCCCGGCACTTCGACAGCCACCCCGCCGGGGCGCCTTTCCCCCGACAGAAGGTCGGACAGGTCGTAGACCGTGCGGCTCTCACAGCCGAGATACATATCCAGGGAGCGTTCCGAAAGGTCAAAATCAAGCACTGCGGTGCGGACTCCGCGCTGTGCCAGCGCGCAGGCAAGACCCGCCGCCACCGTGGATTTCCCACAGCCGCCGCGACCGCCCGCAATCATTACTCTGCGCAAGACCATGTCTGCTCCCCTGTTGATAGAGTTATAATTACTTACATTATACAGTCTTTTTCCCCTCTTGTCAATCGGCGGCGGGGAAAAAGCGGGGAGACGGGAAAAAACCGGCGGGAAAAAACGCGCGGCGTTTCCGATGCGCAAGGCAGGAGAGAGACAAGAGGGCTCCGGACCCCGCAAAAGCAAATATATTTACCTGATTGTGGAAAAATTCCGCACAGTGGACAGAAAGAAGGAAAGAAAACGGGGAATGGGGCGGGGCGAACATGGCAAAATCACGAAAACAGGCATTGCCCGCGGGAAAATATTAGTAGGGGGGCACTTGATTTGGGACTTCGTTTTGTTATATAATAACTTTAATATGAAAAATAGGTGGTAGGACAGATGATTTCGGACAAGATTGAAGAACTTTCCGCCCTCGACCCGGAGGTGGGAAACGCAATCCGCGCGGAGTATGAACGCGAGCAGGACGGGCTGGAGCTGATCGCTTCCGAAAACGTGGTCAGCGAGGCGGTTTTGCTTGCCGCCGGCAGCATTCTGACCAACAAGTACGCCGAGGGGTATCCCGGACACCGCTACTACGGCGGGTGCGAAAAGGTGGACGTGGTGGAAAACATCGCGATCGAGCGCGCCAAAAAGCTGTTCGGTGCCGCATATGCCAACGTGCAGCCGCATTCCGGCTCTCAGGCGAATACCGCCGTGTACGTCGCGCTGTTGCAGCCCGGCGATACCGTGATGGGCATGAACCTTGCCGAAGGCGGACATCTGACCCACGGCAGCCCCGTCAACCTTTCGGGTCTGTACTATCATTTTGTTCCCTATGGGCTGAACCCCGAGACCGAATACATCGACTACGACCGCATGGAGGAGATTGCCCTTTCCTGCAAGCCCCGCCTGATCGTGGCGGGCGCCTCGGCGTATCCGCGCGTCATTGACTTCGCCCGCGTGGAGGAGATTGCCCGCAAGGTGGGCGCGTACCTGATGGTGGACATGGCGCACATCGCCGGGCTGGTGGCAGCCGGGGAGCACCCCTCGCCTCTGCCCTATGCCGACGTGGTGACGACCACCACGCACAAGACCCTGCGCGGTCCGCGCGGCGGCTTGATTCTGACCAACAACGAGGAGATCGCCAAGAAAATCAACAAGGCGATTTTCCCGGGGATTCAGGGCGGTCCGCTTTTGCATATCATCGCCGCCAAGGCAGTGTGCTTCGGAGAGGCGATGACCCCCGCGTTCGCAGAGTATCAGAGACGGATCGTCAAAAACGCCAAGGCGCTCGCCGAGGCGCTGGTAAAAGAGGGCTTCCGCCTTGTTTCCGGCGGCACGGACAATCATCTCATGCTGCTTGACCTGCGCCCGTTCGGCGTGACCGGTAAGGAGATGGAGACAAGACTGGACGCCTGCGGCATCACGGTCAACAAGAATGCCATCCCGAACGACCCCGAAAAGCCTTTCGTGACCTCCGGTATCCGCGTCGGAACCCCCGCGCTGACAACGAGAGGGCTGAACGAGGACGACATGGCGACCATCGCGCGCCTGATGCGCCTGTGCGCCACCGATTTTGATGCCTCCCGTGAGGCGGTGCGCGCAGAGGTGGACAAGCTCTGCAAAAAGTACCCTTTATTCCGCTAAATTAAAAGTGAACATAAAAGAGGATTGAGTATCATGGAAAAATTCAGAAGAATCGGTGTACTGACCTCCGGCGGCGACGCCCCCGGCATGAACGCAGCCATCAGAGGTGTGACCCGCGCCGCGCTTGACCGCGGCGTTGAAGTGATGGGAATCTATCGCGGGTATTCGGGATTGATCGACGGGGACATCAAACCCCTCGGTCTGCGCGACGTTTCCAACATCATCAATCACGGCGGTACGATTTTGTATTCCGACCGTTGCCCTGAGTTCAAAACCGAAGAAGGAATGCAGAAAGCGATTGCCACCTGCCGAGAGTTTCATATCGACGGCATTGTTGCCATCGGCGGCGACGGTACTTTCCGCGGCGCCACCGACCTGACCGCGCGCGGGATCCCCTGCATCGGTTTGCCCGGCACCATTGACAACGACATCACCTCGACCGACGCCACCATCGGCTTCGATACCGCGATGAATACCGTCATCGAGATGGTAGACCGCCTCAGAGACACCTGCGAATCCCACGCGCGCTGCAACGTCGTGGAGGTCATGGGACGAGACGCGGGCGACATCGCCATTCAGACCGGTATTGCCACCGGCGCGACCGGCGTGGCTATCCCCGAAATTCCGTTTGACACCGCGGCGCTGATACAGAAAATCAAGGTGGACCGCGAAGCGGGCAAGCGCAACTTCATTGTGATCGTATCCGAGGGCATGGGTCCCGATTTCTCGCAGACCCTCGCTGAGGAGATTCAGAAAGAAACCGGCGTGGAAACCAAGTTCGCCCGCCTTGCACACGTTGTCCGCGGCGGCAACCCCAGCCTGCGCGACCGTCTGATGGCGTCCCGCATGGGTGAATTCGCGGTGGATAAGCTCTTTGAGGGCAAATCCAATCTGGTGATCTGCGAATACAAGAGCGAGATCGTGGCAACCGACATCAACTTTGCTCTGATTCTCGACAGAATGTATAAGAATAAGCTCAAGCCCGGCGATCTGGATCCGTACACCCCCGAGCAGCTTGCCGAGATGAAAGCGCGCTGCGAGCGCAAGGCAGCCCTGATCCGCTCCTTGTACGAGACCTGCAACCGTCTCTCTCTGTAACGTATGAAAAAACATCTGCCCATTCTGGTCTGGATAGCCGCCGCCGCTCTGCTGTGTGTGTTTTTCGCACGTCTCGGCACGGGTGCCGCACGGGGAGATCTGATGCAGATTTTCCTCCTGTACGGCTCTCTCATTGTGGGGGTGCTCGGCTTGGTGACCCATACCGTTCTGTACCGGGAGGACAATGTTTCTTCGGTCAATTTCGGCTACAAGCTGCTTGCCGAGGCGATTGTGCTGCTTGCCATTGCCGCCGCCATGTGCAAGGAAATCTTCTTCTGAGCAACTGCCCGCGAACGGGTTTCCGCATCAACATTTTTTCCGCAATAGGCGATAGGAAAAACAGCACGGAGCAAAAAGACAGTCTTTTTAGCGGCGTAGCGATAGAGAATGATCGCTGCGCCGCAACGATATTTGCCTGACGGCAAGTGATATGCCTGCCGGCGCGATATTTTGCTTACGCAAAGTTATATTTCTCTCTGAAAGAGAAGATAAGGCAAACATCATATCACTTTTCACCGCAGGTGAAACATATCACCGGTTGCGGAGCAAACAATATCACTGAAATAGCCCACAGCCTTGCTCGCAAGGTATCGTGGGCTATTTTTCTTTATATTTGCTTGGAAATTTCCTATGGGAATCGCACTTGGGGACTGTCTTTTTTTGTTTTCCGTCACGGCTCCACAAGACCGTGCGTCAGGCAAGAAAAAAACTCCCGCCGCATACAGTGTGACAAAGAGTGTGCGACGGGGGGATAACATGGAGCGGGGAAAAGCGAGCGGAGGGCAGGGCGCGCGCGTGCTGCTTGTGGGCGTGCCGAACTGCGGAAAGAGCGCGGTATTCTGCCGCCTGACGGGAAAGCAGGCGCGGGTGGGGAACTGGTCAGGCGTGACGGTGGAGCGCAAGGAGGGGAAGCTGCGCGCGCGGCGCTCGGTGACCGTGGTGGATTTACCGGGGATCTGCGGCGCCGTCCCCGTCAGTGACGAGGAGCGCGTAACCGCGCGGGTACTCTCCGACGGGAACTATGACGCGGTGGTGCAGGTGCTTGACGCCGCCGCGCCGGAGCGTTCCCTGCGCCTGACCCGCGCGCTTGCGGCATACGGAAAGCCCTTGCTTCTGGCGGTGAACCGCGTTGATATCCCCGAGAGGGAGGGGCAGGTATTTGACCCTGCGCCGCTGGGCGCGGCGTTGGGGATTCCGGCGCTTGCCCTTTCCGCCAGGCGGGGTACCGGAATCGACGCCCTCACGCAAAGGCTTCTGCGGGTGCTTGACGGCGCGGAAAACGCCGTCTGCCATCGTGCGGCGCCTTGGGAACGGGGCGCCGCGTGGATTCGTGCGTGTATGCGTGACCGCCCGGTTACGGGGGGACGGAAAAAGAAAGAGGGCGGAATCGGAGCCGACAAATACCTGTGCGCCTCGCCCTGCGCATGGCTGATTCTGTTCGCCGCTCTGGCGGCTTTGCTGACCTTGACCTCCGCGGCGTTCAAGGTGTGCGGGGTGCTGCTCGGCGGCTTGGGGGAGGTCTGCGGCGGCGCTGTCGAGGCGGCTTTGCGGGCATGGGGCGCGAACGCTTTTGTTTCCGGATTCCTTGCGCGCGGAGTGCTCGGCGGCGTGTTTTCGGCGCTCTCGTTTCTGCCGCCGCTCTTTCTCTATTATCTCATGACCGCCTGCCTTGACGATTGCGGATACATGGCGCGGATCGCGTTTCTCTGCGACCGTCCCCTCGCCGCATTCGGACTCGGAGGGCAGGCGGTACTGCCGTTTTTGCTGAGCGCCGGGTGCGGGGTGACGGGCGTTTGCGCTTGCAGAACGCTGACGAAAGAGGAGCGGCAGGGGTGCGGCGGCTTCTGCACATGGGTGCCCTGCCACGCGAAGCTGCCGTTGATCGCGTGCGTCTGCGGGGCGTGCGGTTTCTCGGCGCTCGGCACCTTTCTGTTCTTTTTTGTCACCACGGGGGCGGCGCTGTTGATGGCGGGCATCTTTTCCCGCAGCCGCGGGGCGTTCTGCATGGAACTGCCGCGGCTTTGCCTGCCGTCCGCGCGGGTGGTCCTGCGCAGCGCGGGCTTTCAGGCAATCGGATTCGTGCGGCGGGCGGGTACGCTCATTGCGCTATCCGGCGCGGGGGTGTGGCTTTTATCCAACATCGGCGTTGTGCCGGGAGGGCTCGGCAGCGCGGCGGCGCAGGACAGCCTGCTCGCATGGGTGGGGCGGCGGTTGTACCCCTTGTTTGCCCCGCTTGGCTTTGCGGGGTGGGAATGCGTGACGGCGAGCCTATCCGGGCTTCTGGCAAAAGAAAACACCGTGGTCACGCTGGAACTGCTCGGCGGGCTTGGGGCGCTCGGCGGCAGGGCGTCGGCAACGGCGTTTTGCCTGTATAATCTCTTCTGTCCTCCCTGTGTCGCAGCGATGGCTGCCATGCGGAGGGAACTGGGGCGGCGGGCTTGGGGGTACTTCCTCATACAGCTTCTCTTTGCCGCCTTTGCTGCGGCGGCGGGGTACCATCTCATGCGCGCTTGCGGCGGATAAGGGTCTGCTTGCATGGCGGCGTGCGGCGCGGTTCTTTCACACCGATTGACAAACGGGCGCGGCATTGCCACGCCCGTCGGAGACAGGAGACTTTGTTTCAAATGGAGCAAAACATCAAAAGAACTTATACAGATCGCTGTCATACCCCTGCGCGGGTAGCGCGGGAACGGCGGCGCGGTTCCAGACGATTTCCTGACGGTAACCGTCAAGGGTTTTGAGAAAACAAGCGGCGGCAGCGTCGTGGGCAAGGTCGCTGAAGAAATTCTCGTTCGCGGTGTTTTCATAGGCGGGCTGTTCCGGTAGCGTGTAGCGGCAGATAAAGCGGGTGCCGTCCTCGCAGGCAAGTTCGGTCCAGTCCCCGGCTTTCTCCAGCGAGAAAACCCGCTCCACCACCTCCGGTAGTTCCTTTTGATAACTCTCGGTAAAGGCGGAGGCGGTGGCGAAATAGTAGCCCGCCGGATAGGTGGCGGAGCCGGGGTCGCGGTTGTATGCCGTATCGCTTGCCAGCCCGTCAAAGAGACTCATGCGCGCTTCGGCGTCGGTTTCCCCCGTGAGCGCCCCGCGGATATAGTCCGCGTGGTCGGCATTGCTTGTCAGAATGATTCTGATACGCACATACTGCTCCTCGTAGTAGGCTTGCACCTCCTCGTCGCTTGCCGTGGCGTAGGAGGCGAGCAGATTGGCTTTGGCTTCGTAAACGGCGGCTTTCTTTGCGCTTTGATAAGTAAAGCCGTATTTTTCCGCGGCGGCGTTATAGTTCTTCTTGTCGCCGGAAAACACGGCGAGACGGTCGGAAAGGGTTGTTTCGATGGCGCTGCGCTGCCCCTCTGTCAGGGAATACCCATTTTGATCAAAGAGGTAAGCGCCGATGAGAATCCGCGAGACAAGCAGTTCCGTGGTGTCGGCGCAGTCCTGCCGCCACGTCAGGGCAGTCGCTTCGTCTTTATAGGAATCCCAGAAAGCGTCGGTGTCGCGGGCGCCCTCGGATTGGTACAGAATCAGGTATTCATAGCGGTAGCGCGCCTGCCAGTAGGCGTACAGGTCGTCGCTGACCCGCACCGAACGGAACGAAACCACGCGGTGGCGTGCGCTATGCACCGCGAACAGGACGGCGGCGAGAACCGCCGCGATCAGCAGAGCGGCGCAGACGGAAAGCCATATCACCGTCTTTTTACTCGGTTTGCTCATGGGATTCTTGTTCCTTTCTCACAGTATTCTCTGCCGCTTCGTAGGCTTGCAGCACCTCCGCCGCCGCACGGGCAGGGTCGGCGCCGGCGCCGAGACGGAAAGCAAGGTAGGGGGCGCGGGAGGAGGGAACGCGGAAGCCCTCCTTGTTCAGAAACAGCTCCGACCACACGGTAAGGTCGGGGGCGGAGGGGTACAGGCGCAACTCCCGTTCCGCGCGCTCCACGGTGGAAATACGGCACCGCTCCGCGGTGGCGCGGGCGAGCGCGATATACAAAAGACGCTGGGTTTCTTTGGGCGGCTCCCCGAAGCGGTCGCAGAATTCGTCCAGCACGTCCCTGCGGTCGTCCTCCGTGGCAATACAGGATATTTTTTTGTACATATCCATGCGCTGGGAGGAGGAGGGGATATAGTCCTCGGGAATATGGGCGTCCACCTTCAAATCCACCGTTGCTTCAAACGCGGGGGCGGGGGTTTTGCCCTGTTCCTCCAGCACGGCGGACTCCAACAGGCGGATATAGAGGTCATACCCCACCGATTCGATATGCCCGTGCTGAGAGGCGCCGAGCAGATCTCCCGCGCCGCGGATTTCAAGGTCGCGCAGGGCGATGCGGAAGCCCGCGCCGAACTCGGCGTATTCCCGGATGGCGCCGAGGCGCTTGCGCGCGATCTCGGTCAGCGCCTTGCCGGGGCGGTAGGTGAAGTAGGCGTATGCCTGACGGGAGGAGCGCCCGATCCGCCCGCGGATCTGATGCAGTTGCGCCAGCCCCAGCCGGTCGGCGTCCTCGATGATCAGGGTATTGGCGTTGGGCAGGTCCACGCCGGTTTCGATGATGGTGGTGCAGACAAGCACGTCGATCTCGCCGCGTACCAGCGCTTCCCAGATCTCCTCGATGTTCTCGCGTTCCATTTGTCCGTGGGCATACGCGATACGCGCGCCCGGAAATGCCTTTTGCAGTCTGCCTGCAATCAGGTCGATGTTTTCGGTGCGGTTATAGAGGTACAGCACCTGCCCGGCGCGGGCAAGTTCCCTGCGGATAGCGGTGAACAGCACGTCCTCGTTGTATTCCAGCACATAGGTCTCCACCGGGCGCCGCTCTCCCGGCGCCTCGTCCAGAACCGACATATCGCGGATACCGCTCATCGCCATATTCAGCGTGCGGGGGATCGGGGTGGCGGAGAGGGTCAGGACGTCGATGTCGGTCGCGAGGCGCTTGATCTTTTCCTTTTGCGCCACGCCGAAGCGCTGCTCCTCGTCGATGATCAGAAGCCCGAGGCGCTTGAAGCGCACATTCTGCCCGAGCAGGGCGTGGGTGCCGACCACAATATCGGTCTCCCCCCGCGCCAGGCGGCGCAGAATGACTGCCTGCTCTTTCTGCGTGCGGAAGCGGGAGAGCATATCCGCGCGCACGGCGAAGCCGCGCATTCTCGCAAGAATAGTCTGATAATGCTGAAACGCCAGGATGGTGGTGGGGACAAGAATCGCCACCTGATACCCGTTGGCGATCGCGCGGAACGCGGCGCGCAGCGCCACCTCGGTTTTGCCGAAGCCGACGTCGCCGCACAGCAGGCGATCCATGGGAACGGGGCGGGTCATATCGGTGAGGATTTCCTCCACGGCGGTTTGCTGCGGGTCGGTGAGTTCATAGTCAAAGTGCTCGGCAAACTCCGCTTCCATGTCGTTTTGCTCCTCAAAGCAGATCCCCGGCTTGCGCTGCCGCGCGGCATAGAGGGCGATCAGTTCCTTTGCCATTTCCTTGGCGGCGCCCTGTGCGCGGCTCTTTGCCTTGACCCACGCGGTGCCGCCCATGCGGGAGAGTTTGATATTCCCTCCCTCGGCGCCCGCGCCGATGTACTTGGTGACCGACTCCAGTTTGTCGGCGGGGATAAAGAGTTTATCGGTGCCGGCGTAGCGAATGGTGATATAGTCCCGCGTCACGCCGGACTGGGTAATGCTTTCCAGCCCCTCAAAAACGCCGATGCCGTATTTTTCATGCACCACGTAATCCCCCGGATGCAGCTCGGCATAGGAGAGAATGGTCTGCCCGGCGGTGTGCTTTTTGCGCTTGCCGGTACGCAGGGTGCGGCGGCTCTGCGCCGCGTCGTCATGCAGCAGGGAAAGCACCGCCACCCGCGGGGTCAGCAGTTCGAAGCCGCTTGAGAGCTTGCCCTCCGTGACGTAGGCGACGCCGGGGGTGGTTTCGGGATAAGTCAGGTTTGACCGCGCCGGGACAACGTGAAGCCCCAGGTCGGTGCAGTAGTCCACCGTGGCGGTCACTTCGCTTTGGCTCTCGCAGACCACGAACACGGTGTCCCCCTCTTTTAAGAACGCCGCAAGGTCGTCGGTGAACGCTTTTGGGGAGTCGGCGTAGGTGGGCAGGCGGCGGCAGCGGAAGCCGAACACCCCGCCCTCGCGGCGGAAGGTGCCGCCGGTGAAGGCGTTGATATGCACGCAGGCGCACTCGTCCAGACGGCTTTCAAAGGCGCGTGCGTCAAGTTCCCACGCGGCGTGCTTTTCCGTGACAAGCCCCCGTGAGAGCAGCAGGTCGCGCGCTTCGCGGCGGGCGTCGAGCGCCGCCTTGAGGGATTCGTCGATCTCGTTTGTCCCCAGCAGAAAGACGGGGGTTTTGTTATCGAAGTAATCAAAGAGGGTCGCTTTTTCGGGGTAAATCAGAGAAAGATAGCGGTCGCGCGCCAGCAGCTCCCTCCCGCTTTGCAGGGCTTCGAGGGAGCGCCCCAATTCCTCTTTGCCCGCTTCGTCCGCCCCGCGGAGGCACTCGGTCAGTTCCGCACGGACGGCACGGGAGGCTTCGGCATCCAACATGACCTCATGCGCGGGGAGCAGGACAAAGGCTTCGCGGGAGTCGGTCACGCGCTGGCTCATGGGGTCAAAGGAGCAGATGCGGTCGATTTCATCTCCGAAGAACTCGATACGCACCGGCTCCGCGATTGCGTCCCCCCACAGGTCCACAATTCCGCCGCGGCGGGCGAATTGCCCGGCACCCTCCACCAGCTCCGTGCGGGCGTACCCGAGGGCGGTGAGAGAGGCGCACAGCTCCTCCGGCGGCAGGGTTCCGCCGACCGAAAGCGAGACGGAAGCGGCGCGGAGGCGCGCCGGGGGAATCGTATATCCCGCGGCGGCGGCAGGGGTAGCGACCACGGCATCCACTTTCCCGCCCAAGAGTGCCTGCAAGGCAAAAAGCCGCTCACGTTCGGTGTCGTGAGAGGCGGAATATTCGTAAAACACAAGTTCCCTGCGCGGATAGCAGAGGGCGTTCAGCCCGGCTTCTGTCAGGCACGCGCACAGGCGCGCGGCGCCCGCTTCGTCCGGGGCGAGAAACAGCGAGGGCACGCCGTCGTTGGTGCGGACGGCTTTCGCCGCCTCACAGCAGAATGCGTCATGCGCGCCGCCGCTCAGCCCGTTGACGATCAGGGGCAGGGGTTTCGGCGCTTTGCGCTGTTCCGAGAGGGCGTTGACGACGTCCGAGAACAGACGGTCGGCATAAATCAGATGCGAGATGTTCATAGGAGTCCTTCTATGAGGAGTATCGGCTCATGGCTTCCTCCGGCTTGTCGGAGAGCAGAAGCGTAACCGCGTCCGCGACGCGCCCGCGCGTTTGCGCGAGGATATCCATGTCCGCCGGAGAAAATTTCCCGAGTACCCATGCGGCGAGGTCGTATTCGGGGTTGGGTTTGCGCCCGACGCCCACTTTGACGCGGACGTAGTTTTCGCTCCCGAGGCGCTCTGCGATATTGCGCAGACCGTTGTGCCCGCCGTGCGAGCCCTTGAGACGGATGCGGATGTGCCCGACGTCGGACAGCACGTCGTCGCACAGCACAATGATATGCTCCGCGGGAATCTTATAGAAAGCCGCGGCGGCGGCAACCGCGTTGCCGGACAGGTTCATGTAGGTTTGCGGCTTCATGAGCAGCACGTGCTTGCCGCCGATAACGGCGTCTGCCGTCAGGGAATCAAACTTCAGGGTCGTGACGCGCGCGCCCGCCTGCCGGGCGAGGGTATCCAGACACAGGAATCCCGTGTTGTGACGGGTGGCGGCATATTCTTCGCCCGGGTTGCCCAGCCCCGCCACGATGTGCGTGATAGGTCCCGCGGGGGCGGGGGTACCGGACTTGATTTTATCGAAAAGTGCAAAAATATCGGTCATTTCAACTCCTCAAGCCAGACGCTCACGTCCGCGTCGCTCGGCATACGCCAATCGGCGCGGGGAGACAGGCAGATACTGCCGACCTTGGGTCCGTCCGGCAGGCAGGAGCGCTTGAACTGCTGCGCAAAGAAGCGGCGGATAAAGACGGTGAGCCACTTGCGGACGGTTTCCCCGTCATAGACGCCCTCAAAGGAGGCTTTCGCCATGCGGAGGATTTTTCTCGGGGAGAAGCCGAAGCGGACAAAATAGTAGAGGAAATAATCGTGAAGCTCGTAGGGACCGACAAGCTCCTCGGTGCACTGCGCGATCTCGCCGTCCTTGGGGGGGAGCAGTTCCGGGGAGACGGGGGTATCGAGGATGTCCCGCAGGGTCGCGGCGGCTTTTTTCCTGCCGTCTGCTTCAAAGCGGTCGGCTTCAAAGGCGACAAGATGGCGCACAAGGGTTTTGGGCACCCCGGCGTTGACGGCGTACATGGACATATGGTCGCCGTTGTAGGTCGCCCAACCGAGCGCCAACTCGGACAGGTCGCCGGTGCCGACGACAAGCCCGCCCTCGGCGTTGGCGATGTCCATCAAAATCTGCGTGCGCTCCCGCGCCTGTGCGTTTTCGTAGACCACGTTTTTATTTTCCGGGTCGTGCCCGATGTCCTTGAAATGCACCTTGACGGCGCGGGCGATGTTCACGCACCGCAGGGTCACGCCCAGCTCGTCGGAGAGTTTTTCCGCGTTGCCCTTTGTGCGTTTGGTGGTGCCGAAGCCGGGCATGGTGACGGCAATCACTTGCTTTCTGTCAAGCCCCGCACGGTCTGCGGCGCGTACCGCCACAAGCAGGGCAAGGGTGGAATCCAAGCCGCCGGAGACCCCGATGACAAGGCTTTTTGCATGGGCGCGGGTGATACGTCCCGCGAGAGCGCGGGACTGAATGTTCAGAATCAACTCGCACCGTTCGGCGCGCCCTGCCTGATCGGCGGGAATAAACGGGGTGCGCGATTCGGCACGGCTTAGAGCCGTTTCCGTGACACGGAGGGAGAAGGGAACGGACAGGTAATTCTCACTGTCCTTGCTTGCAAAGGTGTTGATACGTGCGCGCTCCGCCAACAGGCGCTGCAGATCCACCTCGCCGGAAATCAGCGGCAGGTCGGAAAAAGGCTGCGCCTCCGCCGTGACCCGCCCGTTTTCGGAAATCAGGCTGTTACCGGAGAACACCATGTCGGTGCCGCTTTCTCCCTCGCCCGCGTCTGCGTAAATGTAGGTGCTGACGGTGCGCGCGGCGTGCATGGCGATCAGATTGCGGCGGTAAGCGGGTTTGCCCACCAGCTCATCCGAGGCGGACAGGTTGACGATCACAGTGGCTCCCGCGGCGGCGTGCGCGCAGGAGGGCGGGACAGGCACCCACAGATCCTCGCAGATTTCGGCGGCAATTTTCAGCTCCGGCATCTCGCGGCAGGCAAAGAGGAGCCGCGTTCCAAAGGCAACTTCCTGCCCGGCAAACAGAATTGTACGCGTAACTTCCGGTGCGGCGGCGAAATGCCGCTTCTCGTAAAACTCGCTGTAATTCGGAATGTTGGTTTTCGGTACCAAGCCGAGAATCCGCCCGCCCGAGACGGCGGCGGCGCAGTTATAGAGTTTGCCGTCGACCGCCACGGGCAGCCCGACAAAGGAAATCAGATCCAGCGCTGCCGTCTGCGCGGCAAACGCGGAAAGCGCGTCTTCACAGGCGCGCCGGAGAGCAGTTTGGAAAAAGAGGTCGGAGCAGGTGTAGGTGGAGAGGGAAAGCTCCGGGAACACCAGCACTTTCACGCCCGCCTGCGCCGCTTCTTTTGCCGCGGCAAGGTGCGCGCGGAGGTTTTCGGCAGGGTTCGCCACCCGCAGAGAGGGGCTTGCCGCGCCGACGCGGATAAAACCGTCTGTCATTTTGCTTCACCTTCTTCACAGAGCAGAATCAGCTCTTTGGCATAGGGCAGCTTCCGCACACAGTCGCAGAAGTCATGCCATTCGATCAACTTATGGGCGCGCCGTGCGGCGTACATATTGATGAGCACCTCGTAGTTGAGGGTCACGGTGCGCATTTGCAGGTAGGAGGAGGGGAGCAGCTGAATCATGTTGTCCCAGTGCGCGCGCTCTTTCGTTTCGACAAACTTGAGGCGTTCACTTTCCAAGTAGGCAATCACGGCGTCGAGCTGCGCCAGGGCGTCCGGGGTCATGCGGTCACAACTGAAGTCGCCGCGCTCAAACGGCTTGGCGTGAATTTTATGCATGGTGGAGGTGGAGTTGGCAACGGTGCCTACCTTGTAGGTGTCAAATTCTTTCCACCAGTACATCGGGGCGGTAATGTCCATGGAAACCATGATCTGCCGCAGGTATTTCCGGTGGTCGGAGCCGGCGCGCGCCAAACGCATGGCAAGGGAAAGGTCATTCTCCCCGAGAATATAGTTGCCGTTTTCATCGTAATGGCTGTCGCTGCGCGCCCAACTGTTCAGGGGATTGCGCGCGCCGCGGATGGCGTTTTCCATGTTCATGACCGAAATGCGCTCTACTGTTAACATCTTGTCTGACCCTCGTTTCCGGATAATTATGTCCATTGTAACACAGAATATACAGAAAAGTCAACACGCACGGGCGCGACAGCGCACGCGCGCCCACACAGAGGTGCGGGCGCGCGGGAACAAGAAAAAGCGACTAAGAAAAACAAAGCAGAGGACGAAAAGCGCCGGAGGGGGTCAGAGCAGGCGGCGCTCCATGGCGTCCGCCGCGCGCCACAGCGCGGGGAGCAAAAGGGTGGCAAGCACGATTTTGGAGGCGTCAAAGGCAAGGAAGGGAACCACGCATACCCCCAGCGCCGCGGCAAAGGAGACGCCCGCCAGATGCATATACCAAAAGGTACCGCAGAGATAGCAGAGCAACGTGCCGAGAACGCAGAGAGGCGGAAAAGACCATATTTTGTGCAGGCGGCGGGAAAATCCGATGACCGCGGCGGCGGGCAGATACCCCCAAAGGAAGCCGCCGGTGTAGCCGAAGAGAACGCCCGCTCCCCCCTTCATGCCCGAGAACACGGGCAGCCCCACGGCGCCGATGGCAAGATAGACCAGCACGGCGCAGGTGCCGCGCACGGGTCCCAGCGTGCCGGCGGTCAGAAAGACGGCAAGCGTGCCGAGCGTAATAGGGACGTGCCCCAGAGGGATTGCCCAGGGGCTTAACAGGCACATCACGGCGGCAAACATGGCGACCGTGCAGAGACGGTAGATCGTCAGGCGGTTTTTTACAGTGGTATTCATCAGCGTGTCTCCTTATTTTCTTGGCGGCACGCTGTCTGCGTGCCTGCCGGGTGTACGCTTGCGACCTCGCCGGAAGTCAGGGCAAGCTCCTCTTGTCCGCGGGTGATGAGAAGCTCCCCCTGCTCTCCGATGCCGCGGACCAATGCCTCGTAGGTTTCTCCCCCGCGGCTGACGGTCACGCGCTTCCCGTCGAGGACCGAGCGGGCGCGGTAGGCGGCAAGGTAATCGCCGCTTTCAAAGGTGAGGAAATGCGCGTAAAGGGAAGAAAGCACTTCGGTGAGCAGGGCGGCGCGGTCGGGCGCCTTGCCGCAGACGTCCTCCAGAGAGGCGGCAATCTCCGCGAGCGGCGCGGGAAAATCGGTGTGCAGGACATTGATCCCGATGCCGAGGACAGCGTAACTCAGTCTGCCGCTTTCGGCGTCCAGCGCGCCCTCTGTGAGGATCCCGCAGATTTTTTTGTCTCCGACCCACAGGTCATTGACCCATTTGATTCCCACCCTGACGTGGCAAACCCTTTCGATGGCTTCCGCTACGGCGACCGCCGCGCAGGTCGTCAGCATGGAGGTCTTTTCCGCGGAACAGGCGGGGCGCAGGACGACCGAAAAATACAGTCCCCGTCCCGCTTCCGAAACAAAGCTGCGCGAGAATCTGCCGCGCCCCGCGGTCTGCCCGTCGGCGACAGCCACACTCCAGGCAGGCGCCCCGGAGAGCGCCATTTCCCGCGCGCGGTCATTGGTGGAGGGGAGGGTCTGATAGCATTCCACCCTGCCCAGCGCGGGCAATTTCCGCCACAGGGTAGAGGGACGGATCTCTCCGCTTTTGGCAATCAGGCGGTACCCCCGTTTGGGGTCGGAAAGGATCTCTTCGCCTCCTGCCCGCAGCTCTCTGACCGCGCGCCACACGGCGGCGCGGCTGGCACCGATTGCCTCCCCCAGCGCCTCGCCGCTGACGTATCCCGTATCGCGGGACAGAACGGACAAAACGTATTCCTTGACGTGCTTCATGGTTCACCTCTCCCGGTTCCAAGGCTTGGTCGTGTGCAGTGCGTATGCGGCTCAAGCGGTTAGAGTGCTGATACGGCAATTTGCTCCGCGCGGAGCAGCAGGACGGCTGTTTTCGCGGCAGTACCGAAGACAGTTGCCGTTTTCACAGTTGCGTTTTTCGGCTTGCGGTCCTCATGGTTGCAAAATACCGCCGATTCAATAGGGCTGCTCTTTCCCCGGTTACGCTTTCTGCGCCTGTATGGCTGTTGCTTGCCGTTTCTGCGGTTGGCACATATCGCCTCTCCGCTTTCGCGGCAAGAATACCAAACCTCAAATATATTTTCATATGGTCAACTTTTTTCTCAAAAAGTTTACCACAGATATCCGAAAAGTGCAAGAGAGAAAGCGAAAAAATATGAAAAGGCAGAAAAACATGAAAGGATAAGGCAGAAAAAGGATGAGGCAGAAATATATAAAAGGACAAGGCAAAGAACATGAAAGGATAAGGCAAAAAAATGAAAAGGTTGAACCGATAAGGAGAAAAGCCTGAAAAGCAAAGAGAGAAAGCGGGGAAAATCCAAAAAGAAAGGCGGAAAAACAGAAAAATCCGAAAACGAGAGAAAGAGAGAGAAACCCGAAAAGAATAAAAGAGAAACGGGAAAAACGCAAAAACAATTGAAAAAATGCAGAAAGAGAAATCAGGAAAGGAGGGGACAATCGCGCCGCCGGGATATTGACAGCGGCGGTTTTCGCACTATATAATACAGATATATCTTGA
>CAMEJM010000019.1 GCA_945920215.1 uncultured bacterium
AACATAACTTTTTTCTCATCTTTTTTGGTCTCACATCATTTACAAATACACAAAATACGCAGTTTTTTGCGGTTTTATTTCCCATTCCCGCCGCCCGCTCGCTTGACAAGACGGGGCGGAGAGGGTATAATTTTCACATCAAAATACCGTCAAAGGACAATCCCTATGTTTGACAACCGCAAAGTCGTGTTTTCCGGCGTGCAGCCGTCCGGGAATCTCACCATCGGCAACTACCTCGGCGCCATCAAGAATTTCACCGCTTTTCCCGAGGACACCATGCGTTTTTACTGCGTGGTGGATCTCCACGCCATCACCGTCCGCCAGGTGCCTGCGGAGCTGCGCCGCCGCACCTATGAAACGCTGGCGCTCTATATCGCCTGCGGGCTGGACCCGCAGAAGAACACGCTGTTCGTGCAGTCGCAGGTGCCCGCCCACGCCGAACTGGGCTGGATTCTCGACTGCTATACCATGTTCGGGGAGCTTTCCCGCATGACGCAGTTCAAGGACAAGAGCGCCAAGCACGCGGACAACATCAACGCCGGGCTGTTCACCTACCCCTCCCTGATGGCGGCGGACATTCTGCTGTATCAGACCGATATCGTCCCCGTCGGGATCGACCAAAAGCAGCATCTTGAACTGGCGCGCGACGTCGCCAACCGCTTCAATACCGTCCACGGCGATACCTTTGTGGTTCCGGAGCCGTATATCCCCGCCTCCGGCATGAAAATCATGTCGCTTCAGGACCCCGCCTCCAAAATGTCCAAGTCCGACCCCAACGAAAACGCCGTGGTGCGTATTTTAGACGAGCCGGACGCCATTATGCGCAAATTCAAGCGCGCCGTCACGGACTCCGACAGCCGCGTTGCCCGCGGCGAGGGCAAGGACGGGATCAACAACCTCATCAGCATCTACTGCGCCTTCACCGGCAAGACCGCGGAGGAGACCGAACGCGAGTTTGACGGCAAAGGGTACGGCGGTTTCAAGGCGGCGGTCGGCGAGGTCTGCGTCTCGGCGCTGCGCCCCGTGCAGGAGGAATTTGCCCGTCTGATGGCGGACAAGGCATACCTTGAGAGCGTCATGAAGCAGGGCGCCGAGACCGCCGCCTATTACGCGCGCAAAACCATGTCCAAGGTGCGCCGCAAGCTCGGCTTCGTCGGCTGACATCCGGCGTACATCTCCGACAGATTGTTCTGTTTATGTCAAAGAGGTGCCGAAAACACGGCACCTCTTTGTGTTTTGTATGTTTTGCGGCGGCGGGCAGGCGGCACCGGGGGTCAGATGGGGATTTCCCGGTTGTAGCTGCCCAGTACCTTCAGACCGCTGCACAACTCTCCCAGACGGCGCAGCATTTCCCTGCCGGCGTCAGAGGCGAGATTTCCCTCTCCCTCCAGATAGAAGAAGTTGCTCCAGATGAGCTTCTTGGTCGGGCGGCTGCGCAGGGCGCGCATATTGAAGCCGCATTCCCCGATGATGGAGATGGCTTTCGCCAGCGCCCCCGCTTCGTTTTTGACGGTAAAGGTCATGATGAAACGGCTGTCGTTCTCCCCGGCGCCCGCGGTATGCGGCACGCGCGTGAATACGGCGAAGCGGGTGGTGTTGCTGGCGCTCTCATTGATATTCGCGGCAAGGATTTTGAGGCCGTACAGCTCCGCCGCCTCCGGGCTGCCGATGGCGGCAAGCGCGGGGTTCCCCTCCTCGGCGACGCGCCGGGCGGCAAGCGCGGTGTTGTTTGCCTCAGACGCAAGAAGTCCGTGCGCCGCAATGTATTCCGCGCACTGGGAAAGCGCCTGCGGATGGCTTGTGACCTCACGCACCCCCTCTACGGTTGCGTCCCGGGTGCCGAGCAGGCACTGGTGGATCTGCGCCTCGTACACCGCGTTGATGTGCAGGCTCCCGAAATAGGCGAGGTCCATGACCTGCGCCACCTCTCCGGCGTAACTGTTTTCGATGGGCAGCACGGCGCAGTCGCACTCCCCCTCTTCCACCGCTTGGTAGGCGGCGCGGAAATCCGGGTACGGCACGGTGCAGCCGTCCGGGTAGATCTTTTGCGCCGCAATTGCCGCGAACGCGCCCGGCACGCCCGCGTAAGCCACGCGGATGCCGTCCATCACGCGGTGTACCGCCTGCGCGGAAAGCCCCATCAGGTTCCGCAGGAACAGGGGGTAGTACGAGCACAGCTCCCCGTCTCCCACCAGCGGCAGGTTTTCGTCAATGGTACTCTGCGGGTCAACCGGCTCCTGCGCCGGAATCCCCATTTCCCGCTGCGCGCGGGCAACCTCTCTTGCGGCATTCAGTCTTTTCCCGAAAAGGGCTGCCATCTCGCGGTCAACGGCGCGCATTTCGGCAATTGCCTGTTCTAATTCTTTCATACTGCACTCTCCGAATGAAATCAAAATGGAAAACAAAAAAGCCCGCGTTTGCGCATGACAAACCGCAGGCCGCCCGGTGCCGGGAAGTTACCCCCGACTGCACGAAACCGCCTGCCGCCGTCTAAATCGAACACTCATTGCCGCCATTTCGTGCGCTCCCTTTCGCTTTTTTCTTTACTATACACATTTTTTCCTCCTTTGTCAAGTTGCTTTCCCGCGCGCCGTGTGATACAATCAATTAAAATATGCGAAAACAATGCGCGGCGCGCCCGTGTGAAAGCCGGGAAAAGGCAAAACGGCGAAGCGCCCGCGGAAAGGAGCCGTCATGCGTTTCGGTACCGTTACTCTCCTCCACGGTCTGTTTCTCGGACCGATGGCGGGCTATACGGATTACGCCATGCGTACCGTCTGCCGCGAATGGGGCGCGGAATACCTCACCGGAGAGATGATCAGCGCCAAGGCGGTCTGCTTCGGAGACAGCAAGACCAAGGCATTGGCAAGGATCCGCACGGAGGAACTCCCCTGCGCCATTCAGATTTTCGGGCATGAACCCGCCGTCATGGCGGAAGCGGCGCGGAGGCTCTCCTGCGGCGTGGAGGGCGGCGTCGCGCCCACCGCCATCGACATCAATATGGGCTGCCCGGTTCACAAGATCGCGGGCAGCGGTGACGGCTCCGCCCTGATGCGCGACCCCCGTCTGGTCGAGCGGATTGTCGCGGCGGTCAAGGAGGCGGTGCGCCTGCCGGTCACGGTCAAAATCCGCGCGGGATGGGACGCGAATACCGTCAACGCCCCCGAGGTCGCCCGCGCCGCCGAAGCGGGCGGCGCGGATATGATCTGCGTCCACGGCAGAACGCGCAGTCAGAAGTACGCCGGGAAAGCGGATTACAGGGTCATCGCGGCGGTCAAGCGGGCGGTCGCGGTACCCGTGGTCGGTAACGGCGACGTCACAAGCGCGGAGGCGGCGCGCCGCCTACTGGACGAAACGGGCTGCGACGGCATTATGGTCGGGCGCGCCGCCGTCGGCAATCCCTTTCTCTTCTCCGAGATCGCCGCCATGCTGGACGGGAAAGAGCCGCCCGTCATCACAAGCGGGCTTCGCTTGGAAACCGCCCTGCGGCACCTGCGCCTCGCCGTAGAGGACAAGGGGGAAACGACAGCGGTGCTGGAATGCCGGAAACTCCTCGGCGCCTATTTTGCGGGCTACCGCGGCGGCTCTGCCGCCCGCGCCGCACTGAACCGCGCCGCCACCGCCGCGGAAGCGGAGGAAATCCTGCGCGGCGTGTTTTCAACCCCCGCGGCGGAGGAATAATCGCCTGCGCCCGGTCGGCGGGGTTGAGAACGGCAGGCAGAAAACAGCAGAAGCAATAGAAAGAAAAGCCGTATAAAGTATAGTATAGAAATATATAGATGCCGAAATAAAAAACAAATAGGCTTGCCCGAAAAGCCCCGGCTTTTCCTCTGCCCGCCGCGCAAATCCGCGCGGCGGCGCTCCTATTTGAGATTTTTTGCGGTCAACCCTTGACAAAGAGAAACCCTTTTGTTATAATCCTATATGCATTTTGAATCCGCTGCTATAGCTCAGTCGGTAGAGCACGTCATTGGTAATGACGAGGTCATGGGTCCGAATCCCATTAGCAGCTCCACATGAACGTGACGTGCTCAAGACGAGCACGTCATTTTTGGTAATGACGGTCATGGGTCCGAATCTCATTCGCAGCTCCACATAAACCCCGTGGCTCTTTTGAGCCACGGGGTTTATGTTGCTAATGGGATGAGGAGGTAGCGAAGCGGCGTTTCGGTGTTGAAGAATGTCCGGTGGACATTCGATCCGAAACGGACCGAGCCCGCAGGCGAGAAAGCGCCAGTGATGACAGCCCGGTTGCGCGCGGCGAACCTTTCTCCGTCTCTTATGCCAACCTCCGTTCGTTCGCCATAGATTTTCTTGCGAAAATCCTGTGCTGAAATCATATGCAGCGCATCCGTTGAGCCGCGTCAGACCCGGCGCGCAGTTCGCGCGAGACCCGAATCCCATTCGCAGTTCGTGCTCAAGACGAGCACGTCATTTTTGGTAATGACGGTCATGGGTCCGAATCTCATTCGCAGCTCCAAAAACAAAGCCGAAGCTCCGCAGAGGAGTTCCGGCTTTTTGTATTTGTCTTTACCGCGCCAATAGCACCGTGATACTCTTCGGCGCAAGGGTCAATTCCCCGTTCAACTGTATGTCGGCGTGCTGCTGTAACTCCCGGAAAGCGCCGCAGAGCGCGCCGTGGCGCAGATTCCGCGGCTCCGCGCCGATGTTGACCCCGACGACCGCACGCACACCGTCCATCGCCCTTTCAAAGAGCGCAAACTCGTTTCCCTCCGCGAGATTTGTATATCCACCCCATGAAAACACGGGGTTTTCGCGCCGCATGGCGGCAAGGGCGGCAATGCGGTCGGTCAGTGCATTCCATTCCGGCGCTTCCACCGCCGGGCGCAGACCGTCGTCGCCCGCCTGCTTGTCGCCCTCCATACCCCACTCGCTGCCGTAGTACACCGTCGGGATCCCCGGCATGGTGAACAACACGCCCCACGCCACGGGCAACAGCTCTTTATCGTTCAGTTGGGTAGCGATCCGGCTGACGTCGTGGTTATCCAGGAAGGTTACAAGATGCTTGCCGCGATAGATACACCACGGCTGCCCGCCGAACTGGCGGTTGAGCGAATAAGTCAGTTCGTACAGGTTGCGGGAATTGAACGCCGAGTACAGGCTCTTGTAATTCTCGTAGTTGGTACAGCTGTCCAGCATCCCTTGACGCACCAAAAGATTGTAATCCCCGAACAGCACCTCGCCGAACAGGAAGAAGTCCTCCTTGAGCGAATGAGCAACGCGGGAAAGCTCCTCCAGGAAGCCGCGGTCAAGGCAGTATGCCACGTCCAGCCGCACGCCGTCAATGTCATAGGCGTTCACCCAGTCGCGCAGGGCGTCGAACAGATATTGCCGCACCTCCGGGTTTTGCAGGTTCAGCTTTACCAGTTCGTAGTGCCCCTCCCAGCAGTCGTACCAAAAGCCGTCGTGATAGGGGGTATCGCCGTCAAAGGAAAGGTGAAACCAGTCCCGATAGCGGGAGTCCCATTTCTTCTCGCATACGTCGCGGAAAGGGGCGAAGCCCCGCCCCACATGGTTGAACACCCCGTCCAGCACCACACGGATTCCGTTTTCATGCAACTCGCGGCACACGCGGGCAAGCGCCTCGCGGGAGCCGAGACGGCAGTCGGGCATGAAATAGTCCCGCGTATCGTACCCGTGGCGGTCGCTCTCAAAGAGCGGGGAGAAATACACCGCCCCCACGCCGAGGCGTTTCAGGTGCGGGATCCATTCGATCACCCGCAGAATGCGATCGGTATGCACCCCGTCGTTTTCACGCGGCGCGCCGCACATTCCCAAGGGGTAGATATGATAAAACAAGCAGTCCTCTGCCCACATACGCTGTGTTCCTTTCTGATGCGCAGTTTCGGTTTTAATATCGGCGCGGCGCCTTATTTTCCTGCCTCCGCTCCGTTTTTATATGTCTTACAGCATCGGGGAAAACACGTTCAGAATGGCGCCGCCCAATGTAGGCAGTCTCCCCTGCTTGCAGTTTTCCGGGGTCATCTCCTGCGAAGCGGCAAACGTCTTTTCGAAGTCGGCGCATATATCCGCGATGCTGGGGGTGCCGTACAGCATGACGCCGCACTCAAAATGATGTACCAGACTGCGGTAATCCAGATTGACGGTGCCCACAAAAGCCGCTTCTCCGTCCGCCACCCAGCCTTTCGCATGGATAAAGCCGGGGGTATACTCGTAAATCCGCACTCCTGCCCGCATCAAATACGCGTAGTTTGAGCGCGTGATACGGAACACGGTTTTCTTGTCCGGGATATGGGGGGTGATCAGGCGGACGTCCACCCCGCGCTTCGCCGCGTTGGCGATTGCGGTCAGCAGGTTGTAATCCGGAATCAGGTAGGGCGTGGAAACATACAGAAATTTCTTCGCCGCCCCCGCCATATTGAGAAATACGTTTTCTCCTATCTGGTCGCTGTCCAGCGGCCGCGGGCTGTCGTAAAACGGCTGTACAAATCCCGCTTCGTCAAAGACCTCCGCTTCTGTATCGAGGTAACGGGAGAAGTCGGACAGGCGCTTCGCAGTGCCGTCAAACAGCTGTAAGAACATCAGGGTCAGCCCCCTCACCGCGCTGCCCTCGATCTTCACGGCGGTATCTTTCCAATGCCCGAACGGGTGTATCTCGTTGATATATTCGTCCGCGAGATTCAGCCCGCCGGTATATCCCACCCGACCGTCGATCACGGTGATTTTCCGGTGGTCACGGTTGTTGTACACCCCGGAAACCAAAGGGCGGCAGGGGTTGAACTTGCACGCGTCAATGCCCTCCCGCCGCAGCTTCTTGGCATAACTGCTGCGCAGCTTGCCGAGGGTGCCCATATCGTCGTACATCACGCGCACTTCCACTCCGGCGCGCACCCGGTCGAGCAGAATTTCGTGGATTTCGTCCCACATTTTTCCGGGGGCGATGATGAAATATTCAAGAAAGATGAATTTTTCCGCCCGCGCAAGCTCCCGCTTGAGGTCCGCGAAGAACTCCTCCCCGGAAGCAAAATACGCCGTGCGGTTTCCCTTGTACGGCGGCAGACGGGTCTGCGAAGTCAGGTAATGCGCGATTCCCTCGTATCCGTCCGCGATTTCCGGGACCTCTGCCGCCTGCTCCCTGCGGATATACGGCTCGCTCCTCTCCCGCGCGCCGGAAAGCCGCTTTGCCTGCCACGGCGTCAGACGCGGGTTGGCGAACAGCAAATACAGAACCGTGCCGAACAGAGGAATCACCAATAGCAGAAACATCCACGCCACCGTAAATTCGGGCGTCTGCTTGCGGTTGATCAGATGGCACAGCGCCAAAAGACCGATGACCGAACAGGCGATCTGCACCGCCGCGTAGTGCGTGCTGAAGTACATCGCCGTCACCGCGATCAGGACGATCTGCAGCATCACCGCCAGCACGACCGCCGCCGTCTTTGAAAACAGCATTTTGAAAATCTTCATTTTTTCCCTTTCCCGCCATCGACCGTACAGATGTCTTTTCTGTGATTGCCGTCCCGCTTGTGTCTTTTGTGGCTGTTTGAAATATCATGGAATCCGATTGCTCCGGTTTGCTTGCTTTTCCGGGAGCGCCGCTTCGCGGAAGAGAAGATACGTCAACAGTATACCACATTTGCGGGCGTTTGTGTACCCCGCCGCCGCATTTTTGCCGCAGGCGCGCGGGCGTTACGGTTTATTCACACATTACCGCCCCAGGCGTGTTATAATCAGAAAAACGGCGCGCCCCGCGCGCCGACTCATTCAAAAACGCCGGGCGGTCTGTCACGCGCCGCCGCGGATAAGGAGGAACCCCTATGAAACTGATGATTGCGTCCGATATTCACGGCTCCGCCTATTATTGCCACCGCCTGCTGGAGGCGTTCGCGCGCGAGGGCGCGGACAGACTGCTTCTGCTCGGCGATATTCTCTACCACGGCCCCCGTAACGATCTGCCGCGTGACTACGCGCCCAAAGAGGTCATCGCCATGCTCAACCCCCTCAAAGACAAACTCTTCTGCGTGCGCGGCAACTGCGACACCGAGGTGGATCAGATGGTGCTGGAATTCCCCATTCTGGCAGATTGCGCCGTCCTGCCGCTGGAATCCCGTCTGATTTACGCCACCCACGGGCACCGCTTCAACGCCGCCTGCCCGCCGCCGCTCTCGCGCGGCGATATTCTCCTCCACGGGCACACCCATATCCCGGCGTGGGAGCCGTTCGGGGAGGGCAATCTTTGCCTCAATCCCGGCTCGGTCTCGATTCCCAAAGAGAATTCCCCCCACAGCTACATGACCCTCGACGGCACTGCCGCCGTCTGGCACTCGCTCGACGGCGCCGCCTACCATACGCTGGCGCTCTGACCCCCCGCGCTTCGCGCGACCCGGGTCGCATCCGCCGAGCCGCCTGTAAAAAGCACGACCACCGCGGAGGGGGGGCGTGCTTTTTGTCGTGTGTAGCCGAAAAAATATTCATCCTATCGACTATCTCGTTTTACGGCGCAAATAATTTGAAAGCGTGTTCGGACATGACATAAACATCGGTATCGGTTTTCAGTTTCCCGTGCGCAGACACAAACATTCCTTCGTCAAGCCCTGTAATCACAGCGGGCTTGCCTTTGATGACTACGATGGGAACAGTATCTTTCTGACGCAACGGTTTTATCAAAACGCTTTCCACGCGGGTCGGGCCGGTCATACTGCCGAATGGGTAATACTGTTCCCAATACACCGTACCGTTTTCGCGGCAATCAATGTGAGTGGCTTTCGTAGCCGTGGCGTTTGTTGTATAAACAACATAATTCTGCCCGTTTTTTGAAAAAACAACTGTCCGGTAAAGTTCGTTTTTATCCACCGTTTTCCCGAATTTCCGATAAGCGGAATATACAGACATACGGTCCTCACTGACGCATTCCATTACATCACACACACCGCATTGCAGAGCGCCGCAGATACGGGCGATCGTGTCCGTGGTTACGGTCTCGTTTTTGGAAAGTTTCGCGATCACCCTCGAACTGATCCCCGTCAATTCCATCAGATCCGCTTTTGTCATGTTCCTGTCAATCAGCAGTTTCCACAGCCCGGAATAATCCATGTACATACCATCACCGCCTTTCATCCTGATTCTATCATATATAACTGATTTTATCAATATTATTTTACGATTGTAAAATAAAAATGTTGCTTAAAACATAATTTGACAAAACTCGTTATATAACAGCACCGGGTAATTCACCCATGCCCGCAGGCATTTCACTCGCCGCAGGCGAATTTCATGCACATAGTGCATTTCACAAATCCCGATAGGGATTTATTTCGTTGAAAAAAGCCGGCACTATTTTTTAATGAAATATTTTGCCTTGCGGCAAAATGTGAAATAATTCGCTTTGCGAATTGTGAAATATCTCGCTGCCGCTCGATGTGAAATAATGACCTTCGGTCATTGTGAAATATCGGCCTCGTTTCACTCCGCCGATGTGAAAAGAAATAAATCCCCCCACGCCCGCAGGCATTTCACTCGCCGAAGGCGAATTTCATGCACACAGTGCATTTCACAAATCCCGACAGGGATTTATTTCATTGAAAATTCCCCCCACGCCCGCAGGCATTTCACTCGCCGCAGGCGAATTTCATGCACACAGTGCATTTCACAAATCCCGACAGGGATTTATTTCGTTGAAAAAAGCCGGCACCCACGAGGGGTGGCACTAGAGTATTCGCCTGCGGCGAATATGCCTCGCCTTGCCGCCGGTCAGCAAGCTACCGTCGCTCTGCGGCGGGCATGCGAACCTAGCCGCGCTTCGCGCGACTGGATCGATTCCGCAGTGTCGCAGCCAAAAAGAACCGGCACCCACGAGGGGTGCCGGTTCTTTTTGGCTGCGGCACTAGGATTCGAACCTAGGAAATGACGGAGTCAGAGTCCGTTGCCTTACCGCTTGGCGATGCCGCATAATTGGTGCGCATATCTGCACACCGGCTCCGACGGACAAGTCCGTTCGGAACGCAACTATTATATATCAACGGATTTTCCTTTGTCAAGACTTTTTTTCCTGTTTTTCCGCAGGAACCCTGTCAAGGATAGTCATGGCACAAAGACAGGCGTTTTATACGCCCGGAAAAAAAGTTTGTTTTCCCTCTGCCGCATAGCGGCGGAAAAGCCCCGACGAAAGGCTTTTCCGTGCGGGAGGTCTTGCGGCGGACGGGGCGTGGCTCAACGCGACATACCCGGCCCCTCCGAGGGCGGCTCCGCATTTGGCTCCGAGGCGCTGTCCGTATAGTCGTGCTTGCGCACACGAAACAGAAGCCGCACAAGCGCTTTGCCGTTGAACGGAATCAGAGGATACAGATAACTGAAAGAGCCGTTGAGCGTGCGATTGATACAAACCAGCGCCGGGAACAAAAGCAACCCGATAATATACCCCGGCAGGTCGAACAGGGCGGTGAGCGTCAGGCAAATCAGGCGCAGGAATTTGACCGAATAACTCAGTTCATGGCTCTGCTGCGAAAAGCCGGCGATGGCGATGACCGCCATATAGAAAATCACGTCGGGCGACAGCCAGCCGATGGTGACCGCGAAATCCCCCAGAATCAAGCCCCCGATGACTGACAGCGAATTAGACAGCAGGTTGGGGGTGTTCATGCTGGCGAGCTTCAGACCGTCTACGGCAAGCTCCACCAAATACAGCTGGAGCAGAAGCGGCAGCTCCCCGGGGTCGGACGGGACGATGAACGCAAACGCTTCCGGCAGACGGTCCGCGTGTTTGAGCAACAGGTACCATGTGGGGGACAGAACAAACGACAGAATGAAAATAAACAGACGGAGCAGGCGCAGGTACGTCCCCGTGACGGGCGGAAAATAATAGTCGTCGGTTTCCTGCATGAAGTCGAAAATCGAGGTGGGCAGTACCATGACCTGCGGCGAGGTGTCGCAGAGAATCAGCACGCTGCCCTCAACCAATTGCGCCGCCGCCGCGTCCGGGCGCTCGGTGGAGCGAATTTTGGGGAAGGGATTGTACCACCGCCGCGGAATCAGCATTTCCGCGAGGCTCTGAAACCCAAGGGTCAGCGACGCGGGGTGGATCTCGTCAAGGCGGCGGGAAAGCGCGTCCACATACTTTTGGTCCGCCACCCCCTCCATATAGCAGATCACCACATCGGTCTTGGAGGAACCCCCCAGGTTTTTATACTGCATGGTCAGGCGCGGGTCGCGCAGGCGGCGACGGATCAGAGCGGTATTGAAAATCAGAGTCTCCACAAAGCCGTCTCGGGCACCCTGCATCACGCGGTCGTTCTCCGGCTCCTCGGTGGTGCGGGCGGGGTACGTCCGCATATCGATCATCAGCGCCTTGTCGCCGAAAGTGGAGCCGAGCATCAGGGCGGCGCCCGACATCACGGTCAGAATCAGGTCGTCCACCTTGCCTGAGCAGGCAACCTCGACATACGGCACGTTCTTATCCATGAAGTTCACCGCGGCGTCGCTTCCGCCGCCGAGCCCGTCAAGCCCCAGGAAGTACTGCATCAGGCGCAGCATTTCCCCGTCCTTGATGAAACCGTCGAGGTAATACATGGTAACCTCGTCCTGCCCCACAAACAATCTTCGCTTGATCAGGTCGAAGCTCTTGCCGACGCGCAGGGCGGCGTCCATATCCGCCACGTTTCTTGCATAATCCGAAGACAAATTCCGCATATTTTTCCTCCGCCCGTTCTTCTCTTTTCATGCTTCCCCGCTGTGAGCAATTTATACATACTTGTTTGGGCAAACTGACAGAATTGCCGAACTGTGATTGTAATCCCGTGACAATTATTGTAAAATGGATAAGTCATTTCACGCGCGCGGCAAAGCGCCGCCGGAAAGCAACGTGAAATCAGGGCTTTTTGAGAGGAGGGGAAGCGTATGCAGCGGCTTTTTGAAGCGCCGTCCGGCAACGACCGCACGGAGCATAAATACTACATCTCCCTCGCCGAGGCCGCCGCGCTGCGCGGCAGGTTGGAAAAAGTCATGCGGCGCGACCCGCACAGTGACGCGCAGCGGCGGTACCTGATCACCAGCGTTTATTTCGACACCCCCGGCAACCGTTCCTACCTCGGCTCGCTGGCAGGCGTGAAAAAGCGCAAGAAGCTCCGCGTCCGCGCCTACAATCACAAAGACGACTATATCGGTTTAGAGTATAAAGAAAAGGACGGGAATCTGTCGCGCAAGCGCCAGCTGCGGATCACCCCGGAGGACTGCCGGGCGCTCCTCGGCGGCGACCCCGCGCCGTTGCTCCGTTATGAGAGTGACCTCGCGCACAGCTTTTACTATGATATGCGCACCAATCTATACCGCCCGAAAACGCTGGTCGAGTACACGCGCGAAACGTATGTCCATCCGCTTTGCAACATCCGTGTGACGCTTGACACCAATCTCTGCGGCTCCGCCGTGAGTCTCGACCTGTTCTCTCCGCGGGGGCTGACGCCCATCCTTGCGCGGGACGTGGTGCTGCTGGAAGTCAAGTACTGTCACTTCTTGCCCTCTTTCATCGCGGACCTTCTGCCGCGGGACTGTATGCCCGCCGTTTCCAACTGCAAATTTGCGCGCGCCCGCGCCATTCAATAATCCCGGAGGTTACAAATGACTATCAGTGAAATTTTAAAAGCAGCCTTTGTCAGCGAATTTGTGGACCTGACCCTGATGCAGGCGGTCGTCATCTTTTTGGCGGCAATGACGTGCGGCGGCATCATTTGCCTGGTGTACCGCCTCAACTACCGCGGCGCGCTGTTCTCCCGTTCTTTCTGCGCTTCGCTCTTCGCCATGACCCTGATCACCACGCTCCTGATCATGGCGGTGCGCTCCAACATCTATCTCTCCCTCGGCACGCTCGGCGCCCTCTCCATTGTGCGCTTCCGCACTGCGGTAAAGGAACCGATGGACATGGCGTTCATGTTTCTTTCCATCAGCGCGGGTATCATCTGCGGCGCCAACCTGCTGGGGATCGCCATTGCCGGCGTGGCTTGCGTATGCCTGATCCTGTTCGGCGTGGGGAGACTCCCCCGCATGGTGGGCACCTATATTGTCATGGTTACCGCCGACAGCAGTGCCGAGCAACGCATTCTTGACCTGTTGCGGCAGGGGACCCGCAGCGCAAGCCTCAAATCCAAAACCGTCTCAAACGGAGTCATCGAATACGCATGGGAGGTGTCCCTGAAGGGCAGGGACGATTCCTTCATCGGTCAAATCGGAGCGACGGACGGGGTGAACAGCGCCGTCATCACCAAGAGCAACACCGAATACATCTGACCGAACGCACCTCCGGGGCGGCGTGCTGAGATGCGCGCCGCCCATTGATTTTTTATTTCGGAAGAGCTATAATAAAGATATGTTAGAGTTAGAACAAATCGTCGCACAGAATATCACGGCGCTCAGAAAGCAGCATATGTGGACGCAGGCGGAGTTGGCGGAAAAGATCAACTATTCCGACAAGTCGGTTTCGAAATGGGAGCGCGGGGAGGCGCTTCCCGACCTGAAGGTTTTGAAGAAGCTGGCGGACCTCTGGGGCGTTACGGTAGATTTCTTTCTGCACGAAAACGCGGCGGACAACCCCGCACAGTACATGGCGCCGCAGCGCAAAAAACGTTTTCAGCTGTGGGTGACCTCGCTTGCCGTCTGCCTTGTCTGGCTGATTGCCACCGCCGTCTACGTCTACGTCAGCATCAACGGCGACAAATACGTCTGGCAGGCGTTTATCTGGGCGCTGCCCGCCTCTTTTCTGGTGTTGGAATACTTCGACCGCCGCTACTTCGGTAAGCGGGCGACGATCTTCAACGTCTCGGCGTTTCTCTGGACGCTGATTACCTCTATCTTTCTCCAGTGGCTGTCGCTCAACCTGTGGATGCTGTATCTGATCGGCGTCCCAGCGCAGATCGCCATCGTCCTCACGCGGCAGATTCAGCGCTCCAAATAATGTAACTTTTGTTTACATGCACGATTTTGATTGAAATCCACTCAGGGCTTGCCATACCGGCAAGCCCTGTTTTTCTTGGGCGTTCTACAATCGGTAGAGCGGCATTCTACGATTCGTTCGGCGCCCCTCCCAAAGAGGGGAATGACGAAACAGCGCAGTAGGTTGTCAAAAATGCTCCCATCGGTTACAATAAGCCCCGGAAAGAAAACATGCCGTCGAGGGCGGCAGGAAAGGACGCATATGCCGCACATCGGCGACACTGTTTATTACGAAAGCGAACGGGAAGAGCATTCCGGACTGACGCGGAATCCCCCGCTCATCGACGAGCACTTCAAATACCTGCATAAAAATCTGCTGTGGCGTATCTGCGCCTTTGTTGTCTACCGCCTGATCATGACGCCCTTTGCGTTCCTGTGGTGCAAGATCCGGTTCCATCATACCGTCAAAAACAAGCGCGTCCTGCGCGGCTTCCGCCGCCGGGGGGGCTTTGTCTACGGCAACCACACGCTCATGTCGGGAGACGCCTACATTCCCAACATCTGTCTGTTCCCCAAGCGCACCTATGTGATCGTCTCGCCGCAGAACCTCTCGGCGCGCGGCACCCGCAATTTTCTGACCATGTGCGGCGCTCTGCCGGTTCCCGCCACCATCGGCGGCTTCCGCAAATTCAAGGAGGCGCTCGAAAAGCGCACCGTGGAGCGCGCGGCGGTGGTCGTCTACCCCGAAGCGCACATCTGGCCCTACTATACCGGGGTGCGCCCCTTTGACGAGAGCGCGTTCGCCTACCCCGTCCGTTTCGGGGAGCCCGTGTTCTGCATGACAAACACCTTCCATAAAAAGAAGCACGGCAAAATTCCGCGGGTTGTGACCTATCTGGACGGACCTTTCTACCCGGACGAATCCCTTTCCCGCGCCGCGCAGGCTAAGGAACTGGCGGAGCGGGTGCGGCGCACCATGTGCGAGCGCGCGGCGCTGTCCACCTACCGGGCGATCACCTATCTGCCCGCGGAACAGAAAGCCGCCGCGGAGAGCGGCGCCGCGCCGTGCGCCGAAAACAGACAGGGGGAGGTATCGCTTTGATTTCTCTGATGTATGCGGGGAACGCCCGCGTGTTTGACGGCTTGCTGATTTCCTGCCTGTCGGTCGCCGCATATACAAAGGAAGCGGTGACGGCGTACCTGCTCACCATGGATTACACCGAAAAGAATCCGGCGTACACCCCCCTGACCGAGGAGCAGCGCGCGTATCTGGAAGAGGTACTGCGGGAAGCCAACCCCGACAGCCGCGCCGTACTGCTGGATTTGGGAGAGCTGTACCGCGCCTGCCTTGCGGGCAACCCCAACGAGCAGTCCTCCTATACGCCCTACTGCCTGTTGCGCCTGCTTGCCGACCGGGTGGAGGAGCTGCCGGGCAAGGTGCTGTATCTGGACACCGACACCGTCCTTTGCCGGGACGCGGGGGAACTGTTCCACATCCCTCTCGACGGATATGAGCTTGCCGCCGTGCGCGACCGTTACGGAAAGTTTTTCTTCGGTCCGAACTACTGCAACTCCGGCGTGCTGCTGATGAATCTTGAGATGCTGCGCGAAACCGGCAACCTTGCCCGCGCCTGCCGCGCCTGCCGCGACAAGAAGATCTTTCTGCCCGACCAAACGGCTATCTGCCGCTGTATCAAGCGCCGCAAGTACCTGCCCGGGCGTTTCAACGAGCAGAAGAAGCGCCGCGACGACACCGTGGTGCGCCACTTCTCCAAGACCATCCGCTGGCTGCCGTTTTTCCACACCCGCAACATCAAGCCGTGGCACGTCGAGCAGGTACGCAATATTCTGCACGAACACTCCTTTGACGACATTCTTGAAAATTACAACAAGCGCATGGAACAGTTAAGAGAATCCCATGCCGAGAAATGAGGTATTGATTTATGACCCCGAACCAATCCGTTATCCCGATTTTCTTTGCCAGCGACGCGCGCTATCTGCCGTTTTTGGCAGTCTCCGTCCGCTCCCTGATCGACAACGCCTCCCCCGCTTATTCGTATCGGATCTGCGTGCTCTATACCGACATTGACGAGGCGGAGCGGCAGCAGGTCTTGAAAATGGCGACCGACCGCGTTCAGATCGACTTCATCGACGTGAAAGAGGCGATTGCCCCCGTCATGGAGCATTTCTCCCTGCGCGATTACTACACCGTCTCCATCTATTACCGCCTGTTCATTCCCTCTCTGTTCCCGGAGTACGACAAAGCCATCTACATGGACTGCGACGTTGCCGTGGAGGGGGACGTGAGCGAGTTGTTCGCCGTCGACCTCGGAGAGGACAATCTGGTCGCCGCCGTGCGCGACGCCATCGTTTCGGCGAGCGAGCCGCTGAAAAAATACGCCCGTGAAGCCGTCGGGGTGCCGGACGAGGAATATTTCAATTCCGGCATGATGGTCATGAACCTGAAGCTGTTCCGCGAGCTCGACATCGAAGGAAAGTTCATCTCCCTGCTGACCCGTTACGCTTTCCCCACCATTGCCCCCGACCAGGATTACCTCAACGCCATGTGCAACGGCCGCGTGGTATATCTCGATACGTCCTGGAACAAAATGTATTCTCCCAAGCCTTATGAAGGCGTGATTCATATCGTCCACTACAATATGTTCCTGAAGCCTTGGCTCTATGCCGAGGTGCCGAACGGGGACATCTTCTGGAAATACGCGCGCCGCACCGATTTTTACGACAGGATCCGCGCCATGCAGCGCAGCTACGGCTTTCTGCAGCGCCTGCGCGATAAGCGCGCAGAAAAGCGCATGGTGCGCAACGCCGAGAAGATCATCCGGTGCGACAACAACTTTGCCAAAAAGCTCCCCGCGGAGCCTCTGATGGAAGGACTGAGAAAAAAATGAAGCAGATTCTGCTGACCGAACGCCCGCCCCTCGCGCCCGACCGCGCCGCGGTACAGGCAAAAATAGCCGCCTATGAGCGGCAGGGCGGAGAGGCATTTTTCCGCGACGTGGAGGACGACCCGCCCTCTCATCCGCTGGCGCCGGAGGACGTGGACTACCTCTGCCGCCGCTTCAAAACCAAATGCAGGCGCCTCCGCGCCGTTGCGATGCGCGCCCGTCTCTCCCGCGTGATGCGGAAGTATTACAACATGAAAGTGGAGGGTGCGGAGAACCTCGCGGGGCTGCGCGATATCGGCGCCATCTTTACCAGCAACCACTTCGGGTGCTTTGAAAACGAAATCGTCCGTATGGCGTCCCGTATGGCGCCCGGCAAGCACCGCTTTTACAGCGTCATCCGCGAGGGCAACTATTTCATCGAGGGTCCCCTCGGCTTTCTGCTCAAGTACTGCGACACCCTGCCCCTCAGCTCCTGTATGCACACCATGGGGCATTTCAACGCCGCGGTCAGCACCCTGCTCTCCAAAAAGGCGCACATTCTGATTTATCCCGAACAAGCCATGTGGCAGAACTATCGGAAGCCGCGCCCCCTGCGCAGCGGCGCTTTCCACATCGCGGCAAAGAACGGCGTCCCCGTCGTCCCCTGCTTCGTCACCATGAAGAGCTGCGGGGACTATGAAGCGAACGGCGTCGAGCACGTGCATTACACCCTCCACGTCATGCCCCCCATTTATCCCGACCCCAGCAAATCCGTGCGCGAGAACGCGGAAGCCATGCGCGCCGCCAATGAGGCGCTCACCCGCGCGGTCTATGAGCGCGTATACGGGATTCCGCTCCGCTACACGTGCGAGGACGCCGCCGCGCAGGCGTGACCCCTGCCGTGCGGTTTTGTGATAGGTGAATTGTCAGGCGAAGCGCAACGCTTGATGGTGTCATTCGCCCGATATAACAAAGAGGCGCCTGATTTTCAGGCGCCTCTTTGCGTGTTTTGGCTTTTTCATTTGTTGTCAGACGGGCGAAGCGATAGGCGCTGCGCGGTGATATTCCGCCTGACGGCGGAGCGATATTTTGCCCGGTGGGCAAAGTGATATTTGCCTGGAGGCAAGAGATATTTCGCTTGCGCGAAGCGATATTTGCCTCATGGCAAGTGATATTCCGCTTCGCGGAGATATGGAAAAGTTGATTCTCGCTTCGGCTGAAAGCCGAAATATCTCTTTCACCGCAGGTGAAAATATCTCTGTTTGCGGAGCAA
>CAMEJM010000020.1 GCA_945920215.1 uncultured bacterium
CGGTTAACCTCTTTTCAACCACGCGACTATCGCGTGGTTTTCGTTATACAAAAAGCTCACTCCCTTGCATTGCAAGGTATCGTGAGCTTTTCTTTATTTTTCTTGTTTTTGAGGAAACTTCCTAACGGGAACACCATTGTGCAGATGGCTTTTCGATAGACTTTTGTCTGTCCTTTTATTGTAACAGTGCGGCGCCTTCACTTTTCCAACACGGTGAAGTCGCCGTGCAGGAACAGGAAAAACACGATAAGGCTGACCGCGATCAGAATCGCGGCTGCCACGGGCACTATCCAACGAAAACGGAGCGGAGTGGCTACGGGACGTGACAGAGCGGGCGCGGCGATGACCTCCGACTGTTCCGCGCTGCTTTCCGCGACCGGTGCGGACTTTCCCTGTTCCTTGGCATATGTACCGGCAAAAGCGCCTCTGTCAAGCAGGTGCGCGTGATACAAAGCCGTGGTGACAGGCTTATACAGCAATAGTACCACGCCGGCGTTCATCAGCCCTTTGACAAGGTTGAACGGAAGCAACAGTTTCGGAATCAGAGAAACAACAGCGGCTGTTTCAACGCTCATGAAACGCGGCGTGATCACCAGATTTGCGGGAATCATCACGCCAATCAAAGCGCAAACGCCGAGAGCAAGCGCCACGATGGCTCCGCCCATGGTACGGCGAAAGCGGTATACCAGTGAAGCAACCACGGAAAAGGCAGCCGCGGCAAGAAAATTCATCAGCAAGCCGTACCAGCCTGTTCCGCTGATGGTTGCAAATTCAAGCAGCGCCACGATGGCGGACATTGCCAACGCGTACAGGGGGCCAAGGTACAGACCGCCGATACAAATGACGGCGTCTTTGAACTCAAAGGTCAAAAAAGCAGCGTTAAAATGGAAAATAAAGCGGAAGAGATACGCGACTGCAATAAACAGAGCGGAAACAATCATTTTGCGCAGTCTGACAGAAGAAGCTGAGGGTCTCATGGAATACAATACCTTTCTCTAAAAGCAAAAAAGCCCCAATAGGGGCTTTTTTTGCTTTATCTTTTTTCATCCGGACTTTACCGTCGGTCGGGGGTTCTCACCCCGTCATGCCGTCAGGCTCGCGGACTCGCGCACAGGCGCATCACCGCCGGTATGGAATTGTGCCTTTCGGCACGCACCAAACCCCAAAGATAAAATATGCAGGCAGGAATGGGCATGGCGCCGCCGAAATCCCCCGACTTTTTCAAAACGGAGGTATCCTCGGCGCCCGGCAGGGGACAGAGCCGCACCGTGAGGCACGGCGCCTGTCCGCACTTGCGGGATTGCCCGTTCGATACTTGTTTTTTAGTGATTACGCGATGATCTCGGAAACCACGCCCGAACCAACGGTACGGCCGCCTTCACGGATAGCGAAACGCAGACCGTTCTCGATAGCGATAGGAGTGATCAGCTCGACGTTCATCTTGACGTGGTCGCCGGGGCGGCACATCTCAACGTCTGCAGGCAGACCGATCACGCCGGTCACGTCGGTGGTACGGAAGTAGAACTGAGGTCTGTAACCTGCGAAGAAGGGCTTTTGACGGCCGCCTTCCTTTTCAGTCAGAACGTACACCTGACCCACGAACTTGGTGTGGGGGTGAATCGTGCCGGGCTTGCAGAGGACCTGACCGCGCTCGATATCGTTCTTCTGGATACCGCGGAGCAGAACGCCGACGTTGTCACCGGCCTCAGCGGAATCAAGCAGCTTGTGGAACATTTCGATACCGGTAACAACGGTGGACTTCTTCTCTTCGGACAGACCGACGATCTCGACAGTCTCGTTCATCTTCAGAACGCCTCTCTCAACACGGCCGGTTGCAACGGTACCACGGCCGGAGATGGAGAAGACATCCTCGACAGGCATCAGGAAGGGCATATCGTCGTTTCTTGCGGGAGTGGGAATGTAGTTGTCAACTGCATCCATCAGTTCCTTAATGCAAGCATATTCGGCAGCCTCGGGATCCTTGGAAGCGGATTCCAGAGCCACACGGGCAGAGCCGCGGACGATCGGAATATCGTCGCCGGGGAAGTCGTATTCGCTGAGCAGGTCGCGGATTTCCATCTCGACCAGGTCGAGCAGCTCGGGGTCGTCAACGATATCGCACTTGTTCATGAAAACAACGATTGCGGGAACGCCGACCTGACGGGCGAGCAGCACGTGCTCACGGGTCTGCTGCAGAGGACCGTCGGTACCTGCAACTACCAGGATCGCACCGTCCATCTGTGCGGCACCGGTGATCATGTTCTTGACATAGTCAGCGTGGCCGGGGCAGTCAACGTGCGCGTAGTGACGGTTTGCAGTCTCGTACTCAACGTGACGGGTGTTGATCGTGATACCTCTTGCTCTCTCCTCGGGAGCGTTGTCGATCTGGTCATATGCCAGGAATTCACTTCCGTTGACCAGAGAAAGGTACTTGGTGATAGCCGCGGTCAGAGTGGTCTTACCGTGGTCAACGTGACCGATAGTACCGATATTTACATGGGGTTTGGTTCTTTCGAATTTAGCCTTTGCCATTTGAATATCCTCCTAAGATATATTTTTGTTTTTATTGATTGATTGTGAAAGGGTTATGCTGTTACGCGCACAGAAGCATCAGTTTCTTGCGGCGCGCGCCTTGATAATCTCGTCCTGGATGCTCTTCGGCACTTCCTGGAAGTGACTCGGCTCCATGGTATAGACGCCGCGACCCTGCGTTCTGGAACGCAACGCGGTTGCGTACCCGAACATTTCCGCAAGCGGAACGGATGCGGTGACCTGCTGTCCGCCGGAAACCTGTTCCATCGATTCGATGGCGCCGCGGCGGGAGGAAATATCACCGATGACATCGCCCAGATATTCATCCGGGGTCGTCACGGTAACCTTCATGATAGGCTCGGTAATCACAGGGTCAGCCAGCTTCATAGCTTCCTTGAATGCCATAGAACCGGCAATCTTGAACGCCATTTCAGAGGAGTCGACCTCATGGTAAGAACCGTCATACAGAGTCACTTTCACGTCAACGACGTTGTAGCCTGCAAGCACGCCGCACTGCATTGCGCCCTTGATACCTTGGTTGACAGGCTCAATGAATTCTTTCGGAATCGCACCGCCGGTGACAGCGTTGATAAACTCATATCCCTTGCCGGGTTCGTTGGGCTCGATGATAATCTTCACGTGACCGTACTGACCCGAACCGCCGGACTGACGCTTATACTTGCACTCGTGATCCACTTTCTTGCGGATGGTTTCCTTGTAAGCGACCTGCGGGTTACCCACATTGGCTTCCACCTTGAATTCACGCAGCAGACGGTCGACGATGATCTCCAGATGGAGCTCGCCCATACCTGCGATGATGGTCTGCCCGGTCTCCTCGTCCGTATAGGTACGGAAGGTCGGGTCTTCCTCTGCCAACTTGGACAGAGCAATGCCCATCTTCTCCTGACCTGCTTTCGTCTTGGGCTCGATCGCCACGCGGATAACAGGCTCCGGGAATTCCATGGATTCAAGAATGATAGGATGATTCTCGTCGCAGAAGGTATCGCCCGTCGTGGTGTACTTGACACCGATTGCGGCGGCAATATCGCCTGCGTAAACCACGTCGATATCCTTACGGTCGTTTGCGTGCATCTGCAGGATACGTCCGAGGCGTTCTTCCTTGCCCTTGGTGGAGTTCAGCACTGCCGTTCCCTTTTCAAGAACACCGGAATACACACGGAAGAAGCAGAGTTTACCGACAAACGGGTCGGTTGCAATCTTGAACGCGAGAGCGGAGAAAGGAGCGTCGTCGGACGCGATTCTCTCATCCTCTTCGTCTGTTTCGGGGTTGACACCCTTGATTGCGGGGATATCGGTCGGGGCGGGCATATAATCCACCACTGCGTCGAGCAGCTTCTGTACGCCCTTGTTTTTGTAAGAGGTACCGCAGATGACGGGGACGATCTCGTTGGAGATGGTCGCCTTGCGAAGGGCAGCCTTCAACTCCTCCACGGAGATCTCCTCACCGCCGCAGTACTTTTCGAAGAGCGCCTCGTCGGTTTCGGCAATTGCCTCAACCATGTTCGCGCGGTACTCTTCCGCCTTTTCACGGTATTCCTCCGGAATCGGCTCTGTTCTCATATCCTTACCGAGGTCATCGTAATAGACATCGGCTTCCATGTTCATCAGATCGATGATACCGCGGAAATCAGCCTCCTTACCGATCGGGAGCTGAATCGGCACCGCATTTGCATGCAGGCGATCCTTCATCATATCCACAACGCGGTAGAAGTTCGCACCGGTGATGTCCATTTTGTTGACGTATGCCATACGCGGAACATGATACTTGTCCGCCTGGCGCCATACGGTCTCCGACTGAGGTTCAACGCCGCCCTTTGCACAGAAGACGGTTACGGAGCCGTCCAGCACGCGCAGGGAGCGCTCCACCTCAACGGTGAAGTCAACGTGACCGGGAGTATCGATGATGTTGATACGATAGGTGTTTGCTTTGGCTTTCGCGGGATCCGTGTGGAACTGCGTAGGAGCCCAGAAACAGGTGGTAGCAGCGGACGTGATGGTGATACCACGCTCCTGCTCCTGTACCATCCAGTCCATGGTGGCTGCGCCGTCATGAACTTCACCGATACGGTGGGTTTTGCCCGTATAGAACAAGATACGCTCGGTAGTGGTAGTCTTACCGGCATCGATGTGCGCCATGATACCGATATTTCTTGTGTGCTCAAGCGAATATTCTCTTGGCATTTTCCATTCTCCTTTTCTTGCTGATACGAGCGATTAGAATCTGTAATGTGCAAACGCTTTGTTCGCTTCTGCCATCTTGTGCGTGTCTTCTTTTTTCTTGAAGGCGCCGCCCATACCGGCTTTTGCGTCCATGATTTCGTTTGCCAGCTTTTCTGCCATGGTCTTTTCACCGCGTGCTCTCGCATAGGTGATGATCCAGCGCAGACCGAGGGTCTGACGTCTTTCGGCGCGAACCTCCATAGGAACCTGGTAGTTGGAACCGCCCACGCGGCGGGCCTTTACCTCCAGGACAGGCATAACATTCTCAAGAGCGGCGTTGAACACCTCCAGGGGGTTCTCTCCCTGCTTTGCCTCGATCATGGCGAATGCGTCGTATACGATCTTCTGAGCAACGCCCTTTTTACCGTCGTACATCACGTTGTTGATCAGCTTGGTGACCAGCGTGGAATTGTACAGAGGATCCGGCAAAATCTCTCTCTTGGAAATCTGACCTCTTCTTGGCACTGTACTTCCCTCCTTCATATAATAATGATCTCATAGGTACTCGGATTTCTTCCGTTAGTGCGCGTCAGCTTTAGTGAAAAATAAACATTTTAAATTTCATTACCACAGGTGGTGACGGCACGTCTGTAATATCTGAGACGCGATATTACTTCTTCTTGGGTCTCTTGGCACCGTACTTGGAACGACCCTGCATACGGTTTGCCACGCCCTGTGCGTCCAGTGTACCGCGGATGATGTGATAACGGACACCGGGCAGGTCACGTACACGACCGCCTCTGATGAGGACGACCGAGTGTTCCTGAAGGTTGTGACCGATACCGGGGATATAGGTCGTTGCCTCCATGCCGTTGGTCAGACGAACTCTCGCAATCTTACGCAGTGCGGAGTTAGGCTTCTTCGGGCTGGTTGTCGTAACCTTTGTGCAAACGCCTCTTTTCTGCGGCGCACTCTGTTCTACGGAGCAGTTCTTGAGCGTGTTGACAGTCTTCTGAAGCACGGGTGCTTTGGACTTGTAACGCTTTTCGGAACGGCCCTGTTTCACGAGCTGGTTAAAGGTTGGCATCTCTTTCCTCCTTCTTCAAAAATTTAAAATGTTTATTCCAAAACGGGTATAAACCCGCATCGGATTCCGTGGGAACAACTGCGCAAAAACACCTTTTGCGCAGAAGTTTACAGTATATTGTAGCATTTATGAATGCTGCTTGTCAAGAGCAAGTGCAAGTTTTTCCGTTTTCGCACCGCCGTGCCGCGGGGGATTGTTCCCCTGCGGCTCCCGCTTTATGCAAGGGGACGCGGATTTACTCGGAAACGGCTTCCCGCATATCTCCCGCTTTGTCCTCTCCGCGTTCTGCTTCAATATCGATGTCGTGATAGCAGCTCAGACCGGTTCCGGCGGGAATCAGCTTACCGATGATGACGTTCTCCTTCAGACCGAGCAGGTGGTCTTCCTTACCCGCAATGGCAGCTTCGGTCAGAACCTTTGTGGTCTCCTGGAAGGAAGCGGCGGACAGGAAGGACTCGGTGAGCAGAGATGCCTTGGTGATACCCAGAAGCATCGGCGCGCCGACCGCGTGGCGGAGATTCTCCTCCCCTGCGGCAATGCGGGCGTCAATGGCGCGGTTCACACGGCGCAGCTCCATGACGTCGACGGTTGCGCCGGAGAGCAGGTCGGTATCGCCGGCGTCCTCAACGGTGACCTTACGGGTCATCTGACGCGCAATGACCTCGACGTGCTTGTCGTTGACTTCCACGTCCTCACCGCGGTACACCTTCTGCACCTCGCGGATGATATAGTCATACACGGCGTCAATGCCTTTCAGGCGCAGCACGTCGGCGGGTGCAAAGTAACCCTCTGTCAAAGCCGTGCCGCGGGCAACATAATCGCCGTCATGCACTTCCAGACGCATACCGAACGGAATCTCATACAGGTGTTCGGTCCCCTCGTCGTCCACGATCGTCACCTTAGAGAGGTTCTTCTCGGTGGTGACGTGGGCAACGCCGCTGAACTCGGTCACGATCGCGGGCTTCTTCGGGTTGCGCGCTTCAAAGAGCTCTTCAATACGCGGCAAGCCCTGGGTAATATCGGAACCTGCGACGCCGCCGGTGTGGAAGGTTCTCATGGTCAGCTGCGTACCGGGTTCACCGATGGACTGCGCGGCAATGACGCCGACAGCCTCGCCGATGCTGACCAGCTTGCCGGACGCAAGGTCGGCGCCGTAGCAATGTGCGCAAACGCCGCGCTCTGCCTGGCAGCGCAGAATGGTGCGGACCTCAACGCGGTCGATGCCTGCGGCAACGATCGCGTCCGCGTCGCTCTCGCTGATCATGGTGTTGGCTGCCACCAGCAGCTCCCCGGTCTCGGGATGAATGACGTCGGAGACGGTGAAGCGTCCCACAAGACGTTCCTTGAGCGTTTCCAACGGATGCTCGCGGTCGTTCGGGTTTGCGATTTCGGAAACCACAATCCCCTCCTTGGCGCCGCAATCCAGCTCGCGGACAATGACCTCCTGCGACACGTCGACCAGACGGCGGGTCAGATAACCCGAGTCTGCGGTACGCAACGCGGTATCGGACAGGGATTTACGGGAACCCTTTGCCCCCATGAAGTACTCCAGCATTGTCAGACCTTCACGGAAGTTGGACTTAATCGGAATCTCCAGCGTCTTACCGGAGGTTGCGAACATCAGACCTCGCATACCGGCAAGCTGACGGGTCTGTTTGATGGAACCGCGCGCACCGGACGTGGAAATCATGTTGATGGCGTTGTATTTGTCAAGCCCCTCGGTCAGCTTCTTGGTGACCTCATTGGTGGTCTCCTCCCAAATCTTGACCGTGGCTTTGTATCTTTCCTCCTCGGAAAGTTCGCCGTCGTTGTACGCCTCGCGGATATCCTCCACGCGCTTTTCCGCCTCTGCAAGCAGCGTTTTCTTTTCCGGCGGAATGGTCATGTCGTAGACCGAGATGGAGATGGAGGACTTCGTGGAGTATTTGTAGCCCATGCTCTTGATGTCGTCCAGCATCTGTGCGGTCACGCTGAAGCCGTGATACTTGATGGCGCGGTCCACAATTTCCTTGAGCTTCTTGGAGGTTGCGGGGAAATTGATTTCCAGGTCGAACTTGGTCTTTTCATCGGTACGGTCAACGTAACCGAGGTCCTGCGGGATCTTGGAGTTGAAGATCAGGCGGCCGAGCGTCGCGTCGATGATGCGGCTCTCTTTCACGCCGTTGAATTCTTTCTCCACGCGCACCTTGATCGGGGTGTGCAGGGTGATCTGCTTATTCTCATAAGCCATGACCGCCTCGTCGAAGTCGCGGAAGATACGGGGTTCGCCCTTCTTCTCGTCCTCGGGAGCGTCAATGGTCAGGTAGTAGGAACCGAGCACCATATCCTGAGAGGGCACCGTCACGGCGTGGCCGTTCAGCGGCTTCAGGAGGTTGTTGGCGGACAGCATCAGCACGCGCGCCTCTGCCTGTGCCTCGGAGGACAGGGGCAGATGGACAGGCATCTGGTCACCGTCGAAGTCCGCGTTGAACGCGGGGCAAACCAACGGGTGCAGCTTGATGGCACGGCCCTCCACCAGCACCGGCTCAAACGCCTGAATGGACAGACGGTGCAGGGTCGGCGCGCGGTTCAGAAGGACGGGATGCTCGCGAATGACGTGATCCAGCGCGTCCCACACGTCGGGGTGGTGCTTTTGAATCTTTTTCTTCGCGTCCTTAATGGAAATGGCTTTCTGAGTTTCGATCAGGCGCTTCTGAACAAACGGGTTGAACAGCTCCAGCGCCATTTCGGTCGGCAGACCGCACTGATAAATCTTCAGTTCGGGTCCGACAACGATAACCGAACGGCCGGAATAGTCAACGCGCTTACCCAGCAGGTTCTGACGGAAGCGTCCCTGCTTCCCGCGGAGAATCTCGGAAAGAGACTTCAGCGGACGGTTGGAGGCGCCGGTCACGGGCTTGCCGCGGCGGCCGTTGTCAATCAGCGCGTCCACGAATTCCTGAAGCATACGCTTCTCGTTGCGCACGATGATGGCGGGCATACGCATGGCAATCATCTTTTTCAGACGGTTGTTGCGATAAATCACGCGGCGGTAAAGTTCGTTGATATCGGAAGTGGCGTAGCGGCCGCCGTCGAGCTGCACCATAGGACGAATCTCGGGGGGCAGCACGGGGAGCGCTTCGAGGATCATCCACTCGGGGCGGTTGCCCGATTTGCGGAATGCCTCAACCACTTCCAGACGCTTGACGATACGGGTTTTCTTCTGCCCGGTTGCAAGCATCAGCTCTTCCTTGAGCTGGCGGGAGAGTTCATCGAGATCAATCTCGGCGAGCAGTTCGCGGATCGCCTCTGCGCCCATGTCGGCGCGGAAATCGTCTCCCCATTTTTCATACGCGGTGGTGTACTCCGCGTGGGTGAGCAGCTGTTTCTTTTCCAGAGTGGTGTTGCCCGGATCTATGACGATATAACTGGCGAAATACAGCACTCTTTCAAGGAGCTTCGAGGACATATCGAGCAGCAGACCCATGCGCGAGGGGGTCGCGCGGAAATACCAGATGTGGGATACGGGAGCAGCAAGCTCGATGTGACCCATTCTCTCGCGGCGTACGCGCTTGGTGGTGACTTCCACGCCGCAGCGCTCGCAGATCTTCCCGCTGGAGCGCACGCGCTTATACTTGCCGCAGGCGCACTCCCAGTCCTTGGTCGGACCGAAGATACGCTCGCAGAACAGACCGTCGCGCTCGGGCTTGAGGGTACGGTAATTGATGGTTTCCGGCTTGGTGACCTCGCCGTACGACCAGGAGCGAATCATTTCGGGGGAGGCAAGACTAATCCGAATGGATTCAAATTCTTTTTTACTCATATTTCACAAGGCGGCGCCCCGCAAAATGCAGGGTTCCGTCATTTCCTCTCTTTCTTCCGGTGTATCGGCAAATCAAAAGTCGAAGTCGTCGAAGGCATCCGAATCGTCCTCGTTTGCGAGATCGGAGTCATCGGGCACATAATCCTCATCCGCGGCGAAATCGTCCTCTTCCTCGGTGTAACTGTCCGCGATGATGTCGCTGTCCTCCTCGGAAAGATCCGCGTCGGAGAGAGGCTTGTCATCATAGTGCATCAGCGGACGCACCGGCTCATCGTCGATGAGGTCGGAAAGCTTCACTTCGTTGCCGTCCTTATCCAGCACCTGAATGTTCAGCGCCAGCGACTGAAGTTCCTTGATCAGAACCTTGAAGGATTCGGGGATACCCGGAGTCGGAACGTTTTCACCCTTGACGATCGCTTCAAAGGTCTTGGTACGTCCGACGACGTCGTCGCTCTTGACCGTCAGCATTTCCTGAAGCGTGTATGCCGCGCCGTAAGCCTCCAGCGCCCACACCTCCATCTCACCGAATCTCTGACCGCCGAACTGTGCCTTACCGCCGAGAGGCTGCTGGGTCACAACGCTGTACGGACCGATGGAACGGGCGTGGATCTTATCGTCAACCAAATGGTGAAGTTTGAGGTAGTACATGATGCCGACGGTAACGGGGTTGTCAAACGCCTCGCCCGTTCTGCCATCGTACAGAATCTGTTTGCCGTCAATGACGCGCACGGTGTTTTCAGCCATCAGGGCTTTGAGTTTCTCCTCATCGTCCACAATGGATTGATCCACACGCTGCAGGTCTTTTCTGCCGTTCTCGTCAAAGGTTTCAATGAAGAGCGCTTTCCCCTTGACAGACTCGCCGGGCAGAATCTCACGGGAATAATCGGCAAGCTGAAGCTGCTCGATGATGTCCCGCTCGTTGGCGCCGTCAAAGACAGGGGTCATGACCTTGTAGCCGAGGCGCTTTGCGGCAATGCCGAGGTGCATCTCAAGCACCTGACCGATGTTCATACGGGAAGGAACGCCCAAGGGGTTCAGCACGATATCCAAAGGAGTACCGTCAGCCAGGAAAGGCATATCCTCGGGCGGCAGGATGCGGGAAACAACGCCCTTGTTACCGTGGCGGCCCGCCATCTTATCGCCGACGGAAATCTTACGCTTCTGCGCGATATAAACGCGAACCACCTTGTTCACGCCGGGGGCGAGGTCATCGGAGTTGGTGTGGTCAAACACCTTGACGTCAACCACAACGCCGCTCTCGCCGTGCGGCAGAACCTTGGACACGTTGCGGACTTCTCTTGCCTTCTCGCCGAAAATGGCGCGGAGCAGGCGCTCCTCGGGGGTCAGGTCGGTTTCACCCTTGGGCGCGACCTTACCGATCAGAATATCGCCGTCGCGCACATAGGTGCCGATCTTGACGATACCGTCTGCGTCCAGATCCTTCAGGGCGTCTTCACCGACGTTCGGGATCTCACGGGTGATTTCCTGCGGCCCCAGCTTGGTGTCGCGGGTTTCGGTGGAATACTCCTGAATGTGAATGGAGGTGTAAACGTCATCGCGTACCAGGCGCTCGTTCAGCAAAACCGCGTCCTCGTAGTTGTAACCCTCCCAGGTCATAAAGCCGATCAGAGCGTTGCGCCCCAGCGAAATTTCGCCGTTGGAGGTCGCGGGACCGTCCGCAATCACCTGTCCCTCCGTCACCGTTTCGCCCACGTCCACGATCGGGCGCTGGTTGACGCAGGTATCCTGGTTGCTGCGCTTGAACTTGGTCAGACGGTAAACGTCCTTTCTGCCCTCGGGCGTCACGATCGTGATCTCATCGGAGCAGGCGCGTTCCACCACGCCGCCCGCCTTTGCGCAGACAACGGCGCCGGAGTCGACGGCTGCCTTGTATTCCATACCGGTACCGACGATCGGCGCCTCGGTCACCATCAGCGGCACAGCCTGCTTCTGCATGTTGGAGCCCATCAGCGCACGGGTGTTATCGTCGTTTTCAAGGAACGGGATCATTGCGGTCGCAACCGAGACGACCATCTTAGGAGACGCGTCCATCAGGTCGACCATCTCGCGGTCCACCTCGATGATTTCCGCTTTGTCGCGGGCAATCACGCGCTTCTTGATGAAGTGCCCTTCCTCGTCGAGGGGCTCGTTCGCGGTAGCGATAATATAGTTGTCCTCCACGTCCGCGGTCATGTAACGCACTTCGTCGGTGACCACGCCGCGCTCTTTGTCAACCACGCGATACGGGGTTTCCAAAAAGCCGTATTCGGAAATCTTCGCATAGGTTGCGAGGTAGGAGATCAGACCGATGTTCGGACCTTCGGGCGTCTCGATGGGACACATTCTGCCGTAGTGCGTGTAGTGAACGTCACGCACCTCAAATGCGGCGCGGTCACGGGACAAGCCGCCGGGACCGAGCGCGGACAGACGGCGCTTATGCGTCAGCTCCGCCAAGGGGTTGTTCTGATCCATGAACTGGGACAGAGGAGAGGAGCCGAAGAACTCGCGGATCGCAGTGGACACCGGGCGGGTGTTGATCAGCGACTGGGGAGTCATATCTTCGGCGTCGTGCACCGACATACGCTCCTTGATGTTCTTGTCCATACGGGACATACCGATTCTCAACTGGTTCTGCAACAGCTCGCCGACGCAGCGCAGGCGGCGGTTGCCCAGATGGTCGATATCGTCAAACTGACCGATGCCGTGAGCAAGGTTCAGAAGATAGTTGATGGAAGCGAAAATATCTTCCTTGGTGATGTGGCGGGGCGCCAGCTCGTCACGCCGTGCGCGTGCAAGCTCCTTGACCTTCTTCTCGTCGTTGCCCGCTTCCTCCATGATCTCTTTCAGAACGGAGTAACGCGCCTTTTCCTTGACGCCGCAGTCTGCAAGGTCGTAGCCCAGCACCAGCTCGGGGCGGACCGTATCGTTGGAGAACACGACCACATCGGTTCCGGCGGCGTCCTTGACGACAACACGGTCGATCGTGGTGTCCTCGATTTTCTGCGCCAGCTCGCGGTTGATAAAGGTGCCGGCTTCCGCCACCTGCTCCCCGGTCAGGGGGCTGTACACATCCTGCGCGAGGACGCAGCCCTGGATCCGGCGCGCCAGCGCGAGCTTCTTGTCATATTTGTAACGTCCGACGGGGTACAGGTCGTAACGCTTGGGGTCGAAGAAAGAGTTGTTGACAAGGATCTCCGCACTCTCCACCAGGGCAGGCTCGCCGGGACGCAGCTTCTTGTAGATTTCCTTGAGCGCCTCATCGCGGTAAGAGGAGTTGTTCTCCTGCGCGTTGACGCCGCACTCGTCCTTGCCGAAGGTCGCCACCAGAATCGGCTCGTTGCCGAATTTGGCGAGAATGTCGTCGTCGCTCTCAATGCCGAGGGCGCGGATCAGAACGGTAATCGGGATCTTTCTCGTCTTGTCGATCTTTACGTAGAATACGTCCATCGCGTCGGTCTCGTATTCCAGCCATGCACCGCGGTACGGGATCACCGTCGCGGTATAGGAATGGTGCCCCGCCTTGTCAACCACTGCCGCCGGATAGTAAATGCCGGGGGAACGGACCAGCTGAGACACAATCACGCGCTCCGCGCCGTTGATGACAAAGGAGCCGGTGTCGGTCATCATCGGGAAGTTCCCGAGATATACCTCGGACTGCTTGACCTCGCCGGTTTCCCTGTTGGTCAGGCGGGCGCTGACGCGCAGCGGCACGTCATACGTGGCGTCGCGGTCCTTGCACTCCTCGATGGTGTACTTTGCTTTGCTGTCAATCGAATAATCCACGAACTCGATGACGTAGTTGCCCGAATAGTCCACGATCGGGGAAACGTCGTGCAAAACCTCGCGCAGCCCCTCGTCCAGAAACCACTGGAAGGACTTCTTCTGCACCTCAATAAGGTTTGGCATTTCCAGAACTTCTTTGATCTTGGAAAAGCTCATTCTGGTTGTCTTGCCAAGCTTTTGGGGTTTAAGCATATGATCAACTCCAATCTAAAAAAATACCGAATTTTGTGTTTCCGCCCCGCGGAAGATATTTGGAAAATCCTTCTTTTTCACTCGGAAAGCGCAAAATACCCCTTCTATGCACGCGCGTGTGAAAAAAAGATTGTCGCACCCCCGAGGGTGTGACAGGACAAACCTAATGCAGTTTAAAATTCTATCATACGGAGCGGCGCCCTGTCAAGAAAAATTTATATATTTTTATATTTATAAGCATTTTTGCCCGTAAGCGGTCGGTTTCAATCGCTCTGTTTGGATAAAATTCCCTTTTCCCCCGTTTTCTCCTCTTTGTTTGTTCACAATTATTTTACAATTTGATTTGTATTTTACAAAATGTTTACATTTGTTTTTAAAGGAATAAGGCAACCGAACGGGGCTTGCACCGTCATTGTGCCGAAAACCGCGACTCTGACTACAGCCGCGCGGTTTTTCTTTTTTCATCGGATATCTGCCCTGCTTTTTCGTTTCTTCCCGGTCGAAAGGATTTCTTCTGCTCTCTGTTTTCCCCGCGTTTTGCAATCGTAGGCTTTCGCGCGCACGCGCGTGCGCCATTATATAATGGGAGGAGCGCGCGTTTTCATTGACATTCTCAGACGGCTGTGCTAAAATGAGGGGGCAAATGAGGGGCAACGCCCCATTCCCGCTGAAAAACGGGCTCGGAGGATTTGATTATGAAACATTATGAAGTGATCGTCGTCGGCGGAGGTCCCGCCGGTGTTGCCGCGACTGTCGCGGCGGCGCGTCTCGGCAACAAGGTTCTGATCGTGGAAGCGACAAACGCGCTCGGCGGCGCCATGAACAATATGCAGGTGGAGCCGTTTATGGAATACTACACGCCTGTCCGCAACCGTAAAAACCACGTGGTACTGGCGCGCGGCATTTTCGAGGAGATCACCAAACGCCACTGCGCCATGGTCAAGGAGCTGGAGGGGGAGAACGCCCCGCACTCCACCCTGCCGGTATACGAGTTCAGCGACGAGTACATGAAGATCCTGCTTCCCCGCATGGTCAAGGAAGCGGGCGCGGACATTCTCTATCACGCGAAGCTGATCGGCGCGGTCTGTGAGAACAACACCGTGAAGAGCATTACGGTCGCCGTGAAATCCGGCACCATGACCCTGACCGCAGATATGTTCATCGACTGTACCGGCGACGCAGAGCTGGCTTACCATGCCGGGTTCCCGACCCGCCTCGGCAGAGACGGCGACCACCTCTGCCAGCCCATGACTCTCTGCTTCCGCGTCGGAGACGTCGACATCCCCACTTTCTTCTCCAATTTGGGACTGGTACAGAAACTGTATCGGGAAGCCAAGGCACGCGGCGAAATCAACAACCCGCGCGAGGACGTCCTTGTATTTGAAACCCTGTCCCCCAACGTGATTCATCTGAATACCACTCGTGTTGTCAAGCGCAACCCCACCGACCCCGAGGACGTCACCGCGGCGGAAATGGAAGCGCGCGAGCAGGTGTTCCAAATGTTCCGCTTTTTGCGCAAGTATGCCCCCGGCTGTGAGAAAGCGGTTCTGCTCACCTCCGCAGCGCATATCGGCGTACGGGAGTCCCGCATGATTGACGGCGAGTACCTGCTCACCAAGGACGACCTGCTTGCCTGCCGCAAGTTTGAGGACGGCATTGCCGCCTGCAACTACGACATCGATATCCATAACCCCGAGGGGACCGGTACCACCCACTATTTCTTCAAAGACTATACTTATTACACCATTCCCTACCGCTGCCTTGTCCCGAAGAATAGCTGCAACCTGCTTGTCGCAGGACGCTGTATCTCCTCCGACCATGACGCGCAGGCGTCCTACCGCGTCATGCCCTATGTCACGGTCCTCGGAGAAGCCGCGGGCGTCGGCGCCGCTGTCGCACTCAAAAACCACACAACCGTCAAGGACGCGGACGTGGCGCAGATTCAGGCACAGCTCCGTAAAGAGGGCGCGTTTATCGAGCCGGAAATCGATATCCCCGCGGAGTACGCCGGTCAAAACTAAGTATTTGCCGCAACTGACAGCACAAATAGAGCGCTCCGTTTAAGTGGCGTAGCGATAAATCCCTATCGCTACGCCACAACTGTATTTGCTTTGCGGTAAGCGATATGCCTACGGCGCGATAGTTTGCTGAAAGCAAAGTGATATTTTCCCTATCGGGAAAGCTAAGGCAAATATCATATCACTTCGGCTGAAAGCCGAAATATCTCTGCTTGCGTGAGGCAAGCAATCTCGCTTCGGCGCAGCCGAAATATCTCTTTCACCATAGGTGAAAATATCTCTATTACCGGAGCGTGTACGGGGAAGCGGCAACATTGGAAAACCCGCAAAGGCAGGCGGAAGCGCAGCCGTTGCGGGTCTTGTGTCTTGTTCGGGGGAAGCGCGGGTATGCGCCGGGGGAAAGTCCTTTACGTCTGCGGCGTGCCGTCCGGGGTGAACAGGGGCAACGGGGACAGATATGTAATATCGTCTCTGCCGATCGCCTCGCCCTCCGCCAGCACCGCCATGCGCCCGACGATCTCCCCGCCGCACCGGGAGACCAGCGTCTCCAGAGCTTCGAGAGACGCGCCGGTGGAAATCACGTCGTCCACGATCAGCACGCGTTTTCCCTTGAGAAACGCGGCGTCGGAGCCATCGAGATACAGGGTCTGCTTTGCCGCCGTGGTGATGGACTGTACCTCGCATTTCACCACGTCGCTCATATACAGTTTGAGGGATTTGCGCGCCAGCACGTAACGGTTCAGCCCCGCCTGACGGGTCATGGAGCAAATCAGCGGAATCCCCTTGGACTCTGCGGTGATCATCACGTCAAAGTCGGCAGGCGCGCGTTTGAGCAGCTCCTCCGCGCAGCGCTCGGTCAGTTCGGTATCCCCGAACATGATAAAGGCGCCGATATACAGTGTGTCGGATACCGGGCACAGTTTCAGATCTCTCTGCAAGCCTGCAACATTCAGTCGATAATACATACTGTTTTTCCTCTTTGTCAATATCGCTTTCTGTAAACAGTATACTCTCAAACTCCGTATTTTGCAAGCACCCTGTTAAAATTTCGACAGCAATCGCCCGGATTTCCCTCCCGTATCCGAATCCCAGCGCATTTTGCTCCGCGCGTTTGTGTCGACATATGAAAGCCGCAGAGAGATGACCGAAGCAGATTAAGGGGAGGAGCCGCGCCGCGGCTCCTCCCCGTTTGTGTTTGTTGCGTTTTTTGCCCCATGGGGGTGAATCAGACGTTGCGCTTCCAGTAGTAGCTGTAATAATTACTCACCAAGTTGGTCGCGTTGGTCGACGCGTCCGTCACATCCATAGAGGTCCCGCTCGTTGCTGTGCTACTACTTGCACGATACCACCCGGAGGTGTTGGCAAAGGTCACAGAGGTCAAGCCCGTGCAATACGCGAACGCATACTCCCCGATGCTCGTCACGCTGTTCGGAATGGTGATAGAAGTCAAATCAAAACGATTGTAGAACGCATATTGGTAAATGTCATACGCCTTGCCGTCATAGTTTTTCGGCAGGGTCAGGGCGGTACCGGTATAGTCCACCAGCCATATACCGGTACCGGTACCGGTATAGTCCACCAGCCATACCTCCTCACCTACCACACAGAAAACATACCCGTCCGCAGTCGTGTGTAGGATACTCTCCTCCTCGAGGGAGGTATGTACCGCTTTGGCGTAATAGCCCACACAGCCATTGTCAGAGGAACCTGCTGTCACAGTCAGACTTGACAGATTGTAGACCTCCACCAGTTTGTAGCAATCAAGGAACGCACCATACCCGATGCTCGTCACGCTGTTCGGGATGGAGATGGAGGTCAAGCCCGTGCAATCATAGAACGCATAATTCCCGATGCTCGTCACGCTGTTCCCGATGGTCACCGAGGTCAAGCCCGTGCAATAAGAGAACGCACTCCTCCCGATGCTCGTTATGGGAAGCCCCTGATAGGTGGCAGGAATAACAAGGTTGGTCACAGTTGTATCGGTCAGCCCGGTCACCGTATAGGACTGTCCGTCCTCATTGAGTTCAAAACTTAATTTGCTCACCGGGGTTTCTTCCTGCGTCTCTCCGCCTGTTTCACCGCCGGTTCCCCCACCGGTTGTGCCGCTCCCCGATTGCTCCGGGGTGGTTGCGTCATCACCGCACGCGCAGAAAAGCGCCAGGCAGAGCGCGCACAGCAGCAGGACGATCCATAACCTGAAAATGCTCTTTTTCATGGTGTTTCTCCTTATGTATAATATGCTTTTATATTTGTTCTTCGGTTTGAATGCTTTGCTTCCCGCGAAGCGGGAGGACGACAATAAATATCCACCCGCCAAGCGGGTGGTATTTCATTTTCGGGCAAAGCCCTAA
>CAMEJM010000021.1 GCA_945920215.1 uncultured bacterium
TTTTGCCTTGCGGCAAAATGTGAAATAATTCGCTTTGCGAATTGTGAAATATCTCACTTCGTTCGATGTGAAATGAAATAAATCCCCCCACGCCCGCAGGCATTTCACTCGCCGAAGGCGAATTTCATGCACATAGTGCATTTCACAAATCCCGATAGGGATTTATTTCGTTGAAAAAAGCCGGCACTATTTTTTAATGAAATATTTTGCCTTGCGGCAAAATGTGAAATAATTCGCTTTGCGAATTGTGAAATATCTCGCTGCCGCTCGATGTGAAATAATGACCTTCGGTCATTGTGAAATATCGGCTTCGTTTCACTCCGCCGATGTGAAAAGAAATAAATCCCCCCCATGCCCGCAGGCATTTCACTCGCCGAAGGCGAATTTCATGCACATAGTGCATTTCACAAATCCCGATAGGGATTTATTTCGTTGAAAAAAGCACTCGCGTAAAACGCGGGTGCTTTTTTCTGGAGGCGCCACCCGGATTTGAACCGGGGCATAGAGGTTTTGCAGACCTGTGCCTTACCACTTGGCTATGGCGCCTTAAAATTGAACGGACACGCCGAAGTGTGTCCGTTCAAACATTGGAGCGGATACGGGGCTCGACTCGCGCCTGCGGACTTCGCAGGCTTGGTCGGTCGCGGTCGCAAGCGTCCACCGGAAACTTGCTCTGTACCGCTCCTCCTTCGAACCCGAAGGAGAGAGAAAAAAATGGAGCGGATTACGGGGCTCGAACCCGCCACCTCGACCTTGGCAAGGTCGCGCTCTACCAAATGAGCTAAATCCGCATACAGCGACTTTACGGTCGCCGGTTGGTGCCTCCGGTCGGAATCGAACCAACGACACAAGGATTTTCAGTCCTCCGCTCTACCAACTGAGCTACAGAGGCATAGGAAGTAATGGCGACCCGGATGGGGCTCGAACCCACGACCTCCGCCGTGACAGGGCGGCGCTCTAACCAACTGAGCTACCAGGCCATTACTGTTGCACAAGTCCGTGCTGGTGGGAACAACAGGGCTCGAACCTATGACCCTCTGCTTGTAAGGCAGATGCTCTCCCAACTGAGCTATGCTCCCATTGCCACCACTTCCGCGGCGACGGATTAAATTATAGCAGGCGCCCATTTCTTTGTCAAGGGTTTTTTCAAAAAAAATATGTTCCGCCCCTTTTTACACGCTTTGCCTCTTCGCTTTCCGTTTGGATTCACTTCCGCTGTGTCTGTTTCCCCGCGCTTGCCGCCCTTTCACAGAGTATTCCCGCCGCGCCGCCTGTGATACTGCTTATTCCCGCTCTCCGGCGTCCGTGCACGCCGGATTTCGCCCCTTTTCCGCGCGATACGGTTTCAAACCGTTTTGTTCATTCTTTTTTAACAACAAACGTGCCCGCGCATATTTTTTTCTACATTTTTTGACACGGGGATTATAGTATACTCTGCGTGAAAAGGTCGTAAATCCATATTTTGGGGGAAACTGATATGAAACACCGCACTTGCATCACCATCGGCATTATCGGGGAGGGGGACGGCAAAGGGCAGCTCACCCACGGGTTAAGCCTGCGCGTCGCCGACTCGCTTGCCCACACGCTTGAAGAACTGATCAACTCGACCGGAGCCACCTCGGTTCTGTGCGCACCGGACGCCGGCGTGGGTCTGATTGCCGCCGAAACCCTTATCAAGCTCAAAGGGCGTTACCCGGCGCTTTCTGTTTCCTGCGTCATTCCGGACGAAGAGCAGGCGATCCATTGGAACGAGGCTCTGCGCAACCGCTATTTCGACGTCATTGAGGCGGCGGACCGGGAGCTGCTGCTGCGCACCCGTCCCGCGACAAATCCGGCGGAACTTGTCCGCGACTATCTGGAGGAACACGCCGAGCTTCTGCTCTCCCTGGACACGCTTGTCTGCGCCTCTCTTGAGACCGCCAAGGAACTGCCCGTCGCCTGAGAGGCGCACGACAAAAACAGCTCCTTTTACTTCCTTTCCCGGAATTTCAGCCGGGACAAACACATACGTTCTTTGCGACCTTTTTCACCCCGCCGTCCAGAATGGACGGCGGGGTTTCTTTTTCTGCGCGCTCCCGTTGGGGAAATCCCCGCGCCGGGCGCGGAAATCTGTTTCGGGTCATTGACTTTGCCAAGCTCAGCCTGTATAATCAAACTGTATAACTGCGGTATCTATCGCAGATATGATTCTGCGCGCACGCGCGCATATGCGAGATAGGAGAACCTCTCATGCCTCTGAACATCCCCGACTACCACAAAACCCTCTCTGCGCTTCATGTGGGCTGTGAAAAGCCCCATGCCTACTTCATTCCCTATCAGGATGAAAAAACCGCGTCGCGGGGGCTCCGCGGCGCCTCCCGGTATTTCAAGAGCCTGTGCGGCGACTGGGACTTCCGCTACTACCCCTCCGTGACCGAAGTTGAAGACTTCACCGCCCCCGGCTTTGACCGCGCGGGCATGGACAAGCTGACCGTGCCGAAAAACTGGCAGATGGAGCTGAACCGCGGCTATGACGTCCCGACCTACCGGAACGTGGAATATCCCTATCCCATCGACCCGCCCCATGTGCCGGACGAGAACCCCTGCGGACTGTATATCCGCGACTTCACCGTCGCCGAAGAAACGCTGGACGGCAAGACCGTATATCTGACGTTTGAGGGCGTGGACTCCTGCTTCTACGTATGGGTCAACGGGACCTTCTGCGCGTACAGCCAGGTCTCTCATATGATCAGCGAGATCGACGTGACCTCCCTTTTGCACGCGGGGAACAACACCGTCGCGGTACTGGTACTCAAATGGTGCGACGGCTCTTATCTGGAAGACCAGGATATGTGGCGTATGTCCGGCATTTTCCGCGAGGTATACCTCACGGCGCGTGAAAAAACGCATCTGGTGGACTTCTTTATCAAAACCGAGCTGAACCCCGACCTCTCCTGCGCCAAGCTGCGCATGGACGTGACCGCAAACGGCTCTCTGCCCCTGACCTACCGCCTCCTCTCCCCCGACGGGAAAGAGATCGACAACGGCGCCTATACGGCGCAGGGCGACGGCGTCATCGAGCTTGCCCCCCTGAAGAATCCCGCCCTGTGGAGCGATGAGATTCCGAACCTCTATACCCTGTTGCTGGAAGCGCCCGGCGAGTATATCGCGGTCAAAGTCGGCGTGCGTCGCGTGGAAGTGCGCGACGGCGTGGTGCTGATCAACAATCAGCCCGTCAAGGCGCGCGGCGTCAACCGCCACGACAGCCACCCCATTCTGGGTCACGCCACCCCCCTCGAACATATCCGCCGCGACATTGAAATCATGAAGCGGCACAATATCAATATGGTCCGCACCTCGCATTACCCGAACGACCCGCGCTTCTTGGAGCTGTGCGACGAGTACGGAATGTACGTCTGCGATGAAGCCGATATTGAGACGCACGGCTTCGATTATACCGGCTGCCGCGACGTACTCACCGACCACCCGGACTGGACCGAGGCATATGTGGACCGCGCCGCAAGAATGCTGGAGCGGGACAAGAACCACGCCTGCGTGATCATGTGGAGCGTGGGCAACGAATCCGGCTGCGGCAGAAACCACCGCGCGGAGAGCAATTATTTCCGCAGCCGCGACCCGCAGCGCCTGATTCACTCCGAGGACGAATCCCTGCGTAACCTGTGGGATAAGCTTTGCAGCGAGGACCCCGCCGTTTCGCGCGCCGCTGCGGAGGACGACCTGTATGACGTCGAATCCCGTATGTACCCCACGCTGGAGCAGATGAAACAGATCGTGGAAAAGAGCCCGCGCCCGCTGTACCTCTGCGAATATTGCCACGCCATGGGCAACGGCCCCGGCGATCTGAAAGACTACTGGGATCTGATGAACTCCTCCGACCGCTATTTCGGCGGCTGCGTGTGGGAATTCACCGACCACTCGGTCTTTGTCGGCGATAACATTTATGCCGCCCCCGGCTGCACCTACGGCGGCGACTTCGGCGACCCCTCCCATGACGGCAACTTCTGCGTGGACGGTCTTGTCTATCCCGACCGCCGCCCGCACACAGGTCTGTTGGAACTGAAAGAGATCCTGAAGCCCGTCGAAGTCGCGCTGGGCTCGGATGAGGGCGAGGTGACCGTCACCTCCCGCCGCTTCTTTGCCCCTCTTAACGACGTCACCATGGTCTGGAGCGTGGAATGCGACGGCAAACCCGTACTCTCCGGCCATGCGGTACTGGATAACAAGCCGAGAGAAAGCAAGGCATACCGCCTCTTTACCCCCGGCGCTTTCCAAGGGGTCTGCACCCTGAACCTTTCTTTCCGCCGCAACACCGCCTGCATCTGGGCGGAGGCGGGCTATGAAATCGGCACCGCGCAGTTCCGCCTGACCTCGGAGGAGCAGACGTTCCAGTGCCAGAGCGGCGGCGTTGTCACACTGGAAGAAACGCCGAAAACCTACACCGTCACCGACGGTGAGACCGTCTATACCTTCAACCGCGTCACAGGTATGATCGACGCCGTATGCGACAACGGCACCGACCTGCTCTGCGCCCCCATGACCCCGTGCGTCTGGCGCGCCCCCACGGACAACGACCGTGTTATCAAAGGGCATTGGCAGGCCTTGGGGCTGGATGCCGCGCAGATCAAATGCTACTCCACCGCTCTTGCCGCTCGGGAGCGCGACCGCGTCTCTCTGACCGCGGACATCTCCATGAGCAACTTCGCACACCTGCCTTTCCTGCACGCCACCCTGACCTATACCGTCAAGGCGGGCGCGGGGCTGACCGTCACGGCTGACGTCAAGGTGCGCGAAAGCATCAATACCACCCTGCCCCGTTTCGGGATGCGCCTGACCATGCCGGAGGGCAGCGAGCAGCTCCGCTACTTCGGGTACGGTCCCTATGAGTCCTATGAGGATAAGCGGCTTGCCTGCCGCCTCAGCGACTTCCGCACCACCGCCACCGAAAACTTTGAACCGTATGTCCGCCCGCAGGAAAACTCGGCGCACGCCGGCTGTTACTTCGCCACCGTCATGAGCGTGGCGGGTCACGGTCTGTATTTCGGCGGCAAGGACTTCTCGTTCAGCGCCTCTCACTTCTCGCCCGAACAGCTGACCCGTATTCCCCACAACCAGGAGCTGATTCCCGAAAAGGAGACCACGGTCATCATCGACTACCGTCAGACCGGTATCGGCTCCAACTCCTGCGGCCCCGATCTGCTGCCGCAGTACCGTCTGGACGAACGCGCGTTCTCTTTCACTTTCCGTATGAAACCCGCCTTTGAGGGAGATCTTGACCCCTTTGCGGAGATGAGAACAGAATACTGATGCAAGACGCAACCCTGCAAAACATCACCCTGGACGCGGAACGCGCCCTGTACGGTCTGACGGGCGCCACCCTGTCGCACTGTACGTTTGACGGCCCCGCAGACGGGGAGTCCGCGCTGAAGGAGGGGCGGGAGCTGACCCTCGACCACTGCGTTTTCCGCCTGCGTTACCCCCTTTGGCACGTCTCGGACGCCCTGCTCATGGACTGCCTGCTCGCGCACGGCTGCCGCGCTGCCATGTGGTACTGTCACCGTATCAACCTGCGCGGCTGCATCCTCGAAGAGGACAAGGCGGTGCGGGAAAGCCACGGCGTCACGCTGGACGGCTGCTCGGTCTCCTCGGAGGAGTTCGGATGGAAGAGCAGCCATATCACCATCTGCGACAGCACCCTTTCGGGCAACTATGCGTTTCTCGACAGCCGTGACCTGACGCTCTCCAACGTGGACCTGGATTCCAAATACTGCTTCCAATATACCGAAAACGTCAAGCTGGACTTCTGTACCCTCCATGTCAAGGACGCATTCTGGCACGCCCGGAACGTCACCGTGACGGATACCGTTCTGGACGGCGAGTATCTCGGCTGGTACAGCGACGGTCTGACCCTTATCAACTGCGTCATCAGCGGTACACAGCCGTTTGCGTACTGCAAAAACCTGACGCTGGTAGATTGCCGTATGGAACCCTCCTGCGACCTTGCCTTTGAACGCAGTGAGGTAAACGCCTCTCTGCGCGGCGCCGTGACAAGCGTCAAGAATCCTCTGCACGGCTCTATCCGGGCGGACAGCATCGGCGAGGTGATTCGGGACGAGCAGGCGGAGAGCGGCTCGGATTGTACCGTCACCGTCGGCAGCGCCGTGCAGTAAACGGTTGCCCGCCGTCAGAGGGCGGGATTTCTGTCCGATACCGGAGAGGAAGAGACTCTCTTGCTCTGCCGCAGCCCCTGCGCAATACCGCGCAAAAACATAGAGAAACAGCGGGAATGAAGTACGTTCGTTCCCGCTTTTGTTTTCGCCGCTTTCGTAAGCAAGTGAAAACCCCCGGTGGAAAAGCGCAGTTCCCATAGAGATTATTAATTTGAAATAAAAGTGTAGCACACTATACTTCGCATTTGCGAAGCGTAGTGTGCTTTTCTTATCCACAAAAGATTTTTTATTTAGTTATATTTTTAGCCTTGTGGCTAAGAGTGATATGCAAGTATCTTGCGTTATATTTCGGCTACGCCGAAGTTATATTATATTTGCCTTAACTTCTCTCGAAGAGAGAAATATCACTTTGCGTTAGCAAAATATCACGCCGCAGGCATATCACTTGCCGAAAGGCAAATATAGATAGCGGAGTAGCGATAAATCCTTATCGCTACTCCGCCAAGCCGGGGGTTCGGTATAGATCGTTGCAATCAGTCGCAGTTGTACCAATCTTCGACTGCCTTATTCAAGGTGGTCTGCTTAACGCCCACTGCGGATTGATACAGGGTGTTAATGTTGTCCTTATTGCCCTTGAAATAGTCGAGTTTGATCAACTCGGTCCAAGCGTTCGGCTGGCAGTCTGCCCAGTTTCTCGCCATCACCAAGCCGTCAAGGATCATGGACTTGTTGGAGCCCATATTCTCCTCAATCAGGTCAAGCATTCTGCCGGCGCCGGAGCCCTGCAGGTACTTGCCGTTCATCGCCTTGTTGAAGTATTCGTCTCTCATCTCGGCGGAGTTCTCGGTCATGTACTGGATCAGCGCGCTCATCTCACGCTTGCTGGTGCTGCTGAAGGAAACGGCACCGACGCGTGCGCGGGTGTTGACCGCGGTGTTGTATTCATGGTTGGTGCTGAGCTTCGGCACGGGGACAATGCTCAACCCCGTCATATTCTGGAAGTCTTCTTCCTCGATCACGCCCAGCATCTGAGGCCCTGCGAACAGAGCTCTGCCCGCTGTAAATGCGTTTTTGACAGCAATGACGCCTGTTGTATCTCCGGAGGTACTTGCATCGCAAACCACGCCGTCGGTGGATACGACAGCATATGCCTTGGCGAACAGGTCGTTGATGACCGCGCAGGAAGTATCCAGCGTATAGGACACAACGTCGCCGGTATAGTTGATCTTATAGTTGGTAAATGCGGTGGAGTAAAGCAGACCGGTGGCGCTCAGTCCGCCGTGGCTCAGCGCCATCAGCAGGTTGTCGCTTGTCAGAGTTGCCTTCTGGTCGCTGCCGTACACGCTCTTAAATTCTATGAGCTTATCCCAGGTCCAGTCACCGTCTTCCACCAGATCATAAAAAGCGATGCAATCGGGGTCGTTCTGATTCACGCGGCTGACGTACATATCCTTGTTAAAAGGCATGACCAGCACCGCGCGGAGAACGTCGATGTAATAGTCGCTGGCGATCAGGTAGCACTTATCGTCCGACAGCGCCATGTCGCTCATCAGACCGGTGTAATAGCCGTTCGCGTCGGAGATATCGAAATACCCGCCGACATAACCGTCCAGGTTCTTCTCATTCGTGAGCGCGTATTTATAGATGTTGGTAAAGCACTTGGGAGTGGTCTCAACGGAAGCTGCGACCATGTCGTACATCATGTCGCAGTACATATCGGGGGCGTCACCGGAATTTTCTTTTTGCCGGATGAAGCCTGCCACAGACCCCCACACCGCATCGCAATATGTATACGTAAGCTTCACGCCGAGGTCTTCCGCAGCCGCCAGATTTCTCTCGTATACGGCATTGCGCACCTTCTCGAAGCCGGTTGCGTCGGGGCTGTTGTCGTCCAACTTCACCGTCGGACCTTTCATGTAGTTCTCGCCGCCGGGCGTCAACTCATTGTCCACGGCGTTGGAGATCTGAATCTTCAGCTCCTTGTTGCCGTAATTGATATCGTCCCACCAGTGGGAGGTCGTTGTCGTACCGCCGCCGCCGTTGCTGCTGCCGCCGCTGGTACCTCTGTCAACGGTGTTATCCTTGCCGCAGGAAGCGAGCATCAGGACAACGGTCACGATGACGAGCAACGCGCTCATAATTCTCTTCATGTGAATACTCCTTTATTAAAAATGGTGCCGGTATCTCCCGCATGCGCACGCGGAAAAACCGACGTTTTCGGATGTAACAAGTTTACCATTCCCCCTCTTGAAAGTCAAGGCGATTCCGGGTATCTTTTTACTTTCTTACCAACATTATGAACAGTTTGCACAAAAGTATTTTTGCCGCTTTGTTCAGTTGTGCCATCGGTTCACAAACGCAAACGCAAATGCGTGTTTCCGCCTCGGTTTTCAGACATTTTTTTGCGCTGCCCCCGTTGCTTGACACGGCAGCGCAGGACAGGTATAATATTGACGTGCCAATTAAAAAACACGGAGGCTTTGATATGCTTCATAAAAGCACGGATCTTGTTGTTCTCGCGGCGGGCATGGGCAGCCGCTTCGGCTCTCTGAAACAAATGGCGTCCTTCGGTCCCCACGGTGAAACCATCATCGACTATTCCCTGCACGACGCGCGGGAAGCCGGTTTCGACCGCGCGGTGATTATCATCAAGCGCGCCATTGAAAAAGACTTCCGGGAGCTGGTGGGCAAACGGATCGAAAACATCATGGACGTGGACTATGCGTATCAGGAATTTGAAAACGTCCCCGCTTCCTTTACCGTCCCCGCGGAGCGCGTCAAGCCGCTCGGTACCGGACACGCCATCCTCTGCGCAAAGGAACTGATCCGCGCCCCTTTCTGCGTCGTCAATTCCGATGATTTTTACGGCAGAGAATCGTTTGACCTGATCCACAACTACCTTGTCGGCGAAACCGGCTGCTGCATGGCGGGTTACCTACTCGGTAACACGCTGACGGAAACGGGCGGCGTCAACCGGGGCGTGTGCGAGGTGGACGGAGACGGTTATCTCACCCGCATTGTGGAAACCATGGGCATCACCCGCGAAAGCGGCATTCCGCTCGACACCATCGTGTCCATGAATATGTGGGGGCTCACCACCGATCTGTTGCCCCTGCTCGAAGAAGATTTCCTCGACTTTACACGCACCCTCGGGGACCCCTTGAAAGACGAACACTACCTGCCCGTCTTCATCGATAAAATGATTCACGCCGGCAAGGCGCGCGTCAAGGTGCTGCGCAGCGAAGCGAAATGGCACGGCGTCACCTACCGGGAGGACACCGAAGCGCTGCGCGCCGCCATCGCGGAGCTTTATCGCCGCGGCGTATACGGCGACAGACTCTGACCGCCCTGTACCCGCCCCCCGTTCGGGCGCACTTCCGGCGTTCCGTTATTTCAACCAAAGACGTACAAAAGTACAAAGAGGAGCCTTGAATGCAAGGCTCCTCTTTCATTCGGCGCACCCTGTGCGCCTCCCGCCGTTCAGCGGTTCGCGGTGGTCGAGCGCAGCGTGACGTCGTGGTACCCGCCCTCAACAATCGAAGTGGAGGAAACCAGCGTCAGGCGCGCGTTCTTCTGCAAGTCGGGGATGTTGGTCACGCCGATGTTGCACATGGTGGACTTCACCTTGTACAGGGATTTCGCCACGTTGTCGCGCAGGGACCCCGCATAGGTGACGTAGGAATCCACGCCCTCCTCAAAGGAGAGCTTCGCCTTGCCGCCGAGGTCATAGCGCTGCCAGTTGCGCGCGCGGTTGGAGCCCTCGCCCCAGTATTCCTTGACGTAGGTGCCGTTGACCATGGTCTTGGGCGTGGGGGATTCGTCAAAGCGTGCGAAATATCTGCCCAGCATCAGGAAATCAGCGCCCATGGCAAGCGCCATGGTCATGTGGTAGTCGTACACGATCCCGCCGTCGGAGCAAAGCGGAATGTAAATCCCGGTTTCCTTGAAGTATTCGTCGCGCGCACGGCTGACTTCGATGACAGCGGACGCCTGCCCGCGCCCGATCCCTTTCTGCTCGCGCGTGATACAGATGGAACCGCCGCCGATCCCGATCTTGATGAAATCCGCGCCCGCTTCGGCAAGGAAACGGAAGCCGTCCGCGTCAACCACGTTGCCCGCGCCGACCTTGACCGTATCGCCGTATTTGGAGCGGATGAAATCAAGGGTTCTCTTCTGCCATACGGAATACCCCTCGGAGGAGTCGATGCACAGCACGTCCGCGCCCGCCTCGATCAGAGCGGGTACGCGCTTCTCATAGTCGAGGGTATTGATGCCGGCGCCGACCATGTACCGCTTTTCCGCGTCCAGAAGTTCCTGCGGGTTCTCCTTGTGGTGCGCATAGTCCTTGCGGAACACCAGATACATCAGGTTGCCGTTGTCATCGATGAGGGGCAGAGAGTTCAGTTTATGCTCCCAGATAATATCGTTCGCTTCCTTGAGCGTCACGGTGGCGGGCGCCGTCACCAGCTTCTCGATGGGGGTCATGAACTCCCGCACACGGATGTCGGTGGACATACGGCTCACGCGGTAGTCGCGGCTGGTGACAATGCCGCACAGGCGGCCGTTCGGAGTGCCGTCATGCGTGACGGCAATGGTGTTGTGTCCGTTGCGCTCCACAAGGTCCAGCACGTCTGCCAGCGTATTGTCGGGAGTGAGGTTGGAATCGCTGACCACGAACCCCGCCTTGTAATTTTTGACGCGGGCGACCATCGCCGCCTCGTCCTCAATGCTCTGAGAGCCGTAGATAAAGGACATTCCGCCCTCTTTTGCCAATGCGATCGCCATGCGGTCGTCGGATACCGACTGCATGATGGCGGAAACCATCGGGATGTTCAGGCGAATGGGGGACTCCTCCTTGCCGCGCCGATACTTCACCAGCGGGGTGGAAAGATCGACGTTTGCAGGAATGCAGTTTTCGTCCGTGTAGCCGGGAATGAACAGGTATTCGCCGAAAGTATGAGACTCACCGGGTAAAATCACTGCCATAGTTTTGCTCCTTTATCAACATTTATTTTTCATTTATTTTGGGTTACCGTCCTTGGGGCGCCGCGTCTTATACCTTGAGCTCGGCTGTCATGCTCTCCGGGTAGCGCGCCAGAATGGGCGCCACCACCTCGCGGTTGAACTCCTCTGTCTGAGAGGCGCTTCTGCCCGTGTACAGCGCGGGGTCAAGTACCGCACGCACCTCTTCCTCGGTCACCGAGAAGAGCGGGTCGGCAACAATGCGGTCAATCAGATCGTTGGTGCCGCCCTCCAGCTTGACCCGCGCCGCCGCCGCATGGGAATGCACGCGCAGCGCCTCGTGCAGCTGCTGTCTGTCGCCACCCTTTTTCACGCATTTCATCATGATGTTTTCGGTCGCCATAAACGGCAACTTCTCCATCACGCGGCGTCTGACCACCTTGTCATAGACCACCAGCCCGCCGGTCACGTTGATATAGATATTCAGGATCGCGTCCACGGCGAGGAACGCCTCGGCGACCGAGATCCGCTTGTTGGCGGAGTCGTCCAGCGTGCGCTCAAACCACTGGGTGGAGGAGGTCAGGGCGGGGTTCAGCGCGTCCACCATCACGTACCGCGCCAGCGCGCAGATCCGCTCGCTGCGCATGGGGTTACGCTTGTACGGCATGGCGGAGGAACCTATCTGATGCTTTTCAAACGGTTCTTCCATTTCCTCGAACGACTGGAGGATCCGCAGGTCGTTTGCGAATTTATAGGCAGACTGCGCGAATCCGCTCAAGGTCGAAAGGAAGTAGGCGTCCACCTTGCGGGAGTAGGTCTGCCCGGAGACCGGCACGCAGCCGGGGAAGCCCATTTCGGTGGCGATCATATTCTCCAGTTCCTTGACTTTCTCCTCGTCCCCGTCAAACAGCTCCATAAAGGAAGCCTGCGTGCCCGTGGTGCCCTTGGATCCCAGGAGGAGCAGCTTGTCCACGCGGTGCTCCAGCTCCTCGACGTCCTGCGCCAGTTCATACATCCACAGGGTGGCGCGCTTGCCGACGGTGGTGAGCTGCGCGGGCTGCAAATGGGTATATGCCAAAGCCGGCATATCCTTGTACTGCAAGGAAAACGCGGAGAGATTGCGCAGCACCTGCGCCGCTTTTTTGAGTATCAGGCGGGAAGCGTCCCGCAGAATCAGGACGTCGGTGTTGTCGCCCACATAGCAGGAGGTTGCGCCGAGGTGGATGATCGGCTCCGCCTTGGGGCATTGCTTGCCGTACGCGTACACGTGGCTCATCACGTCATGGCGCACCTCGCGCTCCCGCGCCTCGGCAACCTCAAAGTTAATGTCGTCCTTGTGCGCTTCCAGCTCGTCTATCTGCTCCTGCGTCACGCCCAGCCCCAGTTTATGCTCCGCGCGCGCCAGCGCGATCCACAGTCTGCGCCAGGTGCGGAATTTATGGGTTTCGGAAAACAGATACTGCATTTCCTCGCTTGCGTATCTGGTGGAGAAGGGAGAGAGATACCGTTCTTTTTCGTTCACTTGCGTCACCTCGTGCAAGGGATTTCGCGCGCGGGTCTGCCGGCGCGATGAGATTCAACCGGTATGATTGTTAGATATTGTAACATATTTTATATGCCCGCGCAAGAGGTGCCGCGCGCGTCTTTGTAGAAAAAGCGGCGTATTTTCCCCCTCAAACAGGGCATTTCGACATCCTTCGGCGCGCGGAGGGCGCTGCCTTTCCGAAAGAAACGCCCCCTCGGCGTGCGAGGGGGCGTTTCTGAGGACAATGAAAGAACGCGCGTTTCCCGCAAATGTCTGCGGGAATGCAAGTGCCTGTGAAATGTGCTTCTCCGGCTTATTTTGCAACGCCGTAACCGCCGAACAGCGGTAGTTCTCTCGCTCTGCCGCGCGCGGCGCAGACAATCCCAAAGATCTTCAAAAGGAACGAGATAAGGAACGTCACCTCCGCAAGCGCGGCGAACGCGGGCGCGCATACCGGCAGGGCGCTGCCGAGCAGATAGGCGATTCCGCAGAAGGTCGCGCCCAGACAATCCATAAGCAAAAGCAGAATCCCCTGCCCGAGATGATACCGCACGTAACGCGAGGAGCGCGCGCGGAGAAACGGAATCAGCCACAGCACCCACAGATAGCACAGCACCGCCATTGCGCGGTGTTCCCGGATGTCGCGCTGCGTAAAAGCGGCGGTGGTGTCCGGGGTATCCAGCACGCGGTAGATCGCACGCGGGAATCCGCACCCGGCGCAACGTCCCTCTCCGTCCGTACGGCGACCCCCGCACCCCGTTTTCCCCGCGCATTCCCTCTCCTGCCCCGCGGGCGCGGCTTCCGCCTCGGTTTCCTCCGGCGCCGTCTTGCTTTCCGCTTCCTCTGCCGGCGAGGACGCGGCATTTTCCGCCGCTCCCACTTCCTGCCCCGACAAAGAAGCGCCTGTTTTTTCAGGCTCCGCGCCGACGGTTTCTGTCGGTTCGCCCTCCGCTTCTCCCGCGTATGGGGCGGCGCCCGCCGCGGAGTCGGGGGCTCTGTTCTCGCCGGTCTCTTCCCCCGTCGGCGCCGATTCCGGGTCCATAGTGGTTTCAGCCGCAGGCGTCTGCAAGACGTGTGGCGGGGTGTGCGCCCCCTGCGGGTCGCACCAGTCGCAGAGCTGCCCCGCCTCAATAAACCGCCCGCAATGGTTACAGTATGGCATGATCGTATCCTCCGCTTTGTTCCGTTACCACACTATATGCGCACAGAGCGCAAATCAAAACCGCCGCGCGGAAAAATTCCCGCCGTAAGATGATGTCTTGATTAGAAAACAGAACGGAGGTTTGCCAAAAAACCGTGGCGTAACGGGATTTCTACCGTTACGCCACGAAAGCGCGCCGCTGTTTTATCCTTTCGGAGGTCTCCCGACAAGCAGGCGCAGGAAATCCCGCAGGTTGAGAAACAGGAACTTGAGGGGATTCGGCATCCCCCAAAATAAGACGTATAAACGGTACCCGAGCCGGTCGGTAGTGATGAAACGCTTTCCGCGGCGATACCCGTCCATGACCGCGAGCAGCTGTTCCTCCGGCACGGGCGCGTCATTGCGGCGGCGGTTGTCCCCCCGGGTGATATATCCGTCCTCGGTCACGCGCACCACGCGGTGCAGCACATACCTGCCGTCCGGGCGGTGGAACAGAATCACGTCCCGGCGCTTGGCGCGCCCCTGCGGCGTATGCAGGGAAACCATGCTTCGATGGGTGTGAAAGAGGGGCGCCATGCTGTCCCCGGACGTGGTGGTACAGAGGGTCCCGTGCAGCGCCAGTTCCTCCGCCGGTGTGGTATGCACCTCGCTCACCATACGATCAGCCCCGCGCCGTCAAGCTGCCCGACAAGCGTTTTGAAATCCTCGCGCGCACGCGCTTCGTCCACGCGGTATTCTGCGGTGATTGCCGCCACCACCTCGTCCTCGGTCGTCTCTTTCTCCATATGGCGGAGGATAAAAGCGGCGGTGTCCGACAGCCGCAACATACCGTTCAGTACCTTTGCCGCTTCCCCCGTCGCCACGGCGATGGTGCCCTCGGGCGTATCGTGAAGCATCAGCCCTTGTATCAGTCTCATTTCAATCTCCTTCATGTATGCCGCGGTAAGCGACCTTTGCCGCCTCCGGGGACAAATTGCACCACAGGTGATACAACTTCACCGCGGCGAGCGTGCGATCGAGCAGCGCCAGCGTTTTGCCCATATCCGCAGTGGCGGCGGGGCGATAGGTCTGCCCCAGCATCGCGGGGTATATCTCTCCGGCTGTCGCGGGTGTAATACGGTTTTCCTCGCCCCTCTCCAAGAGGCAAAGATATTTCAGCGGCACCTCGCTATTGGTGCTCAGGCGGTGCTTGCCGTCCCACGGGGTGCCGCAGACAAACACACCCCCGTCCGTCACACGCAAAAGGGGCTTGTCGTCGTTGATCACGCGCACGCGCTCCCCGAATACCTCGCGCCAATAGCGCGTATGCGTGGATTTGCCGGTTCCCGACGGGGCTGTAAACAAATAGCCCTCGCCGTCCATCTCCAAAGCGGAGCCGTGGAACAGAAAGGTGTCAAAGCGCAGCGCCTCATGGCAGATACGGCGGTAAATCGCCAGCGATTCCAGATATGCCGGCGGCAACTCCCGCGTGCCGTCCGCCTCGCGGGCGATCTCCTCGTCGGTGACCCGCACGGTAAAATCCGCCGCCGCGCCCTCCGGCGCCAGATACCCCTCGCAGAGCTCCGCCGTATAGCGATACCGCGGACAAATATCCACCGTCATGGAAGCAAACCGGTACAGCATCGGCGCCCTCCTTGCTCTGATTTCATTCTTCGCGCCGACCGAAGCAAGCCTGTCGGCGCTCCGCCGTTTCTTGCGCAGAATGATTTTTCTTAAAAAGTATATCATATTTTCTCGGCTTCCGCAAGACGTAAGCCTTTGTATAAAAGCGCGCTCCCGCAAAAAATCCCTTGCAAAGAGCGCGGGGTATGGTATAATAGAAGCGGTAAATATCAAACGCCCGCGCGCTCCCGCACGCAGGCACAGCGCTTCTCAAAAGAGAAATACATATGACAGGAGCATTTGCAATGAACGCAAGATACGAATCCGCAAAACAGATGTTTGCAGCCTACGGCATTGACACCGACGCCGCCATCGACAAGCTGAAAACCATTCCTCTTGCCGTCAACTGCTGGCAGGGAGACGACGTCACCGGTTTTGACCAGGACGGACCGCTGACCGGCGGTATTCAGGCGACCGGCAACTACCCCGGCAAGGCGCGCACCCCCGAAGAGCTGATGGCGGATATGGAGAAAGCCATGTCCCTCTGCCCCGGCAAGAAGAAACTCAACATTCACGCAAGCTACGCCATTTTCGCTCCGGGCGAAAAGGTGGACAGAGACAAGCTGGAGCCGAAGCATTTTGCGAAATGGGTGGAGTTTGCCAAGGCGCACGGCATGGGGATTGACTTCAACCCCACGTTTTTCTCGCATCCCAACATCAAAGACGGTCTGACCCTTACCAGCCCGGACGAGAATGTCCGTCGGTTCTGGGTCGAGCACGGCAAGGCGTGCGTCCGCATCTCGAACTACTTTGCAAAGGAAACCGGAATCCCCTGCGTGATGAACATTTGGATAGGCGACGGCTTTAAGGATATTCCCGCGGACCGCATGGGACCCCGCCTCCGCTATAAGCAGTCGATCGAAGAGATCCTGTCCGAGCCGTTTGACCCGAAATGGGTCAAGCCCTGCGTGGAATCCAAGGTGTTCGGCATCGGGGTGGAGGCGTTCACCGCCGGCTCCGCCGAGTTCACCCTCTCCTTTGCCGCCACGCATCCCGGTTGCCTGCCTCTGATGGACAACGGGCATTACCACCCCACCGAGGTCGTCTCCGATAAGATTCCCGCCCTGCTCTGCTTCTTCCCCGAAATCGCGCTGCATATCACCCGCCCCGTCCGTTGGGACTCCGACCATGTGGTGCTGTTCCAGGACGAAACCCTTGAGATGGCAAAGGAGATCGTCCGCTGCAACGCCACCGACCGCGTGTATATGGCGCTCGACTGCTTTGACGCCAGTATCAACCGTATCGCTGCATGGACGGTCGCTATCCGCAGTTGGCAGAAAGCCATGCTGGTCGCCATGTGTATGCCGCACGCGTACCTCCAAGGCTTGCAGGACGCCGGCAATTTCACCGAACTGATGATGCGTCAGGAGGAGATCAAGAATCTGCCGTTCTCGGACGTCTGGAGACAGTATTGCGTCTCCTGCGGCGTTGCCCCCGACGGCTCATGGTTTGACGAAGTCAAGGCGTATGAGCGCGAAGTGCTCAGCCGCCGCTGAACCTGCCATATGGGCTGTGACGCATAAAAAGCACTTGTAACAGTCGCAAAAAAGCACAAATTCAAAGGGAGACCCCGCGTCTCCCTCTTTTTATGACATTTATCATTTTGTGACATCCCCTGTTAGATATTTGTATGGAATAGATTTCACTATTTTATATACAGACATTTTCTTTTTGAAAACCTCTGCTGTAACTTGACAAACCCGCCCCCCTGTGTTATAATCAACTTCGCCCTTTGGAAGAAACGCGCTTGCAGGATTGCAATTCCGCTATTATCGTATCATGGTTTTGCAGAACGACTGCGCGACTGGGGAGGGCAACCGCAAGTTCAAATCGTCATCATT
>CAMEJM010000022.1 GCA_945920215.1 uncultured bacterium
GGAGCAGATTGCCGCGGCGGAGGGCATGACCCTGACGGAGGACGGCGCGCGTATGATCGCCCGCGCCGCACAGGGCGGTATGAGAGACGCGGTCAGCCTGTTGGAACTGTGCGGCGGTGCCCACGCCCCCATTGACGAGGAACTGGTCACCCACGTCCTCGGCGCAGGCGATCGCTCTGTGCTGTACCGTACCGCAGAGGCAATCGCCGACAAGGAATACGACGTTCTGTATGCCGTGGTGGATGAGATCGTGATGGCGTCCTCCGATCTGGCAGGCTTCTGGAGCGGACTGGGTGACGTCGTACGCGATATGATCGTTTATAAGACCGCACCGAACGCTAAGGAATACCTTGATCTGACAGACAGTGAATATGAACGGATTGCCGCCCTGTCCGAAAAACTGCCGATGGCGCGCCTGTTCTATATCAGCCGCTTGATTTCCGATACGCTTCCGGCACTTCAGAAAACCGGGGTCGCCCGCCGCGCCGCGGTGGAAATCGCTCTGACCCGTATGTGCGATCCCCGCCTTGCCGCTACCCCGGAAGCCATGCTCGCAAGGCTGGAGGAACTGGAAAGAGAAGTGAAGCTTCTGCGCGTCGGCGGCGCTCCGTTGCCTGCCGCACAAGCGGAAGACAGAAACGAAACGGACGGTGAAAAAGCCCGAAAGACGGCGGAACGTCCTGCGGCAAATCCGCCCGCGCAGTCGGCGCCCGCGCCTGCTCCCCGGCAGAGCGCAGCACCGGAGCCGCGCAAAGCGGAGCAGCCCGCACAGCAGGAAAAAGCGGCGTCCCGGCAGCCTCCCGTCGCCGAGCGAGAGGAGGGAACCGCCGTTCCGGGTTGGCGCGGAATCGCCAATGAATTCAACGAGCTGTATCCCGGCTACGCGCTCCTGTTTGACGGCTCGGCTGCCGTTTTGCGCGGCGAGGTACTGGTGCTGAAAATGCGCGACAGCTTTCTGCTCGGCAATCTGGAAAAGGATCAGCGGGCGCTGCGCGCGATCATAGGACTTGTGAGCGACAGAATGAACGGCGTTGCCATTCGCTCTGCGGAAATACAGAAAATACCCGTCGGCGGAGCAAACAACCGCGGCGGTGACACATTCTTTTAACGGAGGATACTATGAAAGTAAGACTTCCCAACAACGGCGGCGCCATGGGCGGCGGAAATATGCAGGCGATGCTCAAGCAGGCGCAGAAAATGCAGGAGGATATGGCAGCCCTGCAAGAGGAGCTTGAGCAAAGAGAATACGAGGTTTCCGCGGGCGGCGGCATGGTCACCGTGAAGATCAACGGCAAACGCCAGATCGTCAACATGGAGATCAAGCCCGAAATTGTAGACCCCGACGATATCGAGACTCTGTCCGACGTCGTGGTGGCGGCCGTCAACGAGGCGCTCCGCCGCGTTGAAGAAACCGCAAACGAGGAAATGGCAAAGCTGACGGGGCCGATGGGGCTCGGCGGTATGCCCGGTCTGATGTGATATGACAGATTATATCGCACCCCTTCAGACGCTGATTGAACAGTTCCGCCGCTTGCCGGGCGTCGGCAGCAAAACCGCGGTTCGTTTCGCTTTGTCGGTTCTGAAGTTCACGGAGGAGGAGGCCGCCCGCTTTGCCGACGCGGTCATCGGCGCAAAGCGCGACATTCACTCCTGCCGGATTTGTCACAATATTTCCGCTGGGGAGGTCTGTCCGATTTGCTCCGACCCCGACAGAGACGCAGAAACCATCTGCGTGGTGGAGGACGCCCAGGATGTGATGGCGTTTGAGCGCGTACGGAATTACCGCGGGCTTTATCACGTCCTCGGCGGGCTTCTCAACCCGCGGAAGCAGATTTCCGCAGAGGAGCTGCACATCGAGGAACTGCTTGACAGAGTGGAAGCGGGCGGGGTTAAGGAAGTCATTCTCGCCACCAACCCTACGTTTGAGGGAGATACCACAGCCTTGTATCTCGCAAAGCTGCTCTCCAAATACGAGGGGGTAAAAGTCACCCGCCTTGCCTACGGGATCCCTGTCGGCGGGGATTTGGAGTATGCGGACGAAATCACGCTTGACCGCGCCCTGCAAGGCAGAAATACCATTCGGTGAGGTTCGTATGGCAACATCAAAACCAAAAATGAACGGCACGGCTTCCAAGCAAGTGCGTAAAACAGTCCGAAGAACGGTGAGGAAGCAAGGATCCGGCGCCATTGTGGCGATGGTCATTGTGTTTGCACTTGCCTTGGCGGCGGGGGTGCTTGTCTCTCGCCTTCTCACAAAAAACGACGATTTTTATCTCCTGACGAGAAAAGAACAGGTCTTGACGGCTGGTACTACATATCAAATGTCGGAACTGACCGCGGAATACTATGCGGTTTCCTTTGGGAAAGACATGTCCGACAGGGTCGCAGTTACCCCGTCCTTTGAGGTGGCTGAAGACGGATCGGTGACTTTAGCCGAAGGAAAATACAATATCACCTATACCATGCCCGCATTCTTTGGCATGACACAGATTGTCCGGGTTGCATATATCACGGTGGTGCCGGCAGGCGACGGTACCGCGCTGACAGCGACGGGAGGTGCTTCTCATGGCTGAAAAGCGGAAAACCTCGCGCGCCCTCACAGCGTTTCTGATTTTTGTATGTCTGATTGTCGGCTTTGCCGTCGGCTTCCTCGGCGACTCCTATTACCATCTGCCGAAAAACGAAATCTACTTGCCGGACGGGGAAATAGAAGTCAGTTTTCCGGAACTCGGCAATAGGTATACGGGGGACTGCACTTATATCCGGGTCGGCGAAGCAGACGTGCTGATTGACGCCGGCTCCCGTACGGCAAGTATCCCCGTGATTTCCGCGTTTTTGCAAGAACATATGAAAGACGAGTTGCTCGACTATGTCATTGTGACCCATGCGCACGAAGACCATTATGCCGGGTTTGCCACATCGGAATCAACCGATAGCCTGTTTGACCTTTTTCAGGTCGGCACGATTATCGACTTTGCGCGCACCAATCAGAAGGAAACGGGCACGATGTACCGCAACTATCTGCGGGAAAGGGACGAGGAGATTGCCGCCGGCGCCGTTCACTATACGGCGCGGGAATGCATCGAGCAGGAAAAAGACATCTTCAATTTGTCAGACTCCGTTACCATGACCATTCTTGACAGCCTATACTACTATGGGGACTCGTCAAGCGAAAACGACTATTCCGTCTGTACGCTGATCTCCTTGGGAGACACGCACCTTTTATTTACCGGGGATTTGGAGGAAAAAGGGGAAAAGGCGCTTGTGGAGCGCAACCGGCTGCCGGAGGTGACCCTGTATAAAGCGGGGCATCACGGCTCCAAAACCTCTTCTTCCGAGACGCTGCTCAGCGTCATCAAGCCAAAGGTGGTTTGCGTATGCTGCTGCGCGGGAAGCCCCGAATATACCAAGACGGATGCCAACCAGTTCCCGACGCAGGAATTTGTCGACCGCGTCGCGCCATACACGGATTTGGTCTATGTCACCACGCTGTGCGTGGATTACAGCGCGGCAAGTCCGAAAGATCAGTTTACATCAATGAACGGCACAATTACCGTTCTGTTCTCCCGGGGAGAATTTTCTGTCAAGTGCTCGAATTCCGACCGTCCTCTGAAAGAATGGGAATGGTTCCGGGAGCACCGTACCGTGCCGGAAAGCTGGAAATAGTTTTCTGAATCTCGGAGAACCCCAATAATCAAAAAAGCAAAAATGCAGGCGCCTCGGCACCTGCATTTTATGTTCCTTCCCGGAAAACTCAATACAGCTTGTACTTCAGTCTCAGGTTGTCCGCAATCATGGCGATGAACTCGCTGTTCGTGGGCTTGCCGCGATTGTTCTGGATGGTGTAGCCGAAGTAGGAGTTGAGCGTGTCAATATCGCCCCTGTCCCATGCGACCTCGATGGCGTGGCGGATGGCGCGTTCCACGCGGGAAGTGGTGGTGGAATATTTCTTGGCAACGGAGGGATAGAGAACCTTGGTGACGGAATTGATAATATCGTTATCCTCAATGGTCATCAGAATGGCGGTGCGCAGATACTGGTAGCCTTTGATGTGGGCGGGCACGCCTATCTGATGAATGATCTTCGTGACCTGCGTTTCCATATCCTGCGGGGCGTGAACCACGCCTTTCCCGGCGGAGTTACGGGAGGTCAGCGCGTCGATATGTTCGCAGAGGCTCGGGTAGTCAAAGGGTTTGAGCAGGCAAAGGTCGGCTCCCGCGTTGGTTGCCTCCATAAAGGTGGAAGGGCTTGAAACCATCGATGTCAGAATCATGGCGGGACGTTCGTCGGCGGGGAGGGGAAGCTTGCGTGCCGCGCGGATAATACCGATGCCGTCCAGCTTGGACAGCCACAGATCCACAATGACCACGCCCGGGTGGGTGCGGGAAATCTTCTGAAGCGCGTCCTCGCCGTTGGAGGCTTCATCCAAATAGCGGTAGCCGTATTTGCGCAAGTTGTCGATTACCTCTGCTCTCAACTCCTCATTTTCATCAGCAATCAGAATTTTTGTTGTTTTTTCCATCTTGTCTCTCCTTATATTGCCACGGTATTATTTGGTATTTTTGCTGTTGACTCATAGTACCATAAATTTCCAAGGAATGCAAGAAGTTTCGTGAAATTATTTTTGACAAAGCTCAACATTCTCCTGCGCGCGGTTTGGGTGTTTTGCACGAAGCATGAGAAGCGTGAGAAAAAACTGTCGAAAGCCGGCGACAAAACCCGCGATTTCCGTTTATCCGGCGCGGCAGGGGCAGTCAGAATACGAATCCGTGGGACGGCATGCGTAGCATTCCGTCGCAGCGACAGTTTTTTTGTTAAGAAATCATGAAAGTTGCGCGTTGAGATATTGTAAAACCGGGGGACATATGCTATACTGAGAAAGCATGAAAATCGGATATTATTAAGAGTAACTAATGCTTATTATTAATTAAAGATAGATGAGGAGAAAACCATGAGAAGCAACAAATTTGTGGACAGCTGGATCCGCGAAATGGCAGAGATGACCCGGCCGGACAAAATCGTCTGGATCGACGGCTCCGAAGAGCAGGCGAACGCCCTGCGCGCCGAAGCGGTTTCCACCGGCGAAATGATTAAGCTCAACGAGGAAAAACTGCCGAATTGTTATCTGCACCGCACCGCCATTAACGACGTTGCGCGCGTGGAGGGCAGAACCTTCATCTGCACCCCTACCAAGGAGGAAGCAGGCAACATCAACAACTGGAAAGACCCCAAGGAAATGTACGCAATTCTGAAGCGCCTGTACACCGGCTCCATGAAGGGGAAGACCATGTATGTCATTCCGTATTCCATGGGCGTGGTAGGCTCCGAGTTCTCCAAAATCGGCATTGAATTGACCGACTCTATCTACGTCGTGCTCAATATGCTGATTATGACCCGCGCCGGCGCACCCGTAATGGAGGCGCTCGGTGACAGCCCCGATTTCGTGAAGGGTCTGCACGCGGTGGCTGACTGCGATGAGGAGAACAGATATATCACCCATTTCCCGCAGGATAACACCATCATGTCCGTGAACTCCGCATACGGCGGCAATGTTCTGCTCGGCAAAAAGTGCTTTGCGCTCCGCATTGCGTCCTACCTCGGCAGAAAAGAGGGCTGGATGGCAGAGCATATGCTGATCCTCGGCGTGGAATACCCGAACGGAGACGTCAAGTACGTCACCGCAGCATTCCCCTCCGCCTGCGGCAAGACCAACCTCGCGATGCTGATTCCGCCCGAGATGTATCGTAAGAAAGGTTACAAAGTCTGGACGGTCGGCGACGATATTGCATGGCTGCGCGTGAATAAGAAAGACGGCAAGCTCTATGCCATGAACCCCGAAAACGGCTTCTTCGGCGTGGCTCCCGGCACCAACAGCCACTCCAACCCCAACGCGCTTGCCACAACCATGCGCGATACCATTTTCACCAACGTGTGCCACAACCTGGACGACAATACCGTTTGGTGGGAAGGTCTGAACGACAATCCTCCCACGAACGCGATCAACTGGAAGGGCGAGAAGTGGGATTACCGCACTTACAACAAGGCGGATAAGGTAAATACCTCCGGCGCGCATCCGAACTCCCGTTTCACCGCGTCCGCGAAGAACTGTCCCTGCCTGTCCGGGGAGTTTGATTCTCCCACGGGCGTTCCGATTTCCGCTATCATTTTCGGCGGTCGCCGCGCAAAGACCGCTCCTTTGGTTTACCAGTCCTTTAACTGGCAGCACGGCACCTTTGTCGGCTCCATTATGGCGTCCGAGACGACTGCGGCAGCCGCCGGTGCGGTCGGCGTTGTCCGCCGTGACCCGATGGCGATGCGCCCGTTTGTCGGCTATAACATGGGTGACTATTGGCAGCACTGGCTCGATATGGGCAAGGCCATTGCGCACGCACCGAAGATTTTCCACGTCAACTGGTTCCGTACCGATGACGAAGGACATTTCATCTGGCCCGGCTTCGGCGACAACTTCAGAGTTCTGCTCTGGATTCTTGACCGCTGCGAAGACAAGGTTGACGCAGTCGAGACTGCAATCGGGTATGTGCCGAAAGCAGAGGATATCAATATCGAAGGCATGAACGATATCACCGTGGATACGATCCGCGACCTGCTGTCCGTCGACCGCGGGGCTTGGCTGGAAGACATCGGCAATATCGAGGAATTCTACGCGCAGGTCGGCGACCATGTGCCCGCAACCCTGAAAGAAGAGCTTGCAGCGCTGAAAGCAAGACTGGCAGATTGATTTGAATTTCAAACGCACTGCCGTTCCGTTTCGGAAGACGGCATGAAGAGAGGCGCCCCTCAGCTGAGGGGCGCCTTTTGCGTTGCGCTGTGAAAATTGTGTTTTGAGTCGCCGGTTTGCGGGCGACAGGGAAAAGCGAAACGGCTTGCGAGGTGGGTGCGTCAGTCGTCCAGAAGTCCGGGAGACAGGTGGCCGGTCAGGCGTAGGCGAAGGGGACGGCGCTTCAGCAGGTCATAGATATAGTTTGAGCAAAGACCTCCCGCGGAAATTTCGCAGGCGGAGCGGGTACAGTACACAAAATCGCTGTCCCCCGCATTTTCCTTTGCATATTCGCAGAACGAGCAGGAGGGCAGGGGGTCACGCGTTTGATTGGCGGCGTTTTGCTTTTTCACGGTCGGCTCCTTTCGGCTTGAAGAATGTACAACGTATGAGCGCGGGCGGATAAAACCGCTTTTTCTGTTTTCATTGTAGCATGGCAAGGAGGAGCCGTCAAGAGGGGAATTGCGTGTACAGATAGATCAGTGCGGCGCCGGCTACGCCGGAAAAGAGCTTCGCAAGAAAGTATTGTTTCATGGAAAGGTCGGTTCCCTGGAGCATGGCGGCGGCTTGCATATGTACCGAAAAGCCGGAAAAGCACACGGCGAAAGCCGATATCACCAAGCCGTGGGGTACTGCTGCCGCCGCGGCGCAGGCGCTGCCGACCTCCAGAAAGGCGGCGACGGAGAGATAGGCTGCTGTTGGAAGACAGGAGGAGAGCATGGAAAGAAGTGCCGAGAAAAAGACGACAAATCCACAGACGGTCAAGGTGGAAGACACCGCGTCCGTGACGGCTTTGGGAAAGGAGAAAGGCGTCGAAGTCGGATGAGACGGGGGTATTTGTAAATCAATGCTTTTTTTGCGGTCGGAGACGCCTGTCAGAACAGCCAAACACAGGGCAAGCAGGGTTTGCACGCAGAACAGTGCGATTCCGTCGCGGAGACTGCCGCGCATCGCTCCCCCCACGCCCGAAAGCAGAAAAGAAAGACTGGTGTTGTTGCAGAAGCAGAGCATACGCTCCGCCTGCCGCTTGGTATATATGCCCGCGCGGTAGCCGTCCGCCGTGGCTTTGGCACCCAAGGGAAAGCCGCACAGCAGCCCGATGAGAAAAGTGACAGCGGCTTGCGGCGGGAGATGAAACACGCGCGTAAAGGTGCGGGAAATACAGCCGGGTTTGCGAGGAGGTTCTATGCTTGTAAAATATGACGAGAAAATGCAGAACGGAAATACCGACGGTATAATGGCAAGATAAGACAGCCGCAGTCCCGCCTGTACCCCGGCGCCTACCTCCTTGGAGGCTAAAAGAAAGAGGATCATCAGAGTCAGAAACGGCAGCAACAGCAGATTCTTGCGGGCAGGATACGTCATAGCGGACTCCTTCATTACATACCATGTTTTGATACAATATACAGGAGGAGACAAGCAAACATGACAAGACGAAAGAAACAGGAAAGGGGCATGACTCCCCCGTCGCCGCTCCCCCTGCTTTCCGGCTTCCGCGTGGAAGTAAAGCGCATCGGCGGCGGAAGAAAAAGCGTTTTGGTCTGCGACTGTGAGGAAATTCTGGCGTACAGTCACGAATTGGTGGCATTCTATCACCGTGGGGAATGCGTGAGCGTGGTCGGCGAGGAGTTGTGGTGCCGCTCTTACGGGAACCGTGTGGCGGAGGTCGTCGGGCGGGTCAGAAAAATATGCTTCGGGGAGGGGAAAAAACCGTGCGGGGATTGATTGGGTACGACGTCTATACGGTGGATAAGAAAGAGCAGCTTCGTCTCCTGAATCTGCTGCTGCAATATGGGATAGTCATATACGGGGAGCGGGAGAAAGAAGAAACGGTGACATTCCGCGTGCCGCTGTTCGATACGCGCCGCACGGAAGAGGTGTTGCGGACGGCGGGAATAGGGTATAAAAAGGGAGGGCGCGGCGGCATTGCGGGACTTGGGCAAAAACTGCTTCACCATCCCGGGCTTCTGGTAGGCTTTTTTCTTTCCTTACTGCTTTACATATGGCTCAGTGGTATGGTGTGGGAAGTGCGCGTGACAGCGGATACCGATATAGACGAGGACCGTGTGCTGTCGGTGCTGGCGGAGTGCGGACTGACGGAGGGGAAGCGCCTGAGAGACTTGGATCCCGACGCGCTCGCCTCCTCCTATCTGCTGCGCGACAGCAGCGCCGCCTTTGCCACCGTACATCTGCGCGGGGTGGTCGCAGAGGTGGAGCTGATACCGAAAAAAGACGGGGAGGACACGCAAAATACGGCTCCTCCTTGTAACGTGGTTGCGTCAAGAGACGCGTTGATTACGGATATGACGGTCTATTCCGGGACCGCCGCCGTGAAAATCGGGCAGACGGTGGCGGCGGGGGATATTTTGGTCAGCGGTATCATCACAGACGTGGGCGGCACCCGCATTTTGGGCGCTCATGCCGATGTCAGGGGACAGGTGGAGGAGGACGTTGTTGTCACCGTTCCGTTTGCCACGGAGCGGGAGCAGGTGGTCAGCCGAAAGACGCGGGAAATTTCTCTGACGGTATTCGGACGCACATTCACGTTCGGAGACGAAGGGGAGCACCCGGTGACGGAGCGCAAGCAACTGTACCTTTTCGGGTGCGTCAGATTGCCGGTGTCGGTGGAGTTGCGCACGGAGACCCGCACCGAACTGCGGGAACAGGTTTACGGGGAGGCAGAGACAGCCAGAATGGCGGCGGCGGAACTCCGCCTGCGGGTTGCGAACACCGTGGGGGACGGCACCCTGATTTCCCGTACCTGTGCAGAGGGAATCGAGGGCGACGCCTACGTGATGCGCTGCCACCTTGTTTATGAAACCAATATTGCAAAATTACTTGCATTTGAGGTGGAGAATCAGTAAAATATAAATCGTAAATACATACGCACGGAACACGGAGTACAAAATGTCGCAGAAAATCATCACGACCGTATCCGCCGATCAGACGGCGGCGATCTTCGGCGCGGCGGACGCCAATATCCGTCTGCTTGAGGAGCGCTTGGGAGTTACGGTCCACAATCAGCGCACCGGTGACCCGGAAGCAGGGGACGCTATGGTCATTGAGGGAGAGAACGAAGCGGTGGAGCTTGCCGCCGCTGCGCTGGAATACCTCAAGCGCATGACGGCGTCGGGGGACGCGGTCACGGAACAGAGCGTCGAATACGTCATCGGCATGGTGCGCGACGGTCAGGGAGAAGAGCTGGGAGAGCTTGACAAAAGCGTGATCTGTATCACCAACCGCGGCAAGCCCATCCGTCCCAAGACGGTCGGACAGCGGCGGTATGTGGAAGCGGTGCGCAACAACACCGTGATTCTCGGCGTGGGTCCCGCCGGCACGGGTAAAACCTTTCTGGCGGTCGCCATGGCGGTGGAGGCATTGCGCAACAAGCAGGTCAGCCGCATCATTCTGACCCGCCCGGCAGTGGAGGCGGGGGAAAAGCTCGGTTTCCTGCCCGGGGATTTGCAGAATAAAATCGACCCGTACCTGCGCCCCCTTTACGACGCGCTGTATGAAATGATGGGCAGCGAAAATTTCGCCCGCCATCTGGAGCGCGGCACCATTGAGATCGCGCCTCTCGCGTATATGCGCGGCAGAACCCTCGACGATTCCTTTATCATCCTCGATGAAGCGCAGAATACCACCTGCGAGCAGATGAAAATGTTCCTGACCCGTCTCGGCTTTCAGTCCAAGGCGGTCGTCACGGGGGATCCCTCGCAGACCGACCTGCCAGGCGGGAAAAAGAGCGGGCTTGCCGTCGCCACGCAGATCCTGCGCGGCATTGACGGAATCGCCATTCACGAGTTTTCGGAGCGGGACGTCGTCCGCCACCGCTTGGTACAGAGAATCATCAAAGCCTATGAGCAGTATGAGCGGGACAAGCCGAAAAGCGCACCCCGCACCTACCGCGTCAATCGGAATAAGGAGTAACAGCGTGAAACACTATTGTAAGGACAAGTACCGTCTTTGGCTGGATTTCGGCGAGGCGGGGGAGAATATCCATGCGGATTACCGCATGAAAACAGCGGTGCGCTCGGCGGTTGCCGCCACGCTTGCCTATGAGCATTTTGACAGGGAAACGGAGGTGTCCGTGACCTTTTGCGACAATGCCTATATCAAAGAACTGAACCGTAAAACACGGAACAAGGATACTGCCACCGACGTTCTGTCTTTCCCGCAGTTTGAGCCGGGAGAAGCGCGCAAAAGTCCGCTGGTACCCGTGCCGCTTGGGGACATCGTGCTGTCGCTTGAGCGCGCCCGGACGCAGGCGGACGAGGTGGGGAACAGTTTTCTGCGCGAAGTGGCGTTTTTGTGTATTCATTCCACGCTGCACCTGCTCGGATACGACCATGAGACGTCTCCGGAGGACGAGGAGGATATGTGCGTCCGCCAGCGCGCTATCATCGCAACCATAACCGACAGCCGGAACGCAAAGGACAAAAAGAAGTCATGAAAAGAACCGCATTTATCGCAATTGTCGGCAGACCGAACGTCGGGAAATCGACTTTGCTCAACGCCATTCTCGGAGAGAAGGTGGCTATCGTTTCCAAGCGCCCGCAGACGACCCGGAACCGTATCACGGGGATTCACACGGCAGGGGACGACCAGTTCGTCTTTCTCGACACGCCGGGGATGCACCGTCCGCGCACCAAGTTGGGAGATTTCATGGTGAAAACTGCCGGGGATACCCTCGGCGGCGCCGATGCCGCTATTCTTGTTGTGGAACCGCGCGAGGCGGTCGGCGACATTGAAGCGGGGATTATCGAGAATCTCCGCAGGAGCGGTTTGGGCGCGATCCTTGTCGTGAACAAGACCGACGCCGTGACCGCCGCCAATGTGGCAAAGACGATTGCCGCATATTCGGAGGCGTTTCCGTTTGACGCGGTGGTGCCCACCGCCGCGAAAGCGGGGAAAAACGTTGAGATCGTTGTGGACGAATGCAAGCGCTATCTGACCGACAGCACGTGGTTTTTCCCCGACGATATTGTGACCGACCAGACGGAGCGGCAGATAGCCGCGGAAATCATCCGTGAAAAGCTGTTGCGGAGCCTGAGCGACGAGATCCCCCACGGCACCGCCGTCTCCATTGAGGAATTCAAGGAAGAGGGAAAAATGGTGCGGATCCGTGCGGATATCTACTGTGAGCGCGCGGCGCACAAGGGGATTATCATCGGCAAAAACGGAGCCTCGCTGAAACGAATCGGCACCATGGCGCGCGCCGACCTTGAAAAGTTCTTCGGCACCAAGGTCTTTCTGGATTTGTGGGTGCGCGTCAAAGAAAACTGGCGCGACAGCACGTTCAACCTGAACGACCTCGGGTACAGGGAAGAATGAAAGCGCCTGTCAATACCGAAGAGGTACGCGGGCTGGTCGTCAGCGTGACCGACGTGGGGGAGCGCGACCGCCTGATTTCGCTTCTGACGGCGGAGCGGGGGCTGTTGACGGTGTACGCCGGCGGCGCACGCCAGCTTAAAAACCGTTATATGGCGGCAACACAGCAGTTCTGCTACGGGAAATTTCTGCTCGCGGAGCAAGGGGGGCGCTACTCGGTCAGGGAAGCTGCGCTTGAGGAAACCTTTTACGAGCTGCGCACCGGGATTGACCGCGCGGCGCTTGCCTCCTATGTCTGCGAGGTCATTTCTTTCACCGGCACCGAACAGCCGGATACAGAACTCTTGCGCCTGACCCTCAACACCCTGTACGCCATCTCCCGCGCCCTGCACCCCCTGCCGCATATCAAGGCGGTGTTTGAATTGCGTATTGCGGCGCTTCTCGGCTTTATGCCGGATGTGGACGCCTGCGCCTACTGCGGCGCGACGGAAGGCGAGTTTGTCCTGCACATTCCGGAGGGGCATCTGATTTGCCGCGATTGCCGCGAGGGACTTGCAGCACGCGCAGAGCAGGCGGAGTACGAGGGCGCCGCGCAGGTGGCGCTTCTGACAGACGGCGTCCGTGCGGCTATCCGATACATTCTCCATGCTTCGCCCGACCGTATTTTTTCTTTCCGCCTGGAGGAGGACGAAACGCATCTGCTCTCATATGCCACCGAGGAATTTCTGTGCTGGCATATCGACCGCAAATTTGCGTCGCTCGCTTTTTATAAACAGGTAATCGATTGATAGGAAACACATGATTTTTACTGACAAAACGCTGACGCTTCTGGAATTTGACAAAATTCTCGAGATGCTTTCCCACCTTTGCGCCACAACGGGTGCAAAGGCAAAAGCCATGTCGCTTCGCCCCTCCGACGACTCGGTTACGGTGAAGCGCCGCTTGGCAAAAACCACGGACGCGCGCCGTCTTATGGACAGAAAAGGAACCCCGCCCTTTGACGCGCAGCCCGATGTTCCGGAGTCCGCCGAACGCGCGGAAAAGGGAGCCACCCTGACGGCAGGCGAACTGCTCCATATCGCTTCCATGCTGCGTTCGGTCAAAGGCTGTATCGATTATTCCCGCGCCGACAGAACGTTTGAAACCGGGCTTGACGAGGTGTTCGGCAGACTACTTCCGAACGCGGCGCTTGAAAAGCATATTTCTGCCTGTATCATTTCTCCCGAGGTCATCGCGGACGACGCCAGCCCCGCGCTCTCCGATATCCGCCGCGGCATCCGTGCCGCGCACGCGCGCATTAAGGACAGCCTGACAAGTTACGTGACCGGCAGCCGCCAGCGCGCTTTGCAGGAAAATATCGTCACCATGCGGGACGGGCGTTATGTGGTGCCCGTTAAACAGGAATACCGCAACGAGGTGAAAGGCATTATCCACGATACCTCCTCCTCCGGGGCGACCGTGTTTATCGAGCCGATGGCGGTGGTTGACGCCAACAACGAGCTGCGCGCGCTGGAAATCAGGGAACAGCGGGAAATAGAACGGATTCTTGCCCAGCTCAGCGCCGAATGTGCGGATTTCGGCGGTTCTCTGAGGCTCAATTACCAAAACCTGACCGAGCTGGCGTTCATTTTTGCCTGCGCCTCTCTCTCGCTCCGTATGGATGCCGCAGAACCTGAAATTACGGAGGAACAGAGGATCGATCTGCGCCGGGCGCGCCACCCGCTCATCGACAGGGAAAAGGTGGTGCCGGTCAGCATATCGCTGGGCGGAGAATATGATACGCTGATTGTCACGGGCCCCAATACGGGCGGAAAAACCGTGACCCTGAAAACCATGGGGCTTTTTGCCGCCATGGCGCAGTCCGGCTTGCACATTCCGGCAGATGAGGGGAGCCGTATCGGCGTGTTTGACGCCGTACTGGTGGACATCGGAGACGACCAGAGCATTGAAGAATCCCTTTCCACATTTTCCTCCCACATGGTGAATGTGGTGGGAATCCTGCGCGACGTCACCGACCGTTCTCTTGTCCTGTTTGATGAACTTGGGGCGGGGACCGACCCCGTGGAGGGCGCGGCGCTTGCCATTTCCATTTTGGAGCAGACCCGTCTCGCCGGCGCAATTTCCGCCGCCACCACGCATTATACCGAACTGAAAATGTATGCGCTTGATACGCCGCGCGTGATGAACGCGAGCTGTGAGTTCGACGTGGAGACGCTGCGCCCGACCTATCGCCTGATCGTCGGCACCCCCGGAAAATCCAACGCCTTCGCCATCTCCGAAAAGCTTGGATTGCCGTCTGCGGTGGTAGAGCGCGCCCGCGCTCTTGTCGCGGAGGATAACCGTCGTTTTGAAACCGTGATTGAGCAGCTTGATGAAACGCGTACCGAAATGGAACGCGCCAAGGCGGAGACGGAGCAAATGCGCCACGACTATGAGATATTCAAGCGCGAGTCGGAGATCCGCCTGAAGCAAAAGCTTGCCGAAACCGAAAAAAGCGTTCAGCGCGACCGCGAAAAAGCAAGACAGCTCCTTGACAGCGCCCGCATCAGCAGCGAGTTCGTGTTCAAGCAGCTTGACGACCTGCGCAAAAAGCAGGAGAAAGGCAATCTGGCGCAGGAACTGGAGCGTGCGCGCCGCGCCGTGCGGGAGCAGATCAGACGCGGGGAGGACACGTGGGAGCAAACCGAATTTGACGACGCGACGGCGGGGGAGGAGTATCACCTCCCGCGCCCGCTCAAAGTCGGCGATAAAGTGTACATCGTCTCCTATCACACAGAAGGGGAGGTCACCGCACTGCCGGACGGAAAGACGGTAGACGTGAGAGCCGGCGTATTCCGCGGTAAGGTGCCGCTGACGGATATCCGCCTCAGCGAGGATGTGAAGCGCAAGGAGAAAGACAAAAACAAACCGCGCTCGGAGACCTCTGTCAGCCGCGGCGGCGTCGCGGCATTCAAGCCCGAGCTGGACGTCCGCGGCAGATACGGCGACGACGCATGGTTCGAGGTTGACAGGTATCTGGATGAGGCGGTACTCTCCGGCATGGATACCGTGCGGATCATACACGGAAAGGGGACGGGCGCACTGCGCGCCGCTCTCCATCGGGAGTTGAAAGCCGACCCGCGCGTGAAATCCTTCCGCCTCGGCAACGTCGGAGAGGGAGATTCCGGCGTGACGGTGGTGACGCTGAAGTAAGCCCGCTTTGTCCCCGCATAAAAATATGCGGCAACCTATTGCAATAGCGCTTTCTCTGTGTTACAATAGGAGCGTTCAAAATTGAATCAATCTTATCAAGAGTGGCGGAGGGACTTGGCCCTGTGAAGCCACGGCAACCTGTCGGACGACAAGGTGCCAATTCCGGACAGATAAGCGTTTTATACGAGCGGCTTGTCTCTGTCAGGCCGCTCGCTTTTTGATACAATCGGAAATGAGGAAAGAATCATGAGCAAAAGACTGTTTACATCGGAATCCGTCACGGAAGGGCACCCCGATAAAATCTGCGATAAGATTTCGGATGCCATTCTGGATGAACTGCTGCGCCGGGACCCCATGTCCCGCGCCGCCGTCGAAACTTTCGCCACGACCGGCATCATCACC
>CAMEJM010000023.1 GCA_945920215.1 uncultured bacterium
TGCCATTGGTATTATACTATTTTTGGTGCTTCGGAGAAGAAGTTAAAAGGATATAATGACTGCTTCAAAAATACCGTCCATATTATTCCCGCCGGTGAAACAAAACTCATTCCGGATCTGTATCATATAATCCTGCATTTGCTCATCTTGTTGAACATTGGTTTAGTTATATGCAATATTTTCATGTAGAAACATACCTTTCGGTTTGTCTGGAGATTTTCATATAACCAACGACCGGAGAAGCACTGATTCTTCTCCGGTCGTTTTTGATTGCAGTATCTGTTTTTTCGCCCCGGCGAAAGTGCGGGGCTCATAAGACGGTTACCGGTCGCAGTAGTATGCACTGCTGCACCTGTTCTTGTATTTTATCCTGTTATGTGATAATATGGAATCGAACAGACCGAAAAAAAATCGGAATTTGCCGGGGAGAACGAAAGGCGAATCATGGGAGGAGTGACGAAATAGCCATGCAAATCCGGGACTTTTTCATAAATGGCGACATGAAGGGCGCCATTGCGTATATGCGTGAACACGAGGAATTTCAAGGCATCCTCCCGGCTTACATCGCTATTTTTGAAAACTGCGAATACCGCGCCTATGATGTGCCGGAATTTCTCAACCAAATACTGCTGTTATATCAGGTATATTATCGGGATGTTTTTTATTGCGGTTTACCCGCAGAAGAAGCCGCTGACAAGCTGCTGACCCGGTTAAAAGCCCTACTGGATATGCCGGAGGCAGAGGAGGATCAGCTTGCTCGGCGGTTGTGTGCCGTGTTTGAACAACATGGCTATCATGCTGTCTTTGGCGCTACCCAGGGCTATTACGGCCCCTATGTCTGGAAGGATACCGTACCTACCGTTTACAGCGTAGAGCTGCCGGACGGTACAGCAGAGTACACTGTCAATATTCTCAAGGGCTTTGTATTCCGCAGTTGGATGGATTATCTGACCTTCGGCAGGTACGGTACGGGTGGCTGGGCTTCGCCCGATGGCACGATCAACTGCATCGAACAGGCATATGATTTTGATAGCGAGCGGTTTCTCGTTTCTCTTCTGAAGCACGAAGCACAGCATACCGTAGATATGAAACAATTTCCGGACATCAAAGCTCCGGAGCTGGAATACCGGGCAAAACTTGTGGAGCTCCATTACTCCAACGATTTGGGATTGTTGCAAAAGTTTTTATCGGAAGCGGATGAAAGCAAAACGAACGATGGTCATGCAATCGCTTCTGCGAGGCTTAAACTCGAGTTTGCAGATACGGATCATACGAATCTCTCCGGCATTCAGACACGGGCGCTGGAACTCCTTCATGCACATACGAAAGAAATGAAAGAAAAATATGGGAAACAAAATACTGTGTCCAATGGTTAATTGCAGCAAATTCCAGTTTGTCGAACAAATACAAGGGCGCACTTCTATACAGAGTAACCCCGTTTGTGCGCTCTGCGAAACTAAACACCCAGGACACCTGAATGTCCGGAGTGTTTTGCATCGCTGCGTTTCGAACAAGGGGCTACACCCCCTTGCGCCGCGAATACGGCTATCCTCTTAAGGCAAAAGGCGTGACAAAAGTGGGCACGCCTTTTGCCTGTTTTACTGTCTGATGAACGTCCCGCGAATGCTGGAGACTTTTGTTGGCAGGGATAGCTGGTAAACGAGCCGAAAACACGCCTGCGGCTTGTTTTTGGCGACGTGCCCGAGAGGGGCTTCGAGAATCGGGGAGGAGGAACGAGTCGCCGATTCGAGTTGCTTCCCTCGAGCCGTCGGAGAACCAGCGCGTACAGGCGTCAAAGTACGCTGTCCCGCGGCACCCCGTTTCCATGTCGCTCTCATGTCCTGCCTTTCAGGGTGCCGCTTATGAGAATGCGCTTTGCGCATTCTCGGCACAGGACTTTACGACTCCCACACGCCGTTGCGATACCAAGATGCCCGCCAACAAAAAGTCCCCCACATTCGCGGGAGACTTTTTGTTGGCAGGGATAGCCGGTAAACGAGCCGAAAACACGCCTGCGGCTTGTTTTTGGCGACGTGCCCGAGAGGGGCTTCGAGAATCGGGGAGGAGGAACGAGTCGCCGATTCGAGTTGCTTCCCTCGAGCCGTCGGAGAACCAGCGCGTACAGGCGTCAAAGTACGCTGTCCCGCGGCACCCCGTTTCCATGTCGCTCTCATGTCCTGCCTTTCAGGGTGCCGCTTATGAGAATGCGCTTTGCGCATTCTCGGCACAGGACTTTACGACTCCCACACGCCGTTGCGATACCAAGATGCCCGCCAACAAAAAGTCCCCCACATTCGCGGGAGACTTTTTGTTGGCAGGGATAGCCGGTAAACGAGCCGAAAACACGCCTGCGGCTTGTTTTTGGCGACGTGCCCGAGAGGGGCTTCGAGAATCGGGGAGGAGGAACGAGTCGCCGATTCGAGTTGCTTCCCTCGAGCCGTCGGAGAACCAGCGCGTACAGGCGTCAAAGTACGCTGTCCCGCGGCACCCCGTTTCCATGTCGCTCTCATGTCCTGCCTTTCAGGGTGCCGCTTATGAGAATGCGCTTTGCGCATTCTCGGCACAGGACTTTACGACTCCCACACGCCGTTGCGATACCAAGATGCCCGCCAACAAAAAGTCCCCCGCATCCGCGGGAGACTTTTTGTTGGCAGGGATAGCTGGACTCGAACCAGCGCGTGCAGGAGTCAAAGTCCTGTGCCTTAACCGACTTGGCTATATCCCTATCAGACCGTTTTATTTTATCATAACGGAAACCGAATGTCAACGGGCAATTGCGAGAGCAGCATGAAAAATCACGTATCTTCCCGCTTCGACCGCATTGGCGAAAACAAAAAGAAATGGCGCGGCGCCGTTTGGCGCCGCGCCGGATTTTGTATTTGTCGGAAGTCCGCCTTACCGTTCCTCGCGGAAATAGGACAGTCCGAGAGAGGCAGGAGGTTGATTCTCGCGCTTTTTGCGGATACTTGTCAGGATCAATGCCAGTATGGTGACCACGTAAGGAATCATCTGGATGATTGGGAGAAGCTGCATTTTTGCGTTGATGTAATTGAAAAGGATATACAGCCCGCCGAAGAGATAGGAAGCGAAAATCGCAAGGTTCGGACGCCACATGGCGAAGATGACGATAGCAATCGCCAGCCAGCCGCGGTCGCCAAAGCCGTTGTTGGACCAGATCCCGCCGGAGTAGTCCATAATGAAGTAAAGTCCGCCGAGCCCGGCGACCATACCGCCGATACAGGTGGCAAAATACTTGTATCCTGTCACGTTAATGCCGGCGGCATCCGCGGTGGCGGGGTTTTCGCCCACCGCTCGCAGTTGCAAGCCGATCCGGCTCCTTTTGAGCAGCACGGTTGCCACAATGGCAAGAATCACGGCAAGGTAAACAAGGAAGCCATAAGAGAAAAACAAAGTGCCGAACCAGCCGAGCTTCTTGGCAAAGGGGAAACTGCTGTGATAGTATTTGGCGATTTTTGTCAGCGCGACGTAAGGAACCTCACTCTTGGTAATCTTAATCAGCGACCCGCCGAAGAAATTACCGAACCCTACGCCGAACGTCGTCAGGGCAAGCCCCGTCACATTCTGATTGGCGTGCAGAGTAATCGTGAGGAAACAATAAATCAAAGACGCCAGCAAAGCGCCGAGCAGGCAGGAAAGAAGCGGAATCATGATTGCAAGGAAGGGGTTGACGCTCTTGACGGAATTCTGATAGAAGAACCCGCCGATCACGCCGGAAATGGCACCGACATACATGATACCGGGAATGCCGAGATTCAGATTCCCGGATTTTTCGGTAATGATTTCCCCGGTTGCACCGAAGAGAAGCGGCGTACCTTGCAGAATCGCGCGTTGCAAAAACTGAGCGATAAAGTTCATCTTATTCTTCCTCCTTTATCTGTGGCTCACACTGCTTCTTTGCCTTGGCAAAGGGGCGCCGGTCGAAGTGAACCTGATAGTTAATGAAGAACTCACAACCGATGATGAAGAACAAAATCACACCGGTCAGAATCGCCGAGAAAGAGGAGCTGAGCCCGAAACGGGTGGAAATCTCATCCGCGCCCCGGTCAAGGAAGACCAGCAGGAATGTGGTGAGAATCATGTATAACGGATTGAATTTGGCAAGCCATGAAACCATGATGGCGGTAAAGCCTCTGCCGTCCACAATATTGGAGTTGATGGAGTGCGACGCACCGCCGACGATCAGAAGCCCTGCAAGACCGCAGATCGCACCCGACACCAGCATGGTGCGGATGATCACGCGGCGGACATTGATGCCGATGTATTTTGCGGTGTTCTCGCTTTCCCCGACCACGGAAATCTCATAGCCGTGTTTGCTGTACTGCAAATAGACATACAGCACGCCTGTCAGAACTGCGACTACTAAAATGTTGAGCAGATACTGCACTCCGAAAAGGTTCGGGATGCCTGTTCCGAGCAGGTTGGGTCCCACGACGTTGGAGCCGGTCTTGTCCGCAATCTTCAGGAAATATTCCACCAACTGGATGGCTACATAGTTCATCATCAGTGTAAAGAGGGTTTCATTGGTATTCCAACGCGCCTTGAAAAACGCCGGAACAAAGCCCCAAAGCGCGCCTGCCGCCACTGCCGCTACCAGCATGATCAGCACCAAAGGGGCTGTCGGTACCTTGTCGTGCAGATTCAGCATGACAATTGCGGTGGCAAGACCGCCGATGAGGGTCTGCCCTTCCGCGCCGATGTTCCAGAAGCGCATCCGGAACGCAGGGGTGACGGCAAGCGAAATGCAAAGCAGAATGGCGATATCATGCACGGTTACCAGCGTTCTTCCCTTTCCGAAAGCCCCCTCCGCAACGGTTTTAAACACCGAGAAAGGGTTGTCGCCGGTACACAAAACGGTGATGATAGCACAAAGTACAAGCGCCGCAAAAATGGCGATGACGCGAATCCCGATTGCCTTTTGCCAGCCGATCTGTGCCCGCTTGGTGACATGAAAGAGCGGGGTTCTGGCTTTCTTTTCCTGCGGCTCATCGCCGCCGACGGGAGAAGTAACTTCCACAACAGAGTCCTTTTCTTCCATCTCAAACACTCCCTTCGGTTTTTGTCATCATAAGACCGATTTTTTCTTTTTGGGCGCCTCTGCCGTCCACAATGCCGGAGACCTTGCCGCCGCACATGACCAGGATCCTGTCGCAAAGGGCGATCAGCACGTCCAGATCCTCCCCTACAAAGATCACGGCGGTGCCGTTTTCTTTCTGCTCATTGAGCAGGTTGTAAATCATGTAGGAGGAATTGATGTCAAGTCCGCGCACCGGGTACGCAGCCATCAGCACTTTCGGCGCGGCGGCGATTTCTCTGCCTACCAGCACCTTCTGCACATTACCGCCGGAAAGACGACGGACGGGCGTATGCGCCGACGGCGTGACTACCTGCAAATCATGAATGATTTTGTCGGCAAGCGCGCCGGGCTTGGTACGGTCGACAAATACAGACTTTCCCTTTCGGTAGCTGCGGAGCATCATATTGTCCACAATATCCATGTTACCGACAAGCCCCATACCGAGACGGTCTTCGGGGACAAAAGAAAGACGAATGCCGAGCTCACGTATCTGAAGCGGCGTTTTGTCCTTAAGGTCAATAATCTCATCTTCCTTGAACAGCACCTTGCCGTCGTTGACAATCTGTCGGATCTCCTTGTCCGACATACCGGTAAAGTCTACCGTTTTCCCGTCCTCATAGCGGAAGGCGCCCTCTGCGGCAAGCTGCTTGACCCGGTGCAGATCCTTATGGAAGAAGGTCACCGGCTGATCCTTTTTGGGGTTGCGGAAGATCATGTCGCCGCTCTCCAGATGCTGCAGCCCGGCGATTGCCTCCAAAAGCTCTTTCTGCCCGCTGCCCGCGATCCCCGCGATGCCGAGGATCTCACCCGAACGCGCGGTGAAAGAGACATTGTCGAGCACCTGCGTGCCCTCGTGGTTTTTCAGGCTCAGCCCCTCTACCGTCAGACGGTCTGCTGAGTTTTTCGGCTCGCTCCGTTCAATGTTGAGCGTCACCTTTTTGCCGACCATCATTTCGGTCAGCTCCGCTTCCGTGGTTTTCGCCGTCTCCACCGTGGCAATGTGCTCGCCCTTGCGCAAAACCGCCACCCGGTCGGAGATTGCCATCACCTCGTGCAGTTTGTGCGTAATGATGATGATGGATTTCCCGTCCTCACGCATCCGGCGAAGCACCGCAAAGAGCTTATCGATCTCCTGCGGCGTCAGCACCGCCGTCGGCTCGTCGAGAATGAGTATATCTGCACCGCGGTAAAGAACCTTCAGAATCTCCACGGTCTGCTTCTCCGAAACAGCCATGTCATAAATTTTCTTCCGCGGATCTATTTCGAATCCGTATTTTTCTGTAATATCCGCAACTTTTTTCTCGGTCTCCGAGAGATTGAAGCGAGCGCCTTCACGGATGCCGAGCACAATATTCTCTGCGGCTGTAAAGACATCCACCAGTTTGAAATGCTGATGGATCATGCCGATTTTATAGCGGAACGCGTCTTTGGGGGAGTGGATGGTTGCTTCTTCTCCGTCCACAAAAATTTGTCCTTCGTCCGGAAAATAAATTCCGGCTATCATGTTCATCAGAGTAGTTTTGCCGCTCCCGTTTTCTCCGAGGAGCGCAAGGATCTCACCGTGGCGGACATCCAGATCGACATTCCGGACTGCCTGAATGCTCCCGAACCGCTTGGAGATGTTTCTCAGCTGCAAAGCAATGCTATCCGACATAAGAACCTCCGAATAATGAAAAAGAGGTAGCCTTGAGAGCGCCGGGGACGCCGGCGCTCCCAAGGCCGTGGAAAAATGTTCTTTCCCGGTAAGGGAATCACTTCACAGTGTTCAGGTTGGTAATACCATCGATGGTGATGTCGAAGTAAGGAGCGGAACGGAAGCTGTCCGCATTGGACTCATCGAAGTACCCGTCGTGGATTACGTTCGTCTCACCGGTGAAATCGCCGTCCACATCGGCAAGGTATTCGGTCAGGTGCTGACCATTCACCGTCCAAGTGGAAGTGTCAAATACATGCAGGGTGCCTGCCTTGAAAGCATTGATTGCCTCTTTGATCTTAGCTTCGGTGCCCTCGGCGATAACGTCAAGGTTCAAGCCGGAAAGAACCACGGAGTTGGTGGCAATGGTGCCGCACCAGTCGGTTGCGATAGTCTCGCCCTTGCAGAACTGTTCAATGATATACTGGAAGTAAGGAGCCCAGTTGATGGCGGAGGAAATCAAGAACGTGTCTTCCCCGGCAGAATAGGTGCTGCCGTTGTAGGAAACATTGGGCACACCTGCCTGCTGGCAAGCGGTGGGAGCGCCGAGAGAGTCGGCGTGCTGGCTGATCAGAACGCACTTGTCGTTGTTAATCAGAGCGGTAGCAGCTTCCTGCTCCTTGCCCTGGTCATACCAGGAACCGGTGTAGCGAACCTTCATGGTGACGGAGGGGCAAACCGACTTCGCGCCGAGATAGAAGGAAGTCATACCGGAAACCACCTCTGCATAGGTGAAAGCGCCGACATAACCAATCACTGCCTGCTCAGCCGTAATCTTGCCGTCCTTGATCATCTCGTTGAGCTTCATGCCTGCGGCAATACCTGCGCAGTATCTGCCCTCATAGATGGATGCGAACGCGTTGTGAAGGTTTGCGATGCCTGCGGTCTTGGCGGAAGTACCGGTGGCATGGCAGAACTGCACGTTCGGGAAGTCGGGAGCAACCTTTTTGAGGAACTGCTCATGACCGAAGCTGTCTGCAAAAATGATGTTGCAGCCCTTGTTGCCGGCAAGGTCTCTTGCGGCAGCCTCGCAGGTGTCATCTTCTCCGATACCCGCCTTGATGAAGTAACGGTCGCTCGGAATCTCAAGCGCTGTCATGACCTGCTTGAACGCGTCGATGAAGTTCTTATCGTAGGTAGAGTTCTCATCATGCAGGCAGATGAGACCGATTTTGAAATCTGCGGGGATGGTCACACCCTCGCTCTTGGTCACGGTGTTTCTCGGAAGAAGCTCCGCACCCTCGCCCAGCTTTTCATCTTCCCCACAGGAAGCGAGCGCAACGGTCATCGTTGCACACATCAGCACTGCCAGAACAAGCGCCATAATTCTCTTGAACATTATCATGTCCTCCAAATAATATTTTATTTACACGGGTGCACGCCCGCTGTAAAACAGATGAAAAAAGCCATAAGGATAGAATGATACCTTATGGTTTGTGATAGAATTGAAGCCCGGAATCGGACATGCTCTCGATCATGGCGAGGGATTCCACGCGGATCCCCTGCGCGCGCAGTTCGTCCCCGCCGCCCTGAAATTTCTTCTCAATGGCAATGGCACAGCCTGCAAGAGTTGCCCCCGCGGCGTTCACCATCTCCATCATTCCCTTGATTGCGTTACCGCATGCAAGGAAGTCGTCCACAATCAGAATGCAGTCGGTCGGCAACAGATATTCCTTTGCCACCGCCGCGGTATAAGTATTGCCGTGGGTATAGGACGCGATCTCGGCGGAATACACGTCTTTTGACTGGTTTGCGGAAGCGTGCTTCTTTACCACAACCGCGGGAACGCCCAAAGAAACCGCCGCTAAGGTAGCGATGGCAATCCCCGACGCCTCAATGGTCATGATTTTCGTCACGCCTGCGTCTGCAAAAAGGCGTGCGATCTCCTTGCCGACAGTGCGCAGAAACGCAATGTCAAGCTGCTGATTCAGAAAACTGCCGACCTTCAGAACATTGCCCGGCAATACCTTGCCTTCCGCCAGAATCTTCTGTTCCAGTGCTTCCATGGGGAGACTCCTTTCCGCATATGTCATGTGTGAAAAAAGAAAAGGGCGGAAAACCGTTTGCGCGATATATCCACCATTCCGTCTCGCCCAAAAAAGACCTGCACATTTTTGCGGTGCCGTCAATTTCTGCGACCGAATCTTAACTTTATTTTAACACGTTTCGACAAAAAAGGAAACTGTTATTTTGTCGGAATTGTCATTCGAAAATGATTCGAATTTGTGCAACTCATACATTCCTGTACAGGGCTATATCAGAAGACTCCAATCGGGCGCTTCCGGGACATAAGAAAGCGGAGCGGCAACCACCGCTCCGCGCAATCCGAATTATAATGGAATGGTTAACTTTATTACTTCGTGCAGCGCTTGCGGAACAGTTATTTTTTCAGTTTTACGGCGCGCTTTGCCGCTTCCGCAATATGCGCGGCGGTCAGACCGTAATATTCCAGCAATGCGGGAACCGTGCCGCTGCGCCCGTATCTGTCCTCCACGCCCACGCGTATCACGGGGACAGGGCAATTCTCACTCACGCACTCTGCCACCGCGCCGCCGAGACCGCCGATGACGGAATGCTCCTCTGCGGTCACAATTGCGCCGGTCTCCTGCGCGCACTTTGTCACAAGCGCGGCGTCAAGCGGCTTGATGGTGTGGATATTGACCACGCGGGCGTTGATCCCCTCTTTCGCAAGCATTTCTCTTGCTTCGAGCGCCATATGCACCATGATGCCCGTGGCAATTAGGGTCACGTCGCTGCCGTCGGAGAGGGTCACGCCCTCGCCGAGCTTGAAACGGTAGGAGGCGCGGTCGTTGATGACCGGCACCGCGGCGCGGCCGAAACGCATATAGACCGGACCGTTGACGGCAAGCGCCGCTTCCACCGCCGCGGCTGCTTCCACTGCGTCCGCAGGGCTAACGACCGTCATGCCCGGAATGGTGCGCATCAGGGCGATATCTTCGTTGCACTGATGGGTCGCGCCGTCCTCGCCGACGGTAATGCCGGCGTGCGTTGCGCCGATTTTTACGTTCAGGTGCGGATAGCCGATGGAATTGCGCACCTGTTCAAAGGCTCTGCCCGCCGCGAACATTGCGAAAGAGGAAACGAACGGAATCACGCCGGAAGCCGCAAGCCCCGCCGCCACGCTCATCATGTTTCCCTCCGCGATACCGCAGTCGAAGAAGCGGTCGGGATATGCCGCTTTGAATTTACAGGTCTTTGTGGCTGCCGCAAGGTCTGCGTCCAATACCACGAAATCATGGGTGGCGCCCAAATCCACCAGCGCCTGTCCGTATGCTTCACGGGTTGCGATTTTCTCTTGCATTTATTTGTCCTCCCCGCGTCCGAGTTCCTGCATGGCGAGACGGTACTGCTCCTCTTTGGGGGCGGTGCCGTGCCACTCGCACTTGTTTTCCATAAACGAAACGCCCTTGCCCTTCACCGACTTTGCGATGATGGCGGTAGGCTTACCCTTGCAGGCGCGCGCCGCTTGGAACGCGGCTTCCAAAGAATCGAAATCGTGCGCGTCCGCCGTCACGACGTTCCAGCCGAATGCGCGGAATTTTTCATCATGGGGCGTGGGGTTCATAACCTCCGTGACGGGACCGTCGATCTGCAAGCCGTTCCAGTCAACGACCACGCAGAGATTGTCGAGCCGGTAGTGGGCGGCAAACATGGCTGCTTCCCAGACCTGTCCCTCTTCGCTTTCCCCGTCGCCGACCACGGAATATACGCGGTAATCCTTTTTCCTGTATTTTCCCGCAAGCGCCATGCCGCAGGCGGAGGAAATGCCGAGCCCCAGGGAGCCGGAGGACATATCCACGCCGGGGGTGCCTTTCATGTCGGGATGCCCCTGGAGGCGGGAATCGATTTTGCGCAGGGTGTCAAGCTCCTTCGAATCAAAGTATCCGCGCTCTGCCAGCGCGGCGTACAGAGCGGGGGCGCAGTGCCCCTTGGAAAGCACGAGGCGGTCTCGGTCCTCCCATTTCGGATTCTCCGGGTCGATCTTCATTTCCTTGAAATACAGATATGTCAGAATGTCCGCAATGGAGAGCGAGCCGCCGGGGTGTCCGCTTGCGGCATGATAAACGCCGCGCAGAATGCCGGCGCGAATGTCATTGGCAATGCCTGCCAAGCGCGTACGCTGTGTCGGTTCCATGGTATTCCCCTTTTCATATGATTTACCGTACTATTTTAACCTACCCGTATGCCATTGTCAAGAAAAGAGCCGAAAAACGCGGAGTTTGTCGGCGCGCCGCCGCAAGCGCGTACAAAAGCGCGGCGGGGCGCCCGTTGCCCCGCCGCGTGAGTTATGTTTCTTCTTCTCCGTTTTTCAGGTTGCGGCGCAGAATGGTCTCCGCCTTAGCGGTCAGCTCCGCAACGCTGCGGCGCGCCACCTCCTCGGCGGGAATCACCTCTACCACACGCAGATGAATCCGATTGTGGCGCACGATGACGTGCCCGGCGATACGCTCGGTCCCCTCGGTTGCCATGACTGCGATCGGCGCTCCCGCCCATTTCGCCATCAGAAACGCCCCCTCCTTAAAGGACTTCATATCCCCGGTGCGGCTGCGCGTACCTTCGGGATAAATCCCGATGTCGAGCCCCTGCCCCTTCATCAGGTTGACCGCCTCATGCAGCGTCACCAGCGCGCGGCGCGGGTTTTCGCGGTCGATGGCAAGGAACGAGCAACGGTTGACAAACGCTCCCGCGAGCGGAATGCGCAGGTTTTCCGGCTTGGAAATATAAGCGATCCGCCGCTCCGGCATCGCGGCAAGCACCGCCATCGGGTCAAAGTCGGAACGGTGGTTGCTGACCAGCACGATAGGACAATGCGGCAGCTTTTCCTTGCCCTCCACCTTGATGCTGATACGCAGCATCACAAAGATCCATTGGATGGTGCGCACCGTCACAAAGCGGCAGAAACGGCTGTCCTTTTCGGGTACCTTATGTCCCAAAAACAGGGAAATGAGATACAGCACCGCCAAATACAGAATATTGGCGACCAGGAACATCCCCACGAAAATCAGAGGCGCCCATCCCCATGGGACAGGGGCCAGTGCGGGGATAAGAAGCGCTCCTGCAAGAGAAAGAAGCAATTGCGCAACTACGACTATCATACGCCGACGGGTTCCTCCTGTCGAGTTTCCTCTCTTCCGGCTTCGGCGGCAGCCTCGCGTTCTCTGTCGTACTCCGCTGCGCGCGGCGCGCTGCGAACGGTGTACTCGCTGACGTTCAGAACGGTTTCACCGTCGATCTGCAAAGCGCAGGGGCTGTCAAAGCGCACGGTGATTTCATGCCCGACGCGCGCTTCGTAAATATCGGTCAGAGTCGTATGCTGTCCTTTCGGAATCTTGAGGAACGACAGCAGGGTTTTGAGCTTGCCCGCACGGAACATCACCGCAACCGTCACGGTACGTTCGGCGTTCAGACGGTCCTGGAACGGGGTGAACATCAGTCCGCCGCCGTAATAGCGCCCGTTCATGGTCGGCGCCAGCCAAACCTTTTCATAGTGTTTTGTCACGCCGTCCACGGTAATGTCGGCGTTGCGCACCTTGAATTTACCGAGAATGCCCTTCACGGCAATCCCGGAATAGTTGATCTTTTTTCCCTGCGCGGCAAGGGCGTCTCCCACCTCGCAGCAATACCCGTCCAAGCCGTAACCGATCCCGTTGACAAACGTATGCTCCATCCCGTTCACATAGACCACCGGCAAATTCTTCAGATAGTCGTTGATCTGTACCGGGTCTTCGGTCACGCCGCTGTTGCGCAGGTCGCAAAGAAAGTCGTTCCCCGTTCCGACGGCAGTCAGGTACACCGGCACCTTGACGTCCACGTGGCGCAGCGCGTTGGCAAAGCGGGTCAGGGTCCCGTCCCCACCGCAGAGAATCAGGCGATCATCCGTGCCGAGCGCAGCGACAAACGCCCCCATATCCTCCACCTCAAGAATGCTCTTCATGTCCGCGACGGATTCTCCGTGCGCCTCCACCCAGGCTCTTGTCTCGCGTTCCCCGGCGTCGCTGTGCGCCTTTGGGTTGTACAGAATGACGGTCATGGTACAGTCCCCCTTGTCGAATTATGTCATATAGTATTATAACAGTAAAAACCCGTTTCCGCAAGGCATTTTTGAAGAAAATCAACAATTTTCCAGCCGTTTTTGCTTCCTTTTCAGCTGATTTTTCATTTGCAGTGTTCCTCTTGCCGCTGTTCGGTGCTTCCCTCCCATGCCGCCGGCTTCTCAAATATATCCGCATCTCACGGACAATACCGCGCAAACGCAATAAATATCCACCCGCCAAGCGGGTGGTATTTCATTTTCGGGCAAAGCCCT
>CAMEJM010000024.1 GCA_945920215.1 uncultured bacterium
CGGTTAACCTCTTTTCAACCACGCGACTATCGCGTGGTTTTCGTTATACAAAAAACAGCCGCACGGAACAAGTGCGGCTGTCTCAGATAGAAAATGTGAAACGTCCGACCCGGAATCGCCTGTTATATCAGGCATACGTTTCCCCGGTCATCCACGCCCAGAGCTGTCCCGTAAAAGGCAGTCAGAGCGCGAATCATAAAGGCGATGTCACGGCTGCCCATGGTCTCAAAGCAGGAGTGCATGGCAAGCTGTGCCAGACCGATGTCCGCGGCGCGCACGCCCATGTGTGAAACGGCAATACAGCCGAGGGTGGAACCGCCCGGAATGTCGGGGCGATTGCAGTAGACCTGCGTGGGCACCCCTGCGCGGCGGCAGATTTCGGCAAAGACGGCGCCGCCCTCGGCGTCGGTCACATACCGGCAGTTGGCGTTGTATTTGACCACCACTCCGCCGTTCATTTCTGGCGCGTGCTGCGGGTCGGCGTATTCCGGATGATTCGGATGCACCGCGTGCGCGTTATCCGCCGAAACAAGGAAGCTGCGCGCCTCAAAGCACTGCCGCTCTTCCTCGTTCATACCGAGCACCTCGCAGATCCGGCGCAGAACATTGTCAAGGAAATCCGAGCCGGCGCCGCCGCGGGTCGCCGAGCCGACCTCCTCATTGTCAAACAAAGCGTACAGGGGCATGGCGGCGGTCTCTGTGGCTTTCAGAAAGGCTTCCAGCGCCGTAAACGCGCATGCCAGATCGTCCAGCCGCGCGGAGCCGATAAATTCCCCCTCCGCGCCGAGAAGCGTCGGCGCCTGCCGGTTGTAGAGCCACAGGCGGTGAGAAAGGATGTCCTCGGCGGCAACCCCCGCCTCATCGGCAATGACGGCAAGCAGCGACGCGGCGTCCTTTCCGCCCCAAAGCGGCTGCATATCCACAGCGGGATTGTAGGATGCGTTCTCGTTGGCGTTGCGGTTCATATGAATCGCCACGCTCGGAATGACTGCCATGTCGCGGTCCAGCTTGACCGGTTTCGTCTCTACTGCGCCGTTTGCGCCGCGCACCGCAATCACCCCGGCAACCGACAGGGGTCTGTCCAACCATGTGGCAGACAGCATTCCGCCGTATTTCTCCACCGTCAGGCGGGTATACTTCCCGCTGACCGCGCTCCCGGAGGGCGTGAGGGCAAAGGACGGAGAATCCCCGTGCGCGGCAACCATCATGGCGCCGCAGGGCAGCTCCGAGGGCAGGCGGAACGCAATGACCGCCGCGCCGCGCACCACATAGTATTTTCCGCCCATGACAAGCTGCCAGGGCGTGTCCTCCCGCAGGGCTTCATATCCGGCGGCGCCAAGGCGCGCAACCGTTTCGGCTGCCGCGTGGGGCGCGGTGGGAGAAGCGGAAATATAATCAAAGAACGACTGCAATTCTTCTGTCATCGTCTCAGGTCCTTTCGTGAATCTCTTTTCTCCATTTTATTCTCCCGCCCGCGCTTTGTCAATCGGTCTTTTGTTTTTACATAGGGGAATTGAAAAGGAAAGAAAAGTGTGGTAAAATAAGCGCGTAAATCATCCGAGGGAGATTGTTCCATGAACGTACTGAAAGAGATTGAGCCGCGTGAGGTCATGCGGTACTTTGAAGCCCTGTGCGACCTGCCGCACGGCTCCCGCAACACCAAGCTGATCAGCGACTACTGCGCGGTGTTCGCGCGCGTCCGGGGTCTTAACTGCCGTCAGGACAAATCCAACAATATCATCATCGCAAAACCTGCAAGCGCGGGATACGAGGATCACCCCGCCGTCATACTGCAAGGGCACCTTGACATGGTGTGCGAAAAGACGGACGGCTGCAATATCGACTTTCGCCGCGACGGTCTGACCCTGAAAACCGACGGCGACTATATCCGTGCAGACGGCACGACGCTCGGCGCCGACGACGGCATCGCCGTTGCCATGCTGCTCGCGCTCCTTGACAACAAGAACATTCCCCACCCGCCCCTCGAGGTGGTATTCACCTCCGATGAAGAAATAGGAATGCTGGGCGCCGCCGCACTGGATACCTCCTGCCTGCGCGGAAAAACCATGATCAACATCGACTCCGAGGAGGAAGGCGTGCTGACAGTGGGTTGCGCCGGCGGCGCCCACAGTGTCGTCACGTTGCCCCTGCGCCGCGAGAGTGTGACAGGAATCCCCTACACGCTGCAAGTGACCGGGCTGGTGGGCGGTCACTCCGGCACCGAAATCAAATACAACCGCACCAACGCCATTCTGTTTGCCGCGCGCCTGTTCGACAAGCTCTCCGAGGGACATGACCTGCGCCTGACCGGCTTTTCGGGCGGCGGAAAGGACAACGCGATCCCCCGCGGCGCCACCGTAAAATTCGTCAGTGCAACCCCCTTGGACGAAAAAGCGAACGCCATGATTGCGGCGGCGCTGATCGAGCTGAAAGAAACCAACCCGGAAGCGGCGCTGACCCTCACCGCCGGGGAACCGACTTCTTTGGGCGCGCTGACCCGCGAATGCTGCGACCGCGTGCGCGCCTTTTTCGCCAAGGTGCCGAACGGCGTACAGCGCATGAGCGCCGAGATGCCTGATTTGGTGCAGACCTCCCTCAATCTCGGAATCGTGAGCCTTGAAAAATCTCTGTCCGCGACCTTTTCTCTGCGCAGCTCTGTCAATGCGGAACGTATAGAACTCGGCAAAACGCTGAAATCCATTGCTTCGGAACTGGGCGGGCAGTACACCGAGGGCGGCGTTTACCCCGCATGGGAATATCGCCCGCAGTCCCGCCTGCGCGAGGTGATGCAGCGCGTCTGGCGCGAGCAAAACGGGGGAGAGTGCCGCGTCGAAGTGATTCACGCCGGGTTGGAGTGCGGCATTTTCTCCGACAAAATCAAGGACCTTGACTGCGTGTCCTTCGGTCCTGAGATTCAGGACATTCATACCCCGCGCGAGGCGCTCTCGATTTCTTCTGTGCAGCGCGCTTGGAAGTACCTGTTGGAGGTGCTCAAAAATCTGTAAGCCATCGGGCGGCGGCACGCCGCCCGACACAATTGAAAGGAATCATACCATGAAAAAAACAATTCTGAAAAACTACGCCCGCCTGATTGCCCGTATGGGGGTCAATGTACAGCGCGGGCAGGAAGTATTCATTTACGCAGAGCTGGATCAGCCCGCATTTGTCAGAATTCTCACGGAGGAATGCTACCGCGCCGGCGCCTCCCGCGTCTCGGTGGAGTGGAGTGATTCCGCTATCACCCGCCTGCATATCAAGCACCGCACCCAAAAATGCCTTTCCGAGCTGCCGAATTACGAGCTGGAAAAGTGGCGCTATCAGAGAGAAAAGCTCCCCTGTAAAATCTATCTGCTTTCCGAGGACCCCGACGCCCTCGCCGGCGTCGATCAGAAGAAATACGCCGTTTCCCAGCAGGCGAAGATGAAATATATCAAACCCATCCGCGACGAAATGGAAAACCACTATCAGTGGTGCATTGCCGCAGTGCCGGGCGAAGCATGGGCAAAAAAGATCTTTCCGGGACTGTCGCGCCGTGCGGCTGTGGAAAAGCTGTGGGAAGCGATTCTCAGTACCTCCCGCGTCACCGACGACCCTCTCGCCGCGTGGGAAGCGCACAACGCGGACCTTGCGGCACGTTGCAAGTCCCTGAACGCGCTCGGCATTAAGGAACTGCACTACACCGCCTCGAACGGCACCGATCTGCGCGTGACCCTCATGGACGAAAGCGTGTTCATGGCAGGCGGGGAAGCCACGTTGGAGGGGGTGTTCTTTGACGCCAATATTCCCTCCGAGGAGGTCTATACCTCTCCGAAAAGCGGCGCCGCGGAGGGCATCGTGTACGCCTCTATGCCCCTTTCCTACAACGGACAGTTGATCGAGAACTTCTCGGTGCGTTTCGAGGGCGGGCGCGTCACGGAGGTCAAGGCGGAGAAGAACGAAGAGTTGCTACGCGAGATGATAGGCATGGATGAGGGCGCCGCCCGCCTCGGCGAGTGCGCCTTGGTGCCCTACGATTCTCCCATCCGCAACAGCGGCATTCTCTTCTACAACACGCTCTTTGACGAGAACGCGGCTTGTCACCTCGCGCTCGGGCACGGGTTCCCGAACTGCGTGCGGGATTACGACAAATATACGCTTGAGGAAATCAAAGCGCTCGGCGTCAACGATTCCATCATTCATGTGGACTTCATGATAGGCACCGCCGACCTCTCCATTGTCGCAACCACCCGCGACGGCAAAGAGGTGCAGATTTTCAAAGACGGGAACTGGGCGCTGTAAAAACTCCCCGCGCCGCTTCGGTCCCCCGTTTCCTCCGTGTTTCCCCTATTGTCAAACCTATCAAAACGCAACGGGCTGCCGCAAAACGCGGCAGCCCGTTGTCTGTGAGGCGGCGGAAGCGGCGCCTCCGCTTCCCTCTGCTTCAGAACTGTATTTTGCTTTCGATATACGCGCGCACCTCGGAGATGGGCATACGCACCTGCTCCATGGTGTCGCGGTCGCGGACGGTCACACAGCCGTCCTTTTCCTTAGTGTCAAAGTCGTAGGTGATGCAGAACGGCGTACCGATCTCGTCCTGGCGGCGGTAACGCTTGCCGATGGAACCGGTGTAGTCGAAGTCGCAGTTCATGCTCTTGGCAAGCTCCTGATACAGCGGCATTGCGTCGTCCGCGAGCTTCTTGGACAGAGGCAGGACAGCGCACTTGACGGGAGCCAGGGCCGGATGCAGGTGCAGTACCACGCGGGTATCGCCCTCCGCGATTTCCTCCTCGTCATAGGCGTCGACAAGGAACGCCAGCACGCTGCGCTCCACGCCCAGACTCGGCTCGATCACGTACGGAATATACTTCTCCCCGCTCTCCTGGTCGAAGTATTCCATCGACTGCCCGGACACGGTCTGGTGCTGGGTCAGGTCGTAATCGGTGCGGTCGGCAACCCCCCAAAGTTCGCCCCAGCCGAACGGGAACAAGAACTCGAAGTCGGTTGTCGCCTTGGAATAGAAGCACAGCTCCTCGGGCGAGTGGTCGCGCAGGCGCAGGTTTTCCTCGCGCAGGCCGAGGCTCAACAGGAAATCGCGGCAGAAGGAACGCCAGTAGGCAAACCATTCCAGATCGGTGCCCGGCTTGCAGAAGAACTCAAGCTCCATCTGCTCGAACTCGCGCACGCGGAAGATAAAGTTGCCGGGGGTGATTTCATTGCGGAAGGATTTCCCGATCTGCCCGATACCGAACGGAATCTTTTTTCTTGACGAACGCTGCACATTGACGAAGTTTGTGAAAATGCCCTGCGCCGTCTCGGGGCGGAGGTAAACGGTGTTTTTCGCGTCCTCTGTTACCCCTTGGAAGGTCTTGAACATCAGATTGAACTGACGGATATCGGTAAAGTTATGCTTGCCGCAGGTAGGGCACGGAATCGCGTGTTCCTCGATAAACGCTTTCATTTCCGCCTGCGTCATGGCGTCTACGGGGGTGTCGAGGGTCACCTTTTCCCGTTCGCAGTAATCCTCGATCAGCTTGTCCGCACGGAACCGCTCGTGGCACTCCCGGCAGTCCATCAGAGGGTCGGAGAATCCTGCCAGATGCCCGGAGGCAACCCAGGTCTGCGGGTTCATCAGAATGGCGGCGTCCAGACCGACGTTGTACGGATTCTCCTGCACAAATTTTTTCCACCACGCCCGCTTCACATTGTTCTTGAATTCCACGCCGAGAGGACCGTAGTCCCATGTGTTGGCAAGCCCGCCGTAGATTTCGGAGCCCGCGAAAATAAAGCCGCGGTTCTTACAGAGGGCGACGATTTTGTCCATTGTCTTTTTGCTGTTGTCCATCATTGTGTTCATTCTCCATATATAGTCAGTTTGTCATCAATGCTGTTTCGGAAGTTGTGAGACGGCGTCTGCGTACTTGTCCTCTTCCGGCGCGTCGGTCGGCACCGCGTAGAGGATCCCGTCGCGGTGGCGCACAGGGGTTGCCCACAGCGGCATCCCGTTCTCGTATTCCGGGCGTGCGGGCACCCGCACCTCCATGAACTCATCGGAGTGCCCCTGCCACTCATTCTCCTCTTTCGTCTCAAGGAGGAGCCGCAACGGCGCCGCCTCTCGGACAATTCCGTCAAGAATTTCATCGCGGATCTGCGCTTGCAGGGCAATCAGTCTGCGGCTCCGCTCGGCTTTCACCTGCTCCGGCACCTGGTCGGGATATGCCGCAGCGGGCGTCCCCTTGCGGGGAGAATAGGCAAACACATGGGCGGCGAGGAAACGGGCGCGGCGCACAAACTCCAGCGTCTCGCAGAACATCTCCTCCGTCTCGCCGGGGAAGCCCACCATCAGGTCGGTCGTAAACTGCACCCGCGGCATTGCCGCGCGCACCCGTTCAAGTGCCGCCAGCGCCTGCGCGGTGTTGTACCGCCGTTTCATGGCGGCAAGCACGCGGTCACAGCCGCTCTGCATACTCAGGTGAAAATGCGGCACCACGCCGTCTATCTTTATCAGGCGGTCGACAAACCGGTCGGTCATCAGCTCCGGCGTCAGAGAGCCGAAGCGGATCCGCACGCCGAAGCGGTGCGAGTCAATTTCCTCCAAAAGGTCAATCAGGCGGTAGCCGCCGAGATCGGCGCCGTAGGACGCCGTCTCGATTCCCGTCAGGACAATTTCCCGCGTGCCGCCCAGAACCAGCGCCTCCACCTCGTCGATGACATCGGCGGGCGCTTTGGAGCGCACGCGTCCGCGCGCGTCGGGAATGGCGCAGTAGGTACAGCGGCATTCACAGCCGTCCTCGATCTTGACATAGGCGCGGGTGCGCGGGCTGTGCGCGATTTTCATTTTTTCAAAGGGTGCCGCGGCAAGGTCCCCCACCTCCACCACGGGGGCGGCGGGGCGGTTGCCCAGCAGCTCCAGCGCGCGGCGGGCAAGCTCCATTTTCCCGTAAGTGCCGCACACATAAGAAACGCCGGGAATGGCGGCAATATCGTCTGCCGCGCGCTGCGCGTAACAGCCGGTGACCATCACGCACGCCGCGGGATTCTTCTTCAGAGCGCGGCGGATACACCGGCGGGACTTCCTGTCCGCCTCTGCCGTCACGGTACAGGTGTTGACGACGTAAACGTCGCACACCTCGTCAAAGGAAGCGCGCCGGAAACCCAGCCGACAAAAATCCTCGGCGATTGCTTCCGTCTCATATTGCGAGACCTTGCAGCCGAGTGTATAGAGTCCTACACGGTATGTCTCCAACGCCACCCCTCCTTATTTTACTTCGTTATTGTACCATATGCACGCCTTTTTGTAAAGTATTTCATGCAAAAAGTACACTGTTTGCGCCCGTTTTAATACGCTTTATTCCAAAAAGCACTTGACAATTTGTCTTATTTATTATATAATGAACTCCGTTGTGAATACGCAAGTATCCGCGGGGGCTTGTCCCCCGACATCTGAGAGGAGGTGCCGGTATGAAAAGAACCTATCAGCCGAAGAAAAGACAGAGAAGCAAAGAACACGGCTTCCGCAAGAGAATGGCAACTGCCAACGGCAGAAAAGTACTGAAAAGAAGACGCGCCAAGGGTAGAGCGAGACTCACCTACTGATAGCGACCGTGCTCGCGCATAAATCCCGATAAGTCACACGCTTGTGCTTTATCGGGCTTTTTTATTCACCGGAGGCAACCGGAATCCCGAAACAGGAGGAAGACACGCATATGAAGTTTACCGCAATACGTGAGAACCACCTGTATCAAAAAGCGTATTCCAAAGGGAAACGGTTTGTCACCCCCGCCATTGCAGTCTATGTACTGCCCGACTGGGCGCGCGAGCGGCTCCGCCGCGCGCACCCCGAAAAAATCACGGTAAACAGAATCGGCCTCACGGTCTCCAAGAAATTGGGGGGCGCCGTCGTGCGTTCACGCGTGCGCCGTATCCTCCGCGAGGCATACCGCCGGCTTGATAAGCAGCACTGTGTGCGCACCGGGTATCTGATCGTCCTTGCCGCAAGGCAGGGGGCGGTGGAGATGAAATCCACCGACCTGCAAAAGGACATGTACCGCGCGTTGCGGAAGCTGGATATGCTCCGACAACCATGAAATACCTTTTCATCGGTCTTATCAGGCTCTATCAAAAATTCATCTCTCCGCTGAAACCGCCTTGCTGCAGGTTTTATCCGACCTGTTCTTCCTATGCTCTTGAAGCATTCCGCAACCGAGGTTTCTTTCCGGCGCTTTTTCTGACGGTACGGCGCGTGGTGCGCTGCAATCCGTTCTGCCGCGGGGGCTACGACCCAGTCCCTCTCAAAAAGAAAAAGAGACGCTCTGCGCCGAAAAGTGTAATTCAAAGCAAGATAGAACGCGGAAGAGGTATCCCGACACAAGAAATGGATGAATAAGTACTATGCTGAATATGCAATTTAGCCACTTTTTAGACCTATTTGCGATCCCGTTCGGTTATGTCATGCAGGGTCTTAACTTCATCTGCCGCGGCAATTACCTGCTGTCGCTTTTGCTGTTCGCCCTGGTCGTCAAGCTTCTGACCCTGCCGTTTGCCATCAAGCAGCAGAAAAATCAGATCAAGGGCGCAATGCTTCGACCCAAGATGATGCTGATCGAAAAGAAATACGCCGGTCGCAACGACCGACCCACATTGCAGAAAAAGCAGCAGGAAATGATGGAATTGCAGCAGAAAGAGGGCTTTTCTCCCCTTTCCGGCTGTTTCCCGCTTCTGATTCAATTCCCGATTATCATCGCGTTGTACCGTATTATCCGTATGCCTCTGAAATACGTCTGCAGTCTGGCAGACGCTGTGATCGTCAACTTGTATAACACTCTGAATCCCGAGGCGGTTGTTGAAAAGCTCGGCAAGATTCCCGGTAACGCGCAGATCGAAATGATCGGACAGCTCCGCCAAAATCCCGCACTGCTGGAAGGTACCGGGATCTCGGTTGACAAGCTTCCGAACTTCAATATTTTCGGCGGCATTGATTTGGGACTGACCCCGACGTTCAAGCCCGATATCCGTATCAATCTTTGGCTGATCGCCATTCCCGTCCTCTGCGCCGTGCTCTCCTACCTTTCCATGTGGGTCAGCCGCAAGCTCAACGATACGGGGATGAACGGTGCGAACGCAGCGGCAAGCGATCCGAGCCAAAAAGCTTCTATGACCATCATGAACCTGATGATGCCTCTGATGTCCGGCTGGATTGCGTTCGTTACGCCCGGCGCCGTCGGCGTATACTGGGTTTACACTTCTCTGCTTGCCATTGTGCAAACCGTCATTCTGGCAAAGGTCATGCCGCTTCCGCGCTACACCGACGAGGAAATCCGCGAGATACAGCGCGCCATGAAGAACCAAAAATCCAACCCGAACAGAGGAATTGTCGGCACCAGCGTAGACGAGAACGGGAAACCCAAATCTCTGCACTATATCGATGACGACGACGAATATTAACTAATAAAAATATGAGGTTTTGAACCGTGAAAAAAGAGATTACTGCCTCCGGAAAGAATCTGAACGAGGCGAAAGAAAACGCCCGTCTGGCACTTGGCGCAGGCGAGCTGGATGACGTCACATTTGAAATAATCGATTTAGGCTCCAAAGGTATTTTCGGAATCGGCGCCCGCCCCACAAAGGTTAAGGCGAGCATGGAAATCCCGGATACCGAACCCCGCCGCGAAAGCAGACGCCAGTCCCCCGAAAAGCAGGAGAACAACCGCCGCAGCCGCGAAAAAGCGGAGACAAGGGGCGAAGGGGAAAAGAAAGCCGCCGACAAGCGCCCGAAGCGCGACGCCGCCCCCAAGCAGGTTGCCATCCCCGAAGAGGATCTGCATTTTGAGCACGTGGACGCGAACCCGGGCGACGACCGTGCCTTTGACTTTATCAACACCCTGATTTCCGACCTCGCTCTGGAGGGCGTGACCACCGAGCTTCTCCGCTGCGACGACGGCACCCGCCGGGTCAGCATCAAGGGAGAGAACTCCTCCATGCTCATCGGTCATCACGGCGACACACTAGACGCGCTCCAGTACCTCGCCAACCTGGCAAGCTCCCAAAAGAACGCCCAAGGTGAGCGCGACCGCTCCCGCGTAACGATCGATATCGAGGGCTACCGCGCAAAGCGTGAGCAGACACTGCGTCAGTTGGCGCGCCGCATGGCGAACAAGGCGTTGGCAAAAGGCAGCAAGGTGACCTTGGAGCCCATGACGCCCTATGAGAGACGCATCATTCACTCCGAAGTGCAATCCATCGACGGCGTGACCACCCAGTCCATCGGCTCCGACAACAATCGCCGCATTGTCATTTACGTGGATCGCCCGCGCAAAGGCAAAAAGGGCATGGCGGAGGATGCCGCAGAAGACGTCGCCATTGAAGCAACCGAGACCGAAACGGTTGAAACCGCGGAAATGACCGCCGCGAATGACAACAATGACTGATTTCAGCAGAACCATCGCAGCCATCGCAACCCCGCCCGGCAAGGGCGGGGTTGCCGTTATCCGTATCAGCGGGGCGGACGCTTTCCGCGTCGCGGACAAATGTTTTCTCCCTGCTTACGGAGAGGAGCCGTTGTCAAAGCGCCCTCCCCGTTCTGCCGTGCGTGGAGACATCCTCATGGACGGGGAGAAAATTGACGACGGACTCGCCTTTTGCTTCCCCGCGCCGCACTCCTATACAGGGGAAAACACGGTGGAAATCTCCTGCCACGGCGGACTGCTGATTACCCGCACGGTCCTGGAAGCCGTGCTTGCCGCCGGCGCAAGCCTTGCGGAGGCAGGAGAATTTACCCGCCGCGCCTACCTCAACGGTACCCTGACCCTGACCGAGGCAGAAGCCATCGGCAATCTGTTGGAAGCCACCAATCTCAGTCAGATCAGACTTGCCTCCCGTGAGAGTCGCAACCGTCTGAGCCGCACGCTGGCGGAGTTGCACGATGAGATTGTTCTTCTGGTCAGCACGCTGTACGCCAACATCGACTATCCCGAAGAAGATCTGGCAGACCTGACAAACGAAGAACTGACAGCCCGCCTGTCGGCGCTGTCCGAGCGCATGGAAGCCCTGCGCAAGACCTATCGCACAGGTCGCACTATCGCCGCAGGCGTATCGACCGTCATTTGCGGGCGCCCCAACGTCGGAAAGTCCTCCCTGTATAATCTGCTCTGCTGTGAAGACGTCGCCATCGTCACCGAGATAGCCGGCACGACCCGCGACCTTCTGGAACGTACCGTTTCCCTCGGCGATATTCCTCTCCGTCTGTGCGACACGGCGGGATTGCGCGATACCGATGACCGCGTGGAGCAGATCGGCGTCGAGCGCACCCGTGCGCGCATAGAAGAAAGCGAACTGGTGCTTGCGGTATTCGACTCCTCCGTCCCCCTGACCGAGGAGGACAGGCGTCTGATCGCAAGTCTGCGCGGCGCTTCCGCCGCCGTCATAGCCGTTCTGAACAAAACCGACCTCGGACAGGCGGACATGACAGAGGTATACGCCGCCTTTCCCCATGTGGTATCCCTGTCCGCCAAAGAGGGAAACAGCGGGGCGCTTGCAGAAACGGTTGCCGACTTGTTTACCGACGGCAATATCCGCGTGGGGCAGGACGCCATCCTCTTCGGCGTGCGGCAATACGCTGCCTTTTCCCGCGCGCTGGAGTTGGTCAATTCCACCCTCTCCGCCCTGCGGGAGGGGATTCCCGCCGACGTCGCCGCTTCAGAGCTGGAGCTTGCGCTCGGCGCGCTGTCGGAGTCGGACGGCAGGGCGGTCTCCGAAGAAATCGTTGACAGCATTTTTTCGCACTTCTGTATCGGGAAGTAATCCGGAGGGCGAGATATGGAACAAAAACGCTTTACCAAAAATGACGCCGGCTTTATCTGCCGCCAATGCGGAAAAGAGGTAGCGCCCCTCGGTTATACTTCCCGCAACCATTGCCCTTTTTGTCTTGCTTCCCTGCACGTGGATGTTCTTCCGGGAGACAGAGCCAACCCCTGCGGTGGGCTGATGCTGCCGCTCAGAGCAGAGCCGGACGCCAAGCGCGGCTATATCATTGTCCATCGTTGCACCAAATGCGGCGCCATTGTGCGCAACCGTGCTGCACATGAAGCAAAGGTACAGCCGGACGACCGGGAACTGCTGATTGCCCTGACCGCAGGCGAATATCGATGGCGGGGGGATAAGATATGACCAAGGACGAAAAGACGAATGTCATGCGCCTGCTTGACGCACGCAAGCTCTCCTATACGCCGCACTTTTTTGACAGTGAAGAAGCGGTGTCCGGCGCAGAGGTAGCCGCTATTCTCAGACAAGACCCCGCGCAAGTGTTCAAAACGCTGGTCACCGTCGGTAAAAGCGGCGGACACTATGTCTTTCTGATCCCCGTGCTTGAGGAACTGGATTTGAAAAAAGCCGCCAAAGCCGCGGGGGAAAAATCCGTCTCCATGCTTCCGCAGAAGGAGCTTCTTCCTCTGACAGGCTATATTCACGGCGGTTGCTCCCCCATCGGCATGAAAAAGACTTTTCCTACCTATATTCACGAAACTGCCGCGACTCTCCCCCACCTGTTTTTCAGCGGCGGGCGCCTCGGTTGTCAGGTGGAAACCACCCTTGAAAACCTCTGCCGCATCATCCGCGTGAAAACTGCGTTTCTGACTGTATAATCCCTTCTTAAGTGGCGTAGCGATAAATCCCTATCGCTACGCCACAACTATATTTGCCTTGCAGCAAGCGATATGCCTTCGGCGCGATATTTTGCTGATAGCAAAGTGATATTTTCCCTATCGGGAAAGTTAAGGCAAATATAATATCACTTCGGCTGAAAGCCGAAATTTCACTTTTGTCTGAAAGACAAAAATATCACTGTTTGCGACAGCAAACAATATCATATAACTCAATAAATATCCACCCGCCAAGCGGGTGGTATTTCATTTTCGGGCAAAGCCCTAA
>CAMEJM010000025.1 GCA_945920215.1 uncultured bacterium
TCCGTCCCTCTCGCACCGACCGCGCGCAGAATCCCGATTTCCTTGGACTTCGCGGAGATGGAAACCGTGATAAAGTTAAAGAGCATGAGTGCGGCGAACACACCGACGACACACCCGATGATGAGGAAGACGAGTTTCATTTCGCCGATCATCTCGGTCATCCAACTCGTTGTCTCGTAGATCTCATTGGTCATGGCGTACGAGGAGCCGTCTTCATGGTCCGCCAACATGAACTTCACCTGCTCGACGCTGTTCGCGGAGATGGTCAAAGCCATATCGTACTTGGCATCGGCGGGTTCCGTATAGCCGTTCAACGGCTCATATTCGGACTCCCATGTCACGCCGCCGTTATCTCCGTTATCCGACAGACTGAGCGTCTGATACAGGTTGTCGGAGATGATGTAGGCGTTTCCGTAGGATTCCTCTGTGGTGAACGCATAACAACCCGCGATCTCGAGTGTCCATTTCTGATTGTTGCGGTCGCCCGCGAATACGGCGGAAAGAATCTTTCGGCACCGATTCTGCGTCATTTGAGCATTGGCATCGTCCGCTCTCGGGGTGTAATCGTCGAGATACCAATGCAACGCAGAGAACAGTGTGGGCATATCGGCGTTTGTCAGCGTGCGCTGATTATACCGCTCTTGTATCTCCAACATCATGTCATAAGCGGCATCGGAAGAATAGTGCGCTTCATCGATATTCATGAGATACCATTGCAGGTATTGATAGTAGTTCTCTTCTTCGTCCTGCATACCATTGTAGAACAGAGTATCCCATACTTCCCGCACAGAACCATCATACAAACTGACATAGACCTGCGACTCGTTCAGGGTAAGTGAAGACGGGGCAATCGGATTCCCGTTCATGTCCCAAAGAAGGAAGGTCTCGGGATTATCCCGGACGGTCTTATCGGTATACGCGCTACTGCCATACATGAACGGATCTTCGGTCGAAGGCGTAAACTCGCCTGTTTCCCCGTTATATTGATACATGGTATCATAGGATACGAGGTACGCGCCGCCGAATCCCGTCGGATACACGCCTGTCGACCCCGAAGATGAGATGAACTTACTCCGGTTCGCCTCATAGAAGCCGCCCGAGACAAACGCGACGGTGTGGAAGCTGTTCGAGAGGTAGTCCTCGAATTCGTTTTTCAGTTGGTTGTACTCTTTTTCCTCTTGAGGCGAGCGGTTGGGTTTGGTACCGCCGTCCGCTTGGGGTTTCAGAGAATCATAAGCGGAGAGTTTCCCCGGGATTCGGACAACCCCCGACACCTCGAAAGTGTGACTCCCGATGCTGATCTCTTTCCCGACGAGATCATTCGGGGAGGAGACCGTCTGTACGGTACCGCCGACATTCAGGCCGTATGCTTTGATGACCTCGTACATATAGTCCGAGAGCATCACCTGGTTATCCCCTGTCGGGTAGGCACCTGCGATGACGGTAAAGCCGAGCCGGTTCAACATATCCGCGCCGCAGTCGGTGAACCCGCAGAGTTTGGTCGTGTAGTAGTCGCTGTCGGAAATGACTCCGACGCTCGATCGGATATCCAAATCACCGTTGCTGCTACGATAGACATAGCCGTTTTGGTCTTTGTTGTAGGTCGAGAAGTCGAATACACCCGCGAAAACCAGACCGTGGCTGTTGTTATTCAAAGCGGCGAGTTCCGCGACACCGAACTGGGTGGGGAATTTGCTGTAACCGTCTTTATCCTCATAGTCGAGGGTCTTATTCCCTTCGGCGTCGATTTTGTAAGAGCGGTAGATATAGCCGTACTCTTTGAGCAGGGCGATGTTGTCGTAGTTGGAGCCCTCGAGCGCCTTCGCCATCGTGTATCCCGGGTTGAACGCCATCATGGTGGAGAGAACCCCGAACATGGTGAACGCAACCACGCACAACAGAATGGTGAACAGCAGACGAATCGGCTTGGTTTTCAGCCCGCTCAGCCCTATCTTTATCGCGCGTTTCCCAGGCAGGTGGGATTTGATGAACTTGGTTTTCTTGCCATCGTACTGCTTGCGCTCGGCGGCTATCTTCTCGGTATCGGTATCTCCGAAATACTCTTTGCTGCCGTCGTCGCCGATTTTGCACGCTTCCTTGATGTGCGGTACGTCCTCGGCGTTGAAAGAGATGATCCCCTCTCCGCCGGTATTCCGCATCTTGGTGAGTATTTCCTTGAAATCCCCGTCAGAGAGCTTGGAAAGGTCTTTGATTCTGACGGTGTCGCCGCCGATGAAATTGACGTTTTCGTCGGAGCCGGCGGGGGCAAGATATTCCTTGGTGGTATCCGACAGAATCTTTCCGTCTTTGAGTTCGATGATTCGGTCGCCGAACTTCTCCGCAAAATCGCGGTCGTGGGAAACGACAATCACCAGTTTGGTCTCGGAGAGCTTCTTCAGCGTCTCAAACACCTGCTGTCCCGTGCGGCTGTCGAGCGCGCCGGTAGGCTCGTCCGCCATAATGATTTCCGGCTCCTTGATCAGGGCGCGGGCAATGGCGATTCTCTGCTTCTGACCGCCGGACAGGGTGTTCGGCTTTCTCTTGCCGAGTCCTTTCAGGTCCACCTGCTCCAGCAGCGCCTCCACGGCGGCTTTGTCGTTCTTCTTCCCTTGGAGCTGCAGCGCCAGCGCGATGTTCTGCTCCACGTTGAACTCGTTCAGAATATTGTATTCCTGGAAAATGAAGCCCACAAAGGTATTGCGGTAGCTGTCAAAATCCATGCGTGAGAAGTCCTTGCTGCTTCTGCCCTTGACGATGATCTCGCCGCTGTCGGGGGCGTCCAGGCCGCCCGCCATGTTCAGTAGCGTCGACTTACCGGAACCGCTCTTACCGAGCAGGAATACCATACCGGTCTCGGGGAAATCGACCGATACGTCGTCCAGAGCGCGCACTTCCACGCCGCCCTTTGACTTGTACACTTTTACAAGATGCTTAACGGATAACATATTGCCTCCTTATCAACCTCGTATCTGTTGTTTTCAGACAGATACTATATTCCTCTTTCATTGTATCACGCCTGCCTGTGTTTTTCAAGGGTTGCCGTGATTCCGGCGGCGCCCATATCCGCTTTCGGCGGTAACGGCGAAGCCGCGCACCGCAAACGGGCGGCAGCTTTTCTTGCAAAAAGCGGCGCGATTTGTTATAATGGAAAAAACAAAAACGGGAGAAAATCCGCCATGCACTTTTATCCTGCGAACATCTGCCTGCCCGACTTTCGCCGCACCGAGGCGGAGAAATGGGCGGTCATCGCCTGCGACCAATTCACCTCGCAGCCTGCCTACTGGCGGGAGTGTGAGAAAGCCGTGGGGGACGCGCCCTCTACCCTGCGCATGATCCTGCCGGAGGTCTGGCTGGGGCAGGACGACGAAGCGCGCATTGCGCGCGCCAACGCGTCTATGCGCGCCTACGAGAAGGAGATCCTCCGCGAACTCCCCCCTTGCTACGTGTATGTGGAGCGCACGCAGCCGGACGGGCGGGTACGCTGCGGTCTTGTCGGTGCGGTCGACCTTGAGGATTACGATTTTTCTCCCGCTTCCCAAAGTCCGATTCGCGCCACGGAGGGCACCGTCCTTTCCCGCATCCCGCCCCGGGTGGCGATCCGCCGCGAAGCGCTCTATGAGCTGCCGCACATCATGCTCCTGTGCGACGACCCCGAAAACCGCCTGCTCGCCCCTTACGCCGGCGGGCGCGGGCTACCCCTCCTGTATGACACGCCCCTGATGCTGGGCGGCGGACGTCTGCGCGGCTTCCGCGTGGGGGCGGAGGAAAGCGCGCGCATTGACGCCGCGCTTGCCGCGACGGCAGCGGGGGACGCGCCCATCGTGCTTGCGGTCGGAGACGGAAACCACTCCCTCGCCACGGCAAAGACCATCTATGAAGAACTGAAAAGAGAAGATCCCGTGGCGGCGCTTGCCTCTCCCGCGCGCTACGCCCTTGTCGAGGTCACCAACCTGCACTCCGCGGCACTGGATTTCTCCCCCATTTACCGTCTTGTCACCTCCTGCAACACCGAAGAAGTCGCGGCGGCGTTTGAAGAATTTGTACGCGGTTGCGCCGCAGATCCCGCCAACGCCTCGTTCCCGGGCGCGGAGGTCACACTGGTGAGCCAAGCGGGAGAAGCCACCGTTTCCTTTGCCCACGGATGCCACCCGCTGACCGTCGGCACGGTGCAGGCGTTCCTGGACAGATTTCCCTCGCTCTCCGTCGACTACATCCATGATGAAGAATCGCTCAGACAATTGTCGGGGAAGGTCGGCTGCCTCGGCTTCCTCTTTGACGGCATGACTAAGCGCGCGCTGTTCCCCGCCGTGCGCGAGGGAGGGCCCCTGCCGCGCAAGACCTTTTCCATGGGGCACGCGCGCGACAAGCGGTATTATATGGAGGCGCGCCGCATCCGCTGATTCCCCTCGCCGGGCTTCTGTATTTCTTTCCTGCTTGACGTTGCTTTTTATATTTCTTTCACACAGTAAAATCCCGTGTGCCGCGGCACACGGGATTTCCGAATGGTTGTCTTCTGTTTCTGCTCCTCAATTATTTCCGAGGAAGCGCGAGAGAAATTCACGGGTACGCGCTTCGCGCGGGTTCTGGAACACCTCGGTGGGAGTTCCCTCCTCCGCAATGACGCCGCCGTCCATAAAAATGACGCGGTTGGATACGTCGCGCGCGAACGCCATTTCGTGGGTCACCACGATCATGGTCATCCCGCTTTCCGCAAGGTCGCGCATCACGTCCAGCACGCCGCCCACCATTTCGGGGTCAAGGGCGGAGGTCGGTTCGTCAAAAAGAATCACGTCCGGGTTCATGGCAAGCGTGCGGGCAATGGCGACGCGCTGCTTCTGTCCGCCGGAGAGCTGCGCCGGGCGGGCGTTGATGTAAGCCGCCATACCCACCTTTTCAAGGTATTCCATGGCTCTATCCGTCGCGTCCTCACGGGTCCTGCCGAGCACGATCTGCTGGGGTCTGACGCAGTTGGCAAGCACATTCATGTTCCCGAACAGGTTGAACTGCTGGAACACCATGCCCACCTTGGCGCGGTAGGCGGTCAGCGGGATATTTCCCGTCTGAATATCCTGCCCGCGGTAATAGATATTGCCCAACGTCGGCGTCTCCAACAGATTGATACAGCGCAGCATGGTGCTCTTGCCGGAGCCGGAGGAGCCGATCACCGAAATGACCTCCCCCGCCCTGACGGTAAAGCTGATGTCGCGCAAAACAACATTGTCCCCGAATTTTTTTCCGAGGTGAGACAGTTCCAGAATAGGCGCGTCCGGCTGTGTGTTGACTTGTTGTTCCATGGTCACGCCTCCTCACGCTTGATATGAATCTCCGCGCCCGGATCGGACTGGGAGCCGCAGATGGTGTAAGAGCTGCTGCCGTCCATCTTCTTCTCCAGATAGCGCAGAATCCGTGTGACGGTGAACGTCAGGATAAAGTAAACGATCGCGCAGATGATATACGCGGGAACAAACTTGGCGTATGCGCCGCCCGCCTGCTTGGAAACAAACATCAGTTCGGTGACGGCGATCACGCTCAGAACGGAGCTGTCCTTGATGTTGACCACAAACTCATTGCCGATCGAGGGCATGATGTTGCGGATTGCCTGCGGCAGAATCACGTGCACCATCGTCTGCGCGTGCGACATACCGATGGCGTGCGCACCCTCAAACTGCCCGCGGTCGATGGAGATAATCCCCCCGCGGACGATCTCCGCCATATAGGCGCCGGTGTTGAAAGAGATGATGATGATTGCGGAAAGAAGTGAGGGCATTCCCACAACGACAAACAGGCTGTAATGGATAATCAGCGCCTGCACCATCATCGGGGTGCCGCGGACAACTTCCACATACGCCGAGAGGATCCAGTTCACCGCCCGCATCACGGCACGGCGGAAGCCGCTGTCCGTTTCACGGACGGGAATGGTACGCACCATGGCGATGGCAAGACCGATCAAAAATCCGACAAGGGTACCGATGATTGCCATCAGCAGGGTGTTCCCCGTCCCTTTCAGAAACTGAAGCCAGTATTGGGAAATGATTTTCCCCATCCACTCAAATAAGTTCATGTTTGTTCCTTTTCGGGGGTTCTCCCCTAAAAATGATTACTCTTCAACAGGCTGGCGCTCGATGGCGGCGTCCATCATGGCCTCTCTTTCGGACACAGGGATGCCCGCCAGAATTTCATTGATTTTTGCGGTCAGAGAACTGTTCTTTCTCACACCGACGGAAATGGAGGACTCCGCCGGGTCGCAGCTGAAGCCCTGACCCGCCGCGAATTCCACATAGGCGAATTCGGGGTTGGCTGCCACAGCGGAGATTGCGCCGGGCTTCTCGCAGACGTAACCGTCAATGGCGCCGCTCTTCAGAGACTGAATCAGCGCGGCGAAATCCTGCAGCTCGCTCTGCTTGTTCACGCCCTGAATCTGATCGATGACCTTGTAGTGGAAGGTGTTGAGCTGTGCGGTGATCTTAGCGCCGCTGAAGTCCTGAATGGAGGTGGCGGACGCATATGCACCGTCTTTCTTTACCACCATGACCAGATTGGAATCATAATAAGTATCGGTGAAATCAATGGACAGCTTACGCTCCTCCGTGGGACTCATGCCGGCAATAATCATATCCACGTCGCCGGATTCCAGCGCAGGGATCAGTCCGTCCCATTCGATTGCTTTGATTTCAAGTGCTACGCCGAGACCGTCTGCAATTCTCTTGGCGATCTGCACGTCGTAGCCGTCCGCATAAGCGCCGTTGGATACCTTCACGGTGTAGTCATTGGCGTTCGGCTCAGACCAGTTATAGGGCGCGTACGCCACTTCCATACCGACGATAATCTTGCCGGCTTCCTTGATGCGGTCGAGGTCTTTTTCACCCTTGACGTTGCACGAGGTCAGCGCAAATACGGTGAGCAAAAGGGTAGTCAGTGCGAGGGTGAGTGCGAGTAGTCTTTTCATGATTTGGGGTCTCCTTTTTTATATTTTTCAAAAAAGAAAAGTCGAAGCAAGTGCTCCGACCGAACAGCCCCCCGAAACCAACCGAAATGATGGGGTCGCGCATCGCAATCGAAGTAGCACTCCACAAGCATCCTTGTGACAGTCAGCAAGATGTTCTCCCGCCGCCCAACAAAACCTCCGCCCAAGCGGTTCCGTTTCGGCAACAGCCCCTTTTGTGCGGATTCTACGGGTGGGTCCCTCCTCCGCATGACTCTTGGCTGCCGCGCCTCTAACTCAGAGTTCGACGATTCAATTTTGTGCCATTGTAGCATATGCCGGAATGCTTGTCAAGTGTTTCGGCAAAATTCGCGTTGTTAAAATACTTAATATAATAAATTTTTGGGAGCATTGTCCAAAATCCGCTTGCTTTTCGGGAAGCACGGCGGATGTCGGTTTCGGGGTGCCGTTTCCGGGCGGCATACGTGAAGTACGCCGCCCGACCGTCAGGCGGGTGCGCCTGTCAGCGCTTCGCACCCTCGGTCTGCAAAACGAATCCGTGAGAGGAAAGCCACGTCAGCATCAGATCGAACCAAACCGATACAGCCGGGCGAATCAAAAAGTCCGAAGCCACAGCGGTTTCCTCGGTTGCCAGGGAGAGCCCGTGGCATCCGTTCTCGAAAAGATGAAATTCAAAAGGCACGCCGGCGGCTTTGCAGGCAAGCGCGAGCTGCAAACTGTTTTCCGCAGGCACGCAACCGTCGGTGACCGTACTCCAGATAAAGGCAGGGGGAGAGTCCGGCGTAATGCACTTGTCAATTGAAAGCCGCCCTGCCAACTGTTCGTCCCCCCCGCTGATGCAGCGCAAGCTCCCCTTGTGGGCGTACTGCCCCGACAGTACCACGGGGTATGCGTACACCGTAGCGTCCGGGCGGCAGCGGTCGGCGTCGTTTCCGAGCGCAGCCCTGATTTCCGGGGCACCGTACAGATTGGAGAGCATTCCGGCGAGATGTCCGCCGGCAGAAAAACCGATCACTCCCACATGGTCTGCGGAAATACCTTCGGCGGCAGCGCATTCACGGATATACAGCATTGCCATGCAGGCTTCCAGCAGCTGCGTCGGATACGAAAGGGGCGTAAGAGAGTATTGCAGGGTGAAAGCGTGATAACCGTTTGCCGTAAAATGCAGCGCTATCGGCTCCATTTCTCTTTCGGAGCATATTTCGTACCCGCCGCCTGCAATCACCAGCATGGCGGGACGAATCGTGCCGGGTGCCAGATGGGTGCCGTCCGGCAGGTATGTCGTCAGGTATCCCGCCGCTCCCTCGGGTCTTGCCTGATGAAAATGCGCGTACAAATCAATTTTTTCAACTTTCATAGCCGTTTCCTCGTATGGTAATTCAACATGAACTGAAATAAAACCTATCGGATTTGCCCTTTTCCCGTGGGCAGAAAGGGCAATGCGATTGTATTGTACACCCGCGGACGGGCGGTGTCAAGTTTGAGTTACGTCAGACGGCAGAGCCGCCGCGATACCTGCCGGTACTCCGAGAACGCCTCCGTGATTCCCGCTCGCAAAGGCTCGGGGGAAGGAATATGTTGAAAGTATTGAAAGAAAGCGGAAAGTATGGTATGATAAAAGACAATCGATATGTTTATCAAAACAGAGCGAAGCCCCGGATGATTCTCCTTGCGGCAATCTCAGTTTTCCCGCCGTCCCATCCGAGCTTCCTGGGTGAAAGGAAACAGTTTATGTCAGACCTCGGTATCGGTATCATGCTGGACTGCTCACGCGGAGCAGTGATGAATCTTCCCTCCCTGAAACGGTATATTGAACTGCTTGCCAAAATGGGCTATAAGACCCTGCAGCTCTATACAGAGGATACTTATGAAATCAATGAGGAGCCGTATTTCGGTTATCTCCGCGGAAAATACACGCAAGCGGAGCTGCGCGAGATCGACGCTTTCGCGTTGGAAAAAGGGATGGAGCTGATCCCCTGCATTCAAACGCTCGGGCATCTCGACGCGCTTGTCAGATGGGACAGGTATCAGCCGATCATGGATATCGACAATATTCTGCTCGCAGATGACGAGAGAACTTACGAACTGATCGATCGGATGTTCTCCGCGCTTGAAAACACCTTTACCTCCCGGCGGGTACATATCGGTATGGACGAAGTCCATCGCGTGGGGCTTGGCAAGCACCTGCAACTTCACGGATACGAAAACCGTACTGCAATTCTTCTCAGGCACCTGAAACGCGTCACGGAAATTGCGGACAAGCACGGTTTTCACCCGATGATGTGGAGCGATATGTTTTTCGCTCTGGCAACAGGCGGCTCCTACCGCCTCGGCGCGGAGGTGTCCGAAAAGGTCGTCGAAGAGGTGCCGAAGAACTTAGACCTTGTGTACTGGGACTACTACCGCTTTGATAAAGATTTCTATGCGAATGTACTGCGGGCGCACGGAAAATTTCACAACACGATCGTGTTTGCGGGCGGGTTGTGGACATGGCGCGGATTTGCTCCGCACACCTACACTTCTTTAAAAACAACAAGCGCCGCCATGGCGGCATGCCGCGAGGTAGGCTGCCGTAATATCTTCTTTACGCTTTGGGGAGACGACGGCGGGGAGTGTTCCTACTTTACGGCATTGCCGCTTCTGTTCTATGCCGCCCGCGCCGTCGACAGTGAGCCGGATATGGAACAGCTGAAGGCGGAATTCCATGCGCTGACCGGGGAGGATTTCGACGCGATGATGGAGATGGGGCGCGCCAATTCCTTAGACGACAGAAACTGCTTCCCCAATCCGTCCAAGGTCTGGCTGTATCAGGACCCCTTTCTCGGTATCTATGACCGCACGGTACCCGAATCTGCGCCCGCGCACTATACGGCGCTGGCGGAACGGCTGGACGCCTCCGGCGCGCAATCGAACAGCCTGAAAAAGCTGTTTGCAACGCAGGCTGCGTTTGCGCGGGCAGTCGCGGCGAAGTGCCGTCTCGGCGTCGCTGCGCGTGCCGCCTACCGCGCAGGGGATAAAGCTGCGCTGATGATCCTGGCAGAAAATGATTTTCCTGCGGCAATCCATGCGGTGGAAGCATTTCACACGGCATATCAGGCGCTTTGGTTCTCTGAAAACAAGCCGCAGGGATATGAATTTCACGATATACGCCTCGGCGGTCTTGCCGCACGTCTGAAAACCTGCGCAGAACGCCTGAAAGCATATGCGGCAGGGGAAACGGACGCCTTGCCGGAACTGGAAGAGGAGATCCTGCCGGTGCACGGTGACGGCGACGCCATCCCGGAGGAGCAACTGTGGGCAAAGATCGCATTTCCGTACGGTCGCGCCGGTCACTGAAACCGTCCGGGCAAGCACAACTCCCCCTTTCACGCTATCTTCAAAATTTAAGACAGGAAAGAGAAAGAATCATGCTGATTCGGATTCTGAAAGATTATGACGCCGTCTCCGCATATGCCGCGGATATCATCACAGAGGTTGTAAAAGGAAATCCATCCTGTGTGTTAGGGCTTGCCACAGGCTCCACGCCGATCGGGACATATCGGAAGCTGATTGAAGAATACCGGGCGGGAGAAGTGGATTTTGCGCAGGTACGGACGTACAACCTCGACGAATACTATCCCATGGCGCCCGACCATGTGCAAAGCTACCGGCATTTTATGGAGGAACACCTGTTCCGGCATATTAACATTGTCTCAGAAAATACCCATGTTCCGGACGGCACCGCAGAAAATCCCGCCGCAATGTGCCGCGATTATGACGCCGCCATCCGAGGCGCGGGCGGGCTGGACCTGCAACTGCTCGGCATCGGCAGAAACGGGCATATCGGCTTTAACGAACCGGGGGCTTCGCTCTTTGCCTCCACTCATCTGACGCCTTTGACCGAAAATACCATCGAAGCCAACGCCCGCTTCTTCTCCTCTCCCAAAGAAGTACCGACCCATGCGGTAACCATGGGCATGGCGTCCATTCTCGGAGCGCGCAAAATCCTGCTTTTGATCAGCGGGAAAGACAAGCATGAGGCGCTGCTCCGCCTGTACGACGATACGGTGGACCCGCAATGCCCCGCTACCTTTCTGAAGCTGCACCCCGACGTCACGGTGTTGGCGGACGAGGAAGCATATCATGGCTGACGCGGTTCTGAAGCGAGTCACCGTCAACGGCATCGTTACCGACGTGACCGTCACGGACGGGAAGATCTCCCGCATCGGGAAAACAGACGCCCCCGGCAGAGATTGCGGCGGGGCGCAGCTTTTTCCGGGATTGATTGATATTCATACGCACGGCATGGGCGGGGTCGATACTATGGACGGGACGTTTGACGCGCTCGCCCGGCAGTATGCCGCCGCCGGCACGACGTCGCTCTTGGCAACCACCATGACCTGCCCCGTTTCCGACCTTGCTCCGCTTGCCGAAAAAGCCAAAGCGGCACGGGGCGGCGCCCACATTCTTGGGCTTCACCTGGAGGGACCCTATCTTTCCGCCGAGGCAATCGGCGCGCAGGATTCCCGTTGGGCAAAGGATCCGGACTTTGATGAAATTGCGTCCTTGCCCGGCATCCGAATGATTACCGTTGCGCCGGAGCGTGCCGGAGCGTTGGATTTCATCCGCAAAGCGAAGGACCGCATGACGGTTTGTATCGGACACACCAAAGCAACCTATGAGCAGGCGCTCTCTGCGCTGGATGCGGGCGCAAACTGCCTGACCCATACCTGTAACGCCATGCCGCCCCTGCTGCACCGCGCGCCGGGCCCCATCGGCGCCGCTCTCATGCGGGAAAATACCTATGTGCAGGTCATCTGCGACGGGATTCATCTGCACCCTGCCATGGTTCTCGCGCTCTACCGTATGTTCGGCGCGGAACGGATGATTCTCATCAGTGATTCCATGCGCGCAACGGGTCTTGCCGACGGTATATACGACCTCGGCGGGCAGGAAATGACAGTCTCGGGCGGGATTGCCCGTACCCGTGACGGCGCTCTTGCGGGCAGCACCTCCACGCTGCTCTCCTGCGTGCAATGCGCCATTCGCTTCGGCATCCCACCGCAGGACGCCTTCCGTATGGCAACCGCAACTCCGGCGTCTCTGATCGGTATCAGGAAAGGCGTCCTTGCCGTCGGCTACGACGCCGATTTTCTCCTCCTCGACGAAAACTACCGTCTCCTCGATACCTTGATTTTGTCCTAATCCCCGTCCTTGCATTGCGTGCAGACATTTGGCAATTTTCTTTTTCCTTTATAGCAGAATGAATCGGAGGGCGTCTGAAAAATCAGACGCCCTCCGATTTCGCTGCCCGGAAAGCACATTGCCGTTATCTTATTATACCCTGCGGAGAAGGACACGGCAGGAGCGCGGCGGCGCCACCACGCCGTCAAACTTGTGCGTGATATTTCAATCCACGCTCCCCGCGTGGAGAGCGACCGACTTTTTCTGCAAAATATCTTGATATTTGCCTTACAGGCAGGTGTACGTTTTTTTTGCATTTGCGAGGGAGGGATGTTATAATACACGCAGTACGTCTTGCATAGCAAGCCGAGGGCGCCTTGCGCCCGAACACATACGTGTTCCTGCGCTCCTTGAAGCACTGCGCAAAAATGTCTGTGCGAGCACACATTTTTGCTTGTGTTATAATTACCCGTGTACGGCTTGCGGGAGCAAGCCGTGGGCGCCTTGCGCCCGAACACATACGTGTTCCTGCGCTCCTTGAAGCACTGCGCA
>CAMEJM010000026.1 GCA_945920215.1 uncultured bacterium
AGGGCTTTGCCCGAAAATGAAATACCACCCGCTTGGCGGGTGGATATTTATTTGAAAAGAATCACTTTTTGTTTTGTCGCATGATTTCATACGCAAACATTGTGACAGCAGAAGCTGCAGAGAGAGAAGCGTGAAAATTACCTGCATAAGGAATTTTAACGCGCAAATCCGCCATCTCAAGCACGGAGCGGGAAATACCTCGCTTTTCACCGCCTGCAATCATAAGAAGAGGATAGGGAAGCGGCGTAGTGCCAAGCTCATGGTCTGTGCGAAGATCGGCGGCTACGACTGTGTAACCGATTCGATGAAAGACTTCAATACAATCCTGCGGAGTGGCAGAATACACAGGCAATTCCTCAGAAGCGCCCGCCGAGGCGCGAGCTACAACGCCTGCTGCACTCATCCAGTTCCTTTCATTAAGAATAATCCCATCGACGCCGCAAGCAAACAGAGAACGGAGTGCATAGCCGAAATTATACGGGTCTTCGATTCCCTCAATCATGGCATAAAAGCCGTTTTGTTTTAAGCTGTTAAGAGAGGAAATGAGAGCGGGGAATGTGCGTTCACCGCACATTGCAATCAGCCCGCCGTGTGTGTTTCCCAGCGTTTTTTCGTCAATTTCTTGTCCGGTCACCGGCATAACGTCAAAATGGTATTTCTGTGACTCTGCCTTGATATATCCAAGATCTTTTTCAAGTTTTTTCTGCTTGCTTTTATCATACAGAACTGCTTGTATCGGCCGGTCGTTAAGAGTTGCGTCTTTTGCATGTAAAAGGGCACGAATACTGGTCATTCCTTCTAAAACGGTGGAAGAAATGAATTGTGATGCTTCTTTTCGCATGGAAAGAGATTTCCTTTCATATAATGTCCCAAAGCCATGTGACAGGAGGCGTTTGGGCCATGACGGATAGTTTTGAGCGCGATCGATGCGAGGAGATTGCGGAGTATATGATTGAAAGCAAGGCAACAGTACGCGCTGCAGCGCTGCGCTTCGGCGTCAGCAAAAGTACAGTACATAAAGATGTCACGGAAAAATTGCGGTATATCAATCCCGGGCTGCACAGCGAAGTGGGGAAGCTGCTTGCTCTCAATAAGTCTGAGCGACATCTGAGAGGCGGGGAAGCGACGCGCAAAAAATATCTCAAAATGCACGATGCTTCCGCCACAACTTCACAAGCGGTCTGAAAAATTCATCGGAGCTTGTGGCAAGATGACGGTAGACACGTTCCGCGTGTGTACCGTCTATATTCAGTTGCGCCGAACGGGTCTCAGGTGGTAAAGAAATCAAATTGTGCGCATTTGTTGCGGGAAGTACGGTTTTTCCGGAAAACAGCATTTTGAGTAATATCATACGGATTTTTTCGTTATGTAAAGAGCGTACTGAAACGGAAAAAACGCATTGACTCATGCTTGTCAGCCTTTTTGTATCTGTCTCGGAGAGAAAACTGAGATACCGTTCCAAATGCAGAAGATAGGGAATCATATCCCGCTTGTGTATGAGATAGGTCAGTAGGGAAACGGTGTGATTACTCAGGCTACCCTCTAAAGGAAGTACGCAGGGTAAATAAGAGGTTCCCGGTATAAGAAGCTTGTGCAAAGCGACATCATGAACCAACTCATCTGTCAACGGTACCTCTGCTGAGGGAATCAATAGTATTCGTTTCTCATTTATATCAAAGGCAGCTTTTAGTTCCGAAAGATGTTGTCCTCTGCGCAGGCAGAACTTAGAAATGGATTCAACTTCAGGGCGATAAACAGGGCAAAGTATTGCTGCACGTAACCCCTGCGCATAAAGCGCGCGCGACATAATCAAAGAGGTCTGAATATTTTCGGAACCGGCGTCCATGTTTTGCAATAAATGTATATGGGCATCACAAATCATAGACATTCTCCAAAGTCAGATTATTGATATAATCATACCATAATTTTGATACAATTACAACACCGAGACAGAGCAGAGAGTTCTTTTTATATGTCTTCTTTTATTTGTGTTGCAATTATACCTAATAAGCGATTTTGTTTGACTGCCGCCCGAGGATTGGGCGGTTGTTTGTTTTTGCGAGGGGCGGCAACCATACAAAATCGAGATTAGGTACCCCGCCGGAGGCGAGCGGGGGCGTTTTGGGTTTCCTGAAACGCACCCCGCGGGGGCGCCGTCAGGCGTAATTGCTTTACGCCCGCAGAGACGGAGCGAGCGCCGAAAGCCGGCACAACGGACGGCACCGACAGCGGAGCCGGTGAAACACGTCCCCCATGGCTCCCCCGTATTGGCACAACCGCAGCACCTCACGGCAACGAAAAAGGGAGAGGTGAAAACCTCTCCCGGGAACCCTGCACAGCCGACAATGGCAACCGGAGTTCCGGCGGTTGTCGCGTCATGGGCTTGGCTGTGTTGTATACGTGACCGTATACCCGCGGTATTATGATACCACGGACGGAGCGCTTTGTCAACCCCCTCATGCGACCGGTATCCGCGCCTCCCCCGGAGGGGGACGGGAGGGGGAGACCCCCGGAGGGGTTGGAAGCAAGGCAAGGCACCCCTGCGGGAGCGGGTAGCGAGTTCTGAACGAGCGGACCGCGACAGCAGGAGCGCCGCAGCCGGAGCAGAGAACAGAAGCCCCGGACGGAGGACGAAGCACCAACAAGGAGAGAGGGCGCACACCCCCGGGCAGGCGCCCGCAGGGAGCCGGAGGGGGGGACCGCTACCGGGCGCAGCTGCGACCGGGAGCAAGGGGGGGACAGGGGACACCCCGCCGCCACGAAGGCGGCGCCCAAGCCGGGATGACCACACCGCCCCCGCACCAAAGCGGGGGAGCGCGGCGGCACCGAAGCCGCCGCGCGGAGGATTCTGCCGCAAGTCTGACTTGCGGCGGTTCGGAGATCCGGATCTTCCGTTTCTCCGGCGAGCGGCACGCGAGCCATCCGAGGCGCGTACGCGCCGTCCGGCTTTCTTCTACCCAAGCAGGGATAAATCTTTGTATATTCCTACTTGATATATGGGACAGAATATCATCAACAGACCAAAATGGGCAACGGTCTAAAACCCTTAAATCCTTGCGGTTTACCGCCCACTTTATGCGCGAGCGCATACGACCTATATAAGACCGTCCGCGCTAAGTATTACGTGAGCGCAAACGGCGAAAGTCGGCTTGCGTCTATCCAGTACATGAGCACCGCGTGCTTCAAGCCTGAGGGCTGGGAAGCCCGAGGGGAAAGCGAGGACAGGCTCCTCAAAGCCGCCGCGGGGTTTGAGCATACCAACGACTTCCGCTGCTTCCTGCTGGAGCAGGAGCAGGCATATATTGACGTCCACCCGGAGGCTCCGCGCACAGTCCTCGATTTCCGCGCTGCCGGTGGTATCTACCGCCGGTTCTACCGTGAATGCTTGCGGAATTACCGCAGGGCGGGCATTTCAAAACAGCTGGACAATCTCATAGATGAAGAAGAGCAGCGGCAGAACATTAACCGCGCTACGCGCCGGGCAAAGACCTCTATTTTTGACATCGTTATGTGTAACCCCGAACTCGACACCTTCTGCACATTCACCTATGCGCCTGAGGCTGTCGACCGTTTCGACTATGAGGCATGCTATGCACTGCTGCGCCCGTGGCTATCAAACCGTGTACAGCGCGCAGACTTGCGCTATGTCATTGTCTACGAATACCACCCCAGCAGTCGGGCGCTTCACTTCCATGCCTTGATGAACTCCTCCGCTTTGAAACTGGAGCGCGCGAGAACCCCGAGCGGTCGGGCAATGAGCAAGGACGGCAAACCGATATACAACGTGCGCGACTGGCCGTTCGGGTTCACGACTGCCCAAATCATCGGCGACAGCGAGACCGATCATACAAAGGTCTCGAAGTACGTATTCAAATACATGGGCAAGGGTCAGGTGAAAATCGGCGGCAGATACGCACTCCACGGCGGCAAGCTTCGCATGCCCGTATACCTTTACGGGGACAGCGTGGAGGAATTTATGCCGCCTGACATCCGCCCATGCCACACAAAGGAGGTGAAAGTCCTGAACGGGACGGTTGACTATGTCGAGCACAGTTTCATTTGACGACTGCCCCCCGGAGGAGAACGAGGGGTGGAGGATATGGTGTCGGTATTCTATGCAATGGTGCCGTGGCGACATTGCTCTGGCTTGCCCGCGCCGAGAATTGCCGTACCGCATGGGGGAGCCCGTGGCGCCCTCTGTGCCATCCCAAGTTGACAGTTTAGGATTGTCAACTTGAAAGCCGGGTACATTGAGCCCGAGGCGGTTCGCGCGTTGCAAAACGCGATCCTAAACGCCCCGCGCCCAAGAAAACAAGCGTGGTTACCGTTCGCGCTTGCCTTGTCTACCGGCTTGCGGATAGGGGACATTGTCGCACTTCCGGCGGGGGCGCTTGTGGGGTGCCGGTTAACTTACACCGCGAGCAAAACAGGGAAGCAAGGCAGCGCGGACATACCGCCCGAACTGGCAGAAGCGCTCCGCAGCTGCGGCAATAGCCGCTGGTTGTTTCCGTCTCCGTACAGAGGCGGCGCGCAGCACCTGACGCGGCAAGCAGCATGGAAGCGCATCAAGACCGCCGCAAAGCGTGCGGAATTGCCGGCGGATGGAATCAGCCCCCATAGCATGCGAAAGGTGTTCGCCGTGGACCTTTGCGCCCGGCAGGGGTTGGGAGCGGTGCAGCGCGCGCTTCAGCACTCCCGCGTAGATGTGACCGAACTGTACGCGCTTTCGGACTACCTATCAGCCGGGAACGCTTCCAAGCCCCTGACGCGTGCGGACGTTCCGAGGATCCTTCAGCTGGCGGTCGACGCCGTCAGAGCTTCTTTGTCACGTAACGCGTGACCAGCAAAAAAGGGGAGTTCACCTCCCCATGAATTTGAGTATAAACGCGCGGGTGTAGCCGATGTCTCCCCACGCGTTTTGCATATACTCGGCAAAATCCTCCCACGCTGCGCGGGTATGCCGGCGTTGCAGCCATTGGCAGAGAGTTTCCGCGGCGGCGGTGTGACGGTGTGCGAGTTCCATTGCCGCAACGCCCGCTTTGTACGTCTCTATGTATTCAAGGCAATCTTCGTTCGTCAGCCCGGCGGCATTGGCGGCTGCTACGATGGTTTTCATGAGGGCGCGCTCTTTTGTCAGATCATCCCGCAGGGAAGCGAGCGCCGCTTCCGCTCTGTTCACTTTAGCCTGTTCTTTGTAACGATTCATCACTCTGTTTCCTTTCTGCCGCCCTTCGCGCGGCGCTTTTCAACACCCACGCCAGCGCAATGGGGGGAACTCGAAGACACCCGCGGACGATTGAAAGAATGTGCTGCGACTTCCGCGGGCGCCCCTTGCGCGGTGTGGTACAATGAGAGGACGCGAGGAGGGAGGGCAGGAACAGAAAAGCAGGGGTTGACAAAAGACCCATGCCATGCTAACATTTTATGCAGGAGGCGATGACACCTCCCATATTTGGTACGGAGCGTTTTGCTCCGTTTGCTTTGGGCAAGCAATTATACCTAATAACTATTTTGTATAATAGAGGGAACAAAAAATAGCAGTATATTGATTTAGAATAGGAGAAATTTAAAAATCAATGCGGCTATATGGTGTACAGAAATTGCTTGCAGACGGCGCCTAATCATTTGAGTTAATTTTTGTTTTTGGCGATGCTGTTGTAAATCATTGCTTGGATAACACTTTTCATTTGCTGAAATATATGATTCTGTAACACCATATGAAACAAACTCTTATAGTGATACGCAGCGTAATACAAGCCAAGAAAATTAATGTTGCGAGTCAGTCATATTCTCAAGGATAAAATTTTGTATAATTGCGCAGAGGGAGAATTTCAATAAATTTTTATCCGCTGATTCTTTATACTATCTATTTTTATATAATAAAAAACGGCAATCGCCAAATAGATGGGATCACCGTTCTTTTTTGATTACTTCATTTCACAAATTCGTGATAAATGGCACGGATGGCTGCATTGAAGTCTTTTTCCTCTACACCGACAATAATATTGATTTCGCTGCTTCCCTGGTCAATCATCTTAATATTGATATCGGCTGTCGACAAAGCTTTGAAAATGCGTGCAGCGGTACCTTTGGCACGCACCATACCGCGACCAACGACGGCTATCAACGCCAGATGTTCGTCCAAAACCAGAGCGTCAGGGTCGGTTGCACGGTAAATATCGGCTATGATGGAAGCACGTTTCGGTTTGAAATCATGCGCGTTGACAATCACGGACATCGTGTCGATGCCGGACGGCAAATGCTCAAAGCACATATCGTTGTCTTCAAATACTTGAAGAATCCGTCTGCCGAATCCGACTTCTGAGTTCATCATATCCTTTTCTACGGACACTGAAACGAAGCCCAGCTTCCCTGCGATTCCCGTAATCACAGTATCAGGAATATGATCGTCCGCGTTCGGCACGATCAACGTGCCGGGATCCTCGGGTTGATTGGTATTACGTATGTTAATGGGAATCCCGACATAGCGGACCGGGAAAACGGCTTCTTCGTGCAGCACGGTTGCGCCCATGTATGCAAGCTCGCGCAATTCTTTATAAGTAATCACGGGAATCGGGCGCGGGTTTTCTACGCAGCGCGGATCAGCCATCAGGAAGCCGGAAACATCTGTCCAGTTTTCATAGAGAGTTGCCGTCGCGGCGCGTGCAACGATTGATCCGGTAATATCGGATCCTCCGCGTGAGAAAGTGATGATGGTGCCATCCGGCATACTCCCGTAAAAACCGGGAATGACAGCCCTCGGATACTGTTTCAAAAGCTGTTTGAGACACTCGTTTGTTTTCTCCGCTTCCAGCACGCCGTCCTTGTTAAAGAAAATGCAGGAGGCAGCGTCGATGAACGTATAGCCCAAATACTCCGCCAGAATGATACCGTTGAGGTATTCCCCGCGGCTTGCAGCATAAGCGGCGGTACTTCCCTTTTTCAGATCGGCTTCAATCTTGATAAATTCCGACTCCAAAGAGAGCGAAATACCAAGATCTGCAATGATCCCGTCAAAGCGGTTGCGGACTTTTTTCAGCGAAGCGGAAAAGTCCTCTCCCCTCTCTGCTTGACGGTGTACTTCATAGAGCATATCCGTCACTTTAGTATCGGTGCCGTTACGTTTCCCGGGCGCAGACGGAATGACATATCTTCTTGACGCTTCGGCAAGGATAATGTCTTTTACCTTGCGGAACTGATTTGCATCCGCAAGAGAGCTGCCGCCGAATTTGACGACTTTCAAATCCATGATGACCTCCGATATAATTGAGAATGCTATCACTCAAAAATAAAGAAAAAAGCAGGCACAGCCTGCTAATTTGGCGGAGAGATAGGGATTTGAACCCTAGAAGCGCTATCAACGCTTACACGATTTCCAGTCGTGCGCTTTAGACCACTCAGCCATCTCTCCAAGCGACTTCAATATTATAACATACTATCCTTGCAATTGCAATACTATTTTTCAGATTTTTTCCGCAAAATGTATTTGCCCCTCGCGTCTGCGAGGGGCAAATGTAAAATCAGTTTCTGGAGGAGCAACAACCGCTCCGACGGGTATTCTCATGCGATTGAGAGCCGTTTCCGTGCATCCCTGTAAACTGATGCACGGGGAATGCCAGAGAGCGGAACAAACTGCAGGGGTCATCCTGCTCTGCCTCGACGCATTCCTTGTCGGGAACGCTGTAATCGGTCCCGTTGACCAGAATCTGAGCGGGGCGTACAATGCGGATAACCGAGAACAAGCCGAGAGAAACAAAGAGGTTCTTCCCTTCATGCGTATCGACAAGAGGACTGTCAAAGCAACAGTTGATCTCTTCTGGAATCTCACTGCAAGGGCAGCAGCAATAGCCGCATTCGCAGTCGCAATCTACTATCCGGGTAGAAAGCGCAATCGGGTCGATTGTTTCAACAACCGCAACAGGAAGTGTGTTATCGGTTGCAACCGAACAATCGGGTACGCTGCAGAAAGAATTGTTGGGGTTCGAACGGAAGATGCTTGCATTCCCTTCTCCGCCGAAGAGAATAACCACCTTTTGCAGGACAGCCAACCCCTCAAAGCGCGTACCGTGGCTTGTGCCGGAACAGCCCTCCAACTCAAGCTTCACATAGTACTTGATGGTGATTTGGAAGAAGCCGTCGTTGAAAGCCACTTCCGATAGAGCGATGCTTGCCCAAAGGACGCTTGTGCTTATCACACGAATGTTGCAGGAGTTGTTGATAACCTCCTGTCCGCAGTGAGTGACAAAGATTCGCACATCCTCAAAGCAATCTCTGTCTCTGCACGAATCGAGCACGCGATAAGTATCGATGCATACAGTCCCATTGTTGCCGTTCAGGACATTGGCAGCCGCCGTATTTGCAGGGCCTGCATTGCATCCGCATCCGCCTCTGTTTTCAGACATTGTGTTTCTCCTTATACAAAAAATATTATCGAGGCCCTACCGGTTACCTCGATAATATTGTATGTTTGGATTTGACAATGGTGATTTAGATGAACTTCTGCAAGGTATGAGGAATGTCGTCTTTAGCGGCGGAAACCGTCATGGTAATCTCGCAACGGTCCGCGGTCAGAGAATCAAGAAGCAGGACGCACTTTTCAAATGCAGCCATATCATAGTCGCAAATCTTAAGCACGGAATCTATATAAATATGAGTAATATCGTAGTTGGAAGCCAAAATACCGGCAATGAAACCGTACAGTGCTTTTGCCTCATTGATAGAATATGCGGTGCTGTCCACCAGACGCGCCTGCGGTTTGATGTCAAAATTGAGTTTATTGCCGAATTCAATGCAGATGACATCGCCTTTGGAAGCGGAAGCGGCTTCATTCACCATTTCCACCAAAGCCTTTGTCTTGCCCGAACCTCTGAGTCCTACGATCAGTTTAATCATATTTGTTCCTCCTGTATTGATTGGATTGTTCTTGTGTATATTGTACACGAAATCCAATTCAAATGCAATAGTTTTATTGAATGAAACAGATTAATCGAGTCTGTTTTTCAGTTGCTCCCGCATTTCTTCGTAACCGGGCTTTCCAAGGAGTGCAAACATATTCTTCTTATAGGATTCTACGCCGGGCTGATTGAATGGGTTGACGCCAAGTGTGTAACCGGAAACAGCACAGGACAGTTCAAAGAAATAGAAGAGATAACCGAGAGAATCGGGCGTTCTGTCGGCAAGCGTGATCAGAATATTCGGCACGCCGCCGTCATAGTGCGCCATCAGCGTGGCTGTCATTGCCTGCTTATTGACGTAGTCAAGCGTTTTTCCGGCAAGGAAATTCAGCCCGTCGATGTTTTGTTCTTCTGACGGAATGACGAATTCAGCGCCGCAGTTATCAACGGAAACCACGGTTTCAAAGAGGTTGCGCTGTCCCTGCTGAATGTACTGACCGAGGGAGTGCAAATCAGTTGAAAAAATGACGGAAGCCGGGAAAATTCCCTTGTTGTCTTTTCCTTCGCTTTCCCCGTAAAGCTGTTTCCACCACTCGTTCAGCATCAGCATATACGGCTCGTAGCCAACCATGATTTCGGTTGTCTTGCCTTTGCGGTACAGAATATTACGGATCGCTGCGTAACGGAGCGCCGGGTTGCCGGCAAGGGTTTTATCGGAAAAATCCCGGCGAGCAGCGGCAGCGCCGTTCATCAGCTCCGTGATGTCAATGCCGGCAACTGCTATTGGCAGAAGCCCGACGGCGGTAAGCACCGAGTAACGTCCGCCGACATTGTCAGGCACAGTAAAGGTCTCAAAGCCTTTCTTATCGGAATATTCTTTCAAAGTTCCCTTTTTCTTGTCGGTCGTGGCAAAAATACGAGTGCGTGCGCCCTCCTCGCCATACTTGCTTACCAGCAACTCCTTGAATACGCGGAACGCAACGGCGGTTTCGGTTGTTGTGCCCGACTTGGAGATCACATTAACGCAAAGATCCTTTCCCTCACAGATGGAAAGCAGTTCGGTCAGAGCGGTCGTGCTGATATTGTTACCGGCAAAATAAATGTCCGGGGTATTCTTCGCAAGCGCGTTGTAATACGGAGACTTCACAAATTCGATTGCGGCACGCGCACCAAGATAAGAGCCGCCGATACCGAGGACGACAAGGATATCACAAGAAGCCTGAATCCGTTTTGCGGCAGATTGTATGCGCTCAAACTCATCCTTGTCATAGTTGACGGGCAAGTCAACCCAGCCGAGGAAGTCCGCGCCTGCTCCATTCCCTGCAAGCAGGGTTTCATATGCGCTTTTCACGTCCTTTTCAATTCCTGCCAGGTCTTCCCGGCTTACATATCCTTCAAGATATTTTTCGTTCAACGAGAGCGTCATTGCGACCTCCAATGCTACAGTGAGCTATCTTTTTCAATTTGCTTAAAATTATACTACATTTGTCGACAGAATGCAATAATAGAATAAATAATCTTTTATTAGGATAGTATATAAATTTTTATCATTCTGCCAACCAAAGCCCAAAAAGTCAGTTTTTCGACAGTTTCCGCAGCGAAAATATCGGCGGTTCCGATCACGTTTCCGTCTACTGTATAGGTGACGGTGCCGAGAACCGTTCCTTTCACCACACCTGCTCGCATACTTTCCGTTTCGGATACCGAGCGCCCGACGCGGCTAAAGTCCGCTTTCGGAAGCACAATGGAAAAGGAAGCGGATTGGGTTGCAACCGAATCTTTTGTCCCGCAAAGTACAGGAACATTATCGCACGCAACGCCGGGATCCTGATATAGCGCATAGTTGGCATACCCCCAGTCAAAAAGGGATTTGGCTGCCGCGTTTCTCGCATCGCGCGAGGGCGCACCCATAATCACGGCAATCAGCGGCATTCCGTTCCGCTCAGCAGTTGCGGTGATACAGAACTTTGCTTTATCAGTTGAGCCTGTTTTAAGTCCGGTGGCACCGTCATAATAGCGGATCAAACGGTTTGTATTTGTGAGAGTAAACTGTCCGTCCCTGATACTGTCCATCCATACTGAACTGTACTTCAGAACAGAGGGGTGTGCAATCAGTTCACGCGAGATCAGTGCAATATCCTTTGCACTCATAACATGGTTGACGGTATCGTCATCCAATCCGGTCGCATTTTCAAAATGCGCGGTGTTTGCTCCCAACTCCTGCGCACGCGCGTTCATTGCCGCCACAAATGCCGCTTCGCTTCCCATCAGATATTCTGCGAGCGCGACTGCTGCGTCGTTGGCGCTAGCGATCACAGTGCATTTTACAAGGTCTTCCAACCGCATTTGTTCACCTTCAGCCAGAAAGACCTGTGAGCCCCCCATGGAAGCCGCATAAGCGCTGATGCTCACCATATCGTCCAGTGTAACTTTTCCGCTGTCAATGGCTTCCATGGTTAAAAGCAGCGTCATGATTTTAGTCACGGAAGCGGGCGGCAAAGCCTCTTCCGCGTTTTTTTCGAAAAGCACGGTGCCGGTTGTCGCCTCCATCAGCATCGCGGCGGGGACATCCACCTCAGGCGGGGCGACAGAGACCCCGGCGGTCGCTGAATCCTCCGGGCCCTGATCGCTGAGTGTGATATCTGTATCCGTCGGTACGGCATCGTCTGCCGAAGGATAAACTGTCAGAATTGAGAACAAAAGCGCAAAACATAAGACTGCACAAAGATATTTTTTCAGCCGGAACATAGCATCCCCCACCTTGTTTTTTGTTTTATGGTATGACGGCTCCGGCGTGAATATGAAAAAATGAAGCAACCGAACATACCCTCGTTTGCTTCATAACAACAAAAATATTGAAATATTATATTTTATTTACAAGCAGATTCTCTTTTCCGGAAAACACAGCTGAGTATTCTTCTCTTGTGAGGGCATAGATGCCTACGCGCCGCTCATGTTCCTTGATACACATCGGCTCAGTTTCCCCCATATATTTCATGCCGATATGTGCGAGTACACGTGCGCTTGCCGTATTGTCGAGCACATAAAAGGCTTCTACACGCTCCAGTTCCAAAGTTTCAAAGCCAAAACGCAGCGCCGCAGCCGCCGCTTCTGTCGCATACCCTCTTCCCCAATAGTCAGGGTTTAATGAGTATCCTATTTCTCCGGCGTCACGGCGAAAGTCAAATGCGGTAAACCCACAGGTACCTATCATCTTATTGCTTTGTCGCTCCACAACTGCCCATTCAAAATACTCAAAACGGCGGTACATCTTCAGAATGTCCGCCAGATATTCTTTCGTATAAGAAAGACTCCGATGAGGATCCCACAGCAGATATTCGGATACGCACGGACGGGAGGCAAATTCATAGAGGTCTTCCGCGTCCGATGGCCGCAAGGGGCGCAGCAACAGGCGTTCTGTTTCCAGCGAGGGGAGATTTTTATATACCGCTTCAATACGATGTTTTTTCATAGCTGCTCCCCAAATCACGGTTTTGTTGTTTCAATTATAGCAAATGATTTCACACATGGCAAGTAAAATCGTTCACAACTCCGCCTTGCAATTGTAGTGTTACAATTGATGTGAGACCGAGAACGAATAGAAAAAGTGATTGAGT
>CAMEJM010000027.1 GCA_945920215.1 uncultured bacterium
AAGAACCCATAGAGGCGAATATGTCGTTGATGCCGTCCATCTGTCCTTTCATTTCAGGGAAGAGAAAAATGCAGGTTGCAAGAAGAAAACCAATAGAAGCCATCCATATCAAAAACGAAGTTTTGCCCTGCCTCAGTTCGTGTTTTACAAGCGTCATACCGTCTCACCGTCCTTTTCATAGTAATGCAAAAACACTTCTTCAAGGTCCGGTTCTGTAACCGTCAGGTCACTCACCTGCCCGGATGACAGTGTGCGAAGCAAACTGTTCATATCTCCGCTGTAAAGGAAACTGACCGAATCTTCCGCATATTTTATGTCCCGCATACCGCCCAGGTGCTCCAAGTCAACGGCGCCGTGAACCGTGATGCGTTTTGCGCTCGTTTTGGAGAGAACTTCCACACTGTCGCAGGCAATGATTTTCCCGTCGCGGATGATTGCAGCCCGGGTGCAGTTGCGCTGCACCTCGGACAGCACATGACTGGAAAAAAAGATAGTCGTGCCTTCCCGATTTCGCTCTTTCAGAATCTCAAAGAATTCTCTCTGCATGAGAGGGTCGAGCCCTCCGGTCGGCTCATCAAGAATCAGCAAATTCGGATTGCTTTGAAGCGCGCAGACAATGGCAACCTTTTTTCGATTGCCAAAGGACAGATCATCCACTTTGCGGGAGGTATCAAGCTGCAGGCGTTCACAGAGTTTTCCGGCTTCCTTGGAGCAGTCCTTTTTCCGCAGATCGGCAGACAGCTCCAATATATCTTTCACTTTCATGCCGTGGTAAAATATTGCCTCCGACGGAAGATAGCCGATATGACTTAATATCGCCTCTTTTTCTTTGGTGATATCTTTCCCGAAAATTTCTGCGCTGCCCGATGTTGGAGCAATCAGCCCAAGTAAGGTGCGGATGGTCGTGGATTTCCCGGCACCATTGGGACCGATGAAGCCGAAAAACTCGCCCTGTGCCACCGTCAGGTCAAGGTCAACGATACCTCTTGCCTTACCGTAGGATTTCGTAAGTTTTGTCGTTTTTATGATCTCCATATTCCGTTACTCCTTCCGAAGGTAGATACTCTTCCAAAAGTTCATCAGCCTTGAAAAGCCCTTTTCCATTTGTTCCATATCCACATTGCCCCGCTGAACCATTTCCCACAGATACCCTTCTGATGCCCAATACATTTCACGATACATCATCGGAATATCCAATCCGGGAATAAACTGTTCCGGGTCCATGTTCAGCCGCGTTTTATCCGCTTTCAGATGGAAATATTTGTGATAACTTGCCTGAACGGCGGCGGAAATTTCAGCGTCCTTTTCGTAAAACGCTTTGATCGTGAAGTTCGCCATATCAGGGTACAAGCGGATGATCTCCATCTTTGCCCGCATACCCCGTTCCATGCTCTCAAACAGATTTTTCTGTCCGTAGCAGTTGTATTTTGTCAGATAATCGATGGTTGTTTCCGCGCATTTGTCCCACAGAAACATATACAACTCTTTTTTATTGCGAAAGTAATGAAAAAGTAAGGATTTACTGATGCCTGCCGCATCCGCAATCTCACTCACAGGGCTGTTTTTATAGGAATTTTGTGAAAATACCCGATAGCCTGCGTTGATGATCGCCTGTTGCTTTTCAGCCGGCAAAGAAAAGAACCTTTCGTTCATAACGTAGCCTCCGTTAACCGAATCGGTCAATCCTATTATAAATTCATTGACCGATTTTGAGAAGACCCTTTCTGAAAGTTTGCGGGTCCGGCATTGTCAAATATCGAAACTGCTTGGGGACACTCCCCCTGAGAAGCAGGGCATGGACTTTTTGTTCCGTGCCCGTTGAAAAAACGCGAAAATATGATACAATGTCAGCAAGAGAGAATGTGCCGGAGCGGAGGAGACAAAGCCGTATGAACAGATATATTGCCTTGTTAAGAGGAATCAATATCAGCGGAAAGAACAAGATTTCCATGCCTGAGCTCAAAAAGGGCTTTGCAGAGCTTGGGTATGCCGAGGTCGTGACGTATCTGAACAGCGGCAACGTGGTCTTTTCAAGCACGACCGATGATACGAATCTGCTTACGAATCAAATCCATTCCATGATAAAAGAAAAATTTGATTTTGAGATACCGATATTGATCATTTTGCAGGACGAATTAAATGATCTGTTATCAAACGCGCCCGATTGGTGGGGAGACGACTGTCAGGATATTTATGATAACCTGATTTTTATGATGCCGCCTTTATCTTTTTCCGAAATGTATGCGGAAATGGGCGAGCCGCGCGCGGAATATGAGAAAATCCATCCTTACAAAAATGTTGTTTTCTGGTCGTTCAGCCGCAAGGATTACCAAAAGACAAACTGGTGGGCAAAGACCGCCAACTCCAAAATCAGCGGCAGGATCACCGTTCGGACGGCAAATACCGTCAGAAAAATCGTAAAGTTGTGACGGTCTCTGTGGATTGCCCGAAACCGAACGGGAATCGTGCGGCAATTTGGAGCCGGCGTGGGAATGTCAACGCGCTTTTTTCAGCCGCGTTTCGGCGGTTCACCCCGTCAAACAGAAAAGCACCCCTCCAGTGCGTCAGTAATAGGGATTATTACTGACGCACAACTATATTTGCCTTATGGCAAGTGATATGCCTTCGGCGTGATATTTTGCTGACGCAAAGTGATATTTCTCTCTTTGAGAGAAGTCAGGCAAATATAATATAACTTTGACTGAAGGTCAAAATATAACGCAAGGAACTTGCATATCTCTTTTAGCCGCAAGGCTAAAAATATAACTAACAATAGTCTTTTGTGGATAAGAAAAGCACACTACCTTTCGCTACTGCGAAGTATAGTGTGCTATACTTTTATTACTAATAATCCCTAATGGGAACACCCGCCGGGGTGCTTTTCTGCTTCGTAAAATTCATGGACGCAGGCGTTTCCGCCGCTTTGCCTGTGTGTAAACGGTTATTTACATAGGCGGGCGGCGACGGTTGTTTTTCGTGCTGTTTTCGGGGCGTTCTTCCCGTTTCTTTTTGCCGGCGTCTTTACAAGGGGCGGAACAGCCGGAGCAGCCGCAGCCGCAACCCCCGCCGCGCTTTTTGCGGGCGCGGAGCGAGAAGAACACGGCGGCGGCAATCGCCAGACCGACAAGAATGAGCACAACGATATCGACGGCTTTCACACCAACAGCCTCCCGATGTTGTAGACAAGGCAGGCGGCGACCCATGCAACGCCGCATTGCGTCAGCACAATGCCGAGCGTGGCGCGGCGGGAACCGAATTCCCGGCGCAGGGTGGTGACGGCGGCGACGCAAGGCGTGTACAGCAGGGTGAACACAAGGAAACTGACGGCGGCGACAACCGACGGGAACATTGCCGGAAGCGCTTGGTACAGCACCGCGGCGTCACAGCCGGCGAGGACGGCAAGCGTCGAGACAACCTGTTCCTTGGCGATGAAGCCGGAGATCAGCGCCGTGGAGAACCGCCAGTCGCCGAAGCCGAGCGGCTTGAAGAGTACCGCGATCCACTGCCCGACGATCGCGAGCAGGCTTTGGGAGGAATCCGCGACGGGGTTGAGGTGATAGTCAAAGCTTTGCAGGAACCAGATGATCACGGTGGCAATGAAGATCACCGAGAAAGCGCGTTGCAGAAAGTCGCGCGCTTTTTCCCACAGGAGCAGCCCCACGCTGCGGGGGGAGGGGAAACGGTAATTGGGCAGCTCCATGACAAACGGCACGGGCTTCCCGCGGAAAGAGGTGTGCCCCAGAATCAGCGCCATGAGGATACCGAGGACAATGCCGGTCACATACAGGGCGAACATGACGAGTGCCCCGCGACCGGGGAAGAACGCGGCGACGAACACCGCGTAAATCGGGATCTTCGCCGAGCAACTCATGAACGGTACCAGCAGCATGGTCATTTTGCGGTCGCGGTCGGAGGACACGGTGCGCGTCGCCATCACGGCGGGAACCGAACAGCCGAAGCCGATCAGCATCGGTACAAAGGAGCGCCCGGACAGACCGAGGCGGCGCAGGGGCTTATCCATCACAAACGCGATGCGCGCCATGTAGCCGGTATCCTCCAGGATAGAGAGGAAGAAGAACAGCGTGACGATGATCGGCAAAAAGGACAACACACTGCCCACGCCGTTGAAAATACCGTCGATGATCAGGCTGTGAATCACCGGATTCAGTCCGAAACTTGTCAGCGCGCCGTCCACCACGTCGGACAGCTTGCCTATCCCGAATTGGAGCAGGCGCTGCAAGCCGGCGCCGATGACGTTGAAGGTCAGCCAGAAGATCAGGAGCATAATGCCGAGGAACACCGGAATCGCGGTGTATTTGCCGGTCAGTATCTTATCGATTGCCACCGAGCGGCGGTGCTCGCGGCTCTCGCGGCATTTTGTGACCGAAGCGTCGACGACCGTCTCGATAAAGGCGTAGCGCATATCCGCCAGCGCGGCGTTGCGGTCAAGCCCGGATTCGGCTTCCAGCTGTACAAGACAGTGTTCAATCAGTTCCCGTTCGTTGCCGTCCAGCTCCAGCCGGTCGGCAATGTCGTTGTCGCTTTCAATGAGCTTGGAGGCGCAGTAGCGCAGCGGCAGTCTCTCGGCTTCGGCGTGGTCCTGCACCAGGTGCATGACGGCGTGGATACAGCGGTGGCAGGGGGAATCCGGGGCGCAGAAATCGGCGCGCACCGGCAGGGCATGGCTTTTCGCCGCCTCAATGGCACGGTCCACCAGTTCGGATACGCCCTCGTCCTTGAGCGCGCTGATGGGGACGACGGGAATCCCCAGTTCCCGGCTCATCTTTTCCACGTCAACGGTGCCGCCGTTGGCGCGCACCTCGTCCATCATATTCAGCGCAAGCACCATCGGGACGTCCAGCTCCAACAGCTGCATGGTCAGATACAGGTTGCGTTCAATATTGGTGGCGTCCACGATATTGATGATACAGTCGGGTTTTTCGTTCAGTATGTAGTCGCGGGTGACGATCTCCTCCTGCGTATAGGGGCGCAGGGAGTAGATCCCCGGCAGGTCGACGACCGAACAGCCGGTTTTGCCCCGAATTTCGCCGATTTTCTGCTCCACCGTCACGCCGGGAAAGTTACCGACGTGGCAGCGCATTCCCGTCAGGGCGTTGAAAAGCGCGGTTTTCCCGCAGTTCTGGTTTCCGGCAAGCGCGAACGTCATTGCTCCGCCTCCCCGCCGCTTTCCCGCGCGGTCGGTTTTTCTTCGGCGACGGGCTGTGCCGGAGCCGATTGCCCCGTCGGCGCGACGGTGATGTTCGCCGCGTCCTCGAGACGGAGGGTCAGTTCATAGCCGCGGATGTGGATTTCGATCGGGTCACCCATCGGCGCGACCTTGCGCAGGGTCAGCTTGGTGCGCGGGATCAGACCCATGTCTATCAGGCGGTTGCGGAGCGCGCCCTCGCCGCCCACGGCGACAATCTCGGCGGACTCTCCCACCCGCAGTTGGTTCAGTGTCATAAACGGAAGATCTCTTTTCGTTATCTGTTATTTTCGGTGTCCTTGCCCCGGCGGTGCGGGGCGTTTTGCGGGGTTGCAAGGGGGGACGGAGCGTATCGGAGCATACCGCCGTTCCCTTTGCGGGAACAGGGGAAGCCGGCTACGTCGGCACACTTGTGCTTCTGTAAAAGCATTGTAGCAGGCAAACGAAAAAAAGTCAATCGGGGAACCCGTTGCCCCAAAAGAAAAAAGCGTCTTTTTACGCCGCCCCGCAAAAGACGGCAGGGCTTGCGCAACCGAAGCAAACGCTATATAATCAAAGAGGAAAAAACATTTTCGCAACGCTGCCGAAAAAATGTGCGTCCCCCCTTGACTCTCCCCTTGGGGGACGCTTTACAATGCAAACGAGGAGGTGAGAATGATGCTGAAAATCGGTGAGTTTTCCAAGCTCTCCATGCTGACGGTCAAAACCCTGCGGTATTATGAAAAGGAAGGGCTGCTCATTCCCGCGGCGGTGGACCGACAAACGGGCTACCGACTTTATGAGACGGCGCAGCTTGAGGACGCGGCGAGAATCAAGGCGCTGCGGCAACTGCATTTCAGCGTGGAGGAGATCCGCGCGCATTTGTCCGGCACCCCGATCCGCGAGGCGTTGCTGGCAAAAGAAGAGGAGCTGAAAGAAAAACAGTCCGATATTTCCGTCATGCTCTCCGTCATCAGATTTTTATCGGAGGAAAAGGAAATGAAGTATCAGGCAGTGTTGAAAGAACTTCCCGCTTGTATTGTGTACAGCGAGGAGCGGGTGCTCAAGAATTACGGGGAGGTGACGCAGTTGGTGCTGGAGTCGGCGCAGGAGTGCCTGCGGCTCAACCCCGGTCTGGAGTGTACCAAACCCGACTATTGCTTCTGCGAGTATTTGGACGGGGAGCATAAGGAAACGGATATCCGCGCCAGATATTCGCAGGCGGTCGTTCGGGCGGGCAAGGAGAACGAACGCATTAGGTTCCGCTCTCTCCCCGCGGGGAAGGCGCTTTGCATTTACCACAAGGGGGCGTATGAGCTGCTGGGCGAAGCCTATGCGTATATCGTCAACTATGCGCAGAAAAACGGTTACGAAATCGCGGGCGTGCCGAGGGAATGCTATATCGACGGAATCTGGAACAAAGAATCGGTGCAGGATTGGCTGACCGAAATCCAGTTGCCGGTGAAGTGATATGCGGGGGCACCCGGCGGTATCACAACCCGTACTGCCGACGCGGGCAGGCGCTGTATACGGCGCCTGCCCGTTTGTTTTGCCTGCCGCGCGGGCTTTTTCCCCCGGAGCGCGGTAGTTTTGCTCGCGTGCAAAAAAATTCCAAAAAACAGTTCCGGGGGCTTGACACGGCGCGGGAGATGTGCTATTATACTACCAACATACCATGCAGGTAGGTTAATGAATCTCGATAAAAATGAAATTTGATTGTAAAACAGAGAGAAAGAGGGCATTGTTATGGCACGCATTTATACTTCGGCAGACCAACTGATCGGAAAGACTCCGTTGCTGGAACTCACGCACCTTGAAAAGGAACTCGGCTTGCAGGCAAAGGTGCTTGCGAAGCTCGAATACTTCAATCCCGCAGGATCGGTCAAGGACAGAATCGCAAAGGCGATGATTGACGACGCGGAAGCGAGCGGGAAGCTGAAGCCCGGCTCGGTCATCATCGAACCCACCAGCGGCAACACCGGTATCGGGCTTGCCTCGGTGGCGGCGGCACGCGGCTATCGAATCATCATTGTCATGCCAGAAACCATGTCGGTGGAGCGCAGACAGCTCATGAAAGCATACGGCGCGGAGCTGGTGCTTTCCGAGGGCGCAAAGGGTATGAAAGGCGCGATTGCGAAAGCGGAGGAACTGGCGAAAGAGATCCCGGACAGCTTCATCCCCGGACAGTTCGTCAACCCCGCCAACCCCCACGCGCACTTTGAAAGCACGGGTCCCGAGATCTGGGACGATACCGACGGGAAAGTCGACATTTTCGTTGCGGGCGTGGGGACCGGCGGCACCGTGACCGGGGTCGGCGGATACCTGAAGAGCAAAAACCCCGCCGTCAAGGTGGTGGCGGTGGAACCCGCCTCCTCCGCGGTTTTGTCGACCGGTGTGGCGGGCAGCCACAAGATTCAGGGCATCGGCGCGGGGTTTGTGCCGGACGTGCTGGATACCAAGGTTTATGACGAGGTGATCACGGTCTCCAACGAAGACGCCTTTACCACCGGTAAGAAGATCGGCAAGAGCGAGGGGGTTCTGGTCGGGATTTCCTCCGGCGCCGCAACGTGGGCTGCCATGGAACTTGCAAAGCGCCCCGAAAACAAAGGTAAGACCATTGTGGTACTGCTGCCGGATACCGGTGACAGATACCTTTCTACCCCTCTGTTCGCGGACTGAGCTGAAACCCAAAGGCACGGCGTGCCTGTTCACAGGAGGAAACGATGCCCAAGGCGTTGATTGCAATGAGCGGCGGGGTGGATTCCGCCGTGGCGGCATTGCTGACCCGCGAGGCAGGGTATGAATGTATCGGCTGTACCATGCGGCTGTACCGCAACGAGGACGCCGGGCTTTCCCGTGGGCGCACCTGCTGTTCCCTCGACGACGTGGAGGACGCGCGCAGCGTTGCCTATCGGCTGGGAATGCCGTATTACGTGTTCAATTTCACCGATGATTTCCGGGAAAAGGTGATTGACAAGTTCATTCACTGCTACGCGTGCGGCATGACCCCGAACCCCTGCATCGACTGCAACCGCTACATGAAGTTCGAGAAGCTCTTTGACCGTGCGCGGATACTGGGGTGCGACCGCGTGGTCACCGGGCATTACGCGCGCATTGAGCGGGCGGGGGACAAATTTGTCCTCAAAAAAGCCGTGGATGAGAGCAAGGATCAGAGTTATGTGCTGTACTCCATGACGCAGGAGCAGCTTGCGCACACCCTGTTTCCCCTGGGCAGTATGCGAAAGACAGAGACGCGTGCTCTGGCGCATGAGTGGGGCTTCTGCAACGCGGAAAAGCCGGACAGCCAGGACATTTGCTTTGTGCCGGACGGGGATTACGCGCAGGCGATCGAGAGACTGACGGGGAAGGTCGCGGAGCCGGGGTACTTCACCGACGTTTCCGGGCGCGTCCTCGGAGAGCACAGGGGAATCATCCGCTATACGGTCGGACAGCGGCGCGGGTTGGGCATTGCCGCAAAGGAGCCTTTGTACGTGGTGCGGATTGACCCGCGCACCAACACCGTGGTGCTCGGCGGAGAAAAGGAGCTTTACACCCGCGACGTGACCGTGGCGGCTTGCCACTGGATCGCCGGAGAGGCGCCCGCCGAGCCGATTCGCTGTACGGCGAAGCTTCGTTACCGTCAGGCGGAGCAGCCTGCGACCGCCACCGCCCGCCCGGACGGCTCTGTTGTTCTGCATTTTGACGCGCCGCAGCGTGCGGTGGCGCCGGGGCAGGCTGCTGTGCTCTACGACAAAGAGACGGTACTTGGCGGCGGGATCATTGTATCAAGGGATGGGCAGGAGCCGTAAAAATCAAGGAGGAGCCATGATTTCTACAAAAGGAAGATATGCTCTGCGGGTGATGGTCGACCTGGCGGAGCACCGGAACGGGGGATATATCCCCATGAAAGAGGTCGCCGACAGGCAGCAGATCTCTCTCAAATACCTGGAGCGGATTTTGCCGTCGCTTTCCCGCGGCGGTCTGGTGGACGGGGTACACGGCAAGGGCGGAGGCTACCGTCTGATGCGCGACCCCGGCGACTATACCGTGTGGGAAATTCTCAGCCTTGTAGAGGGGGATCTTGCCCCCGTGGCGTGTCTTGCCGGGAACGCAAAGCCCTGCTCCCGCGCCGCCGAATGCCGCACGCTGCCTCTGTGGGAAAAGTACTATCAACTCACCAAGGAGTATTTTGCGGGTATCACGCTCTCCGACCTCGCGGGGCTTGCCCCGGCGGACAATTACGTCATCTGAAGCGCAATTTCCGTATCAGAGCATTCCAAGTCGCGCATTTTCAGTCGCACACAGAGCGGAACCGTCATAAAAACAGTCAAAAAGCGTCTCCCGTCCTGCCGGAAAGGCACAAGACAGGGGGACGCTTTTTTGTTTTGCGGCGTTCAGTCCGCTTTGGCGCGGCGGCGCCAGTATTTGCGGTCAAGAGAGCGGTATTGCACCGCTTCCGCGATGTGCGGGGCGTCGATGACGGGCGAGCCGTCCAGATCCGCGATGGTGCGCGCCACACGCAGAATACGGTCGTGTCCGCGGGCACTCAGCCCCATTTCCTCAAAGGCGCCGCGCAGCAGCTCGTCCGCCTCCGGCGTCAGAGCGCAATATTTGCGGAGCTGCTGCGCCGACATGGCGGCGTTGGTGACAGGGGCTTCCCCTGCCTCCCGCAGGCGGGCAACCGAGAATTCGCGCGCGGCGTTGACGCGGGCGCGGATGGCGGAGGATGGCTCCCCCGTTTCGCCGTGACCGGCGATTTCATCATAGGAAACGGCAGGGACCTCCACCTGAATATCAATGCGGTCGAGCATGGGGCCGGACACCTTGTCTAAATACCGCGCCACCTCGGTGGGGGTGCAGGTGCAGGTGTGGTCCGGGTCGCCGAAATAGCCGCAGCGGCAGGGGTTCATGGCGCAGACCAGCATGAAGCGGCTGGGATAGGTGACGCGCCCGGCGGCGCGGGTCACGGTGACCTTTCCGTCCTCCAGGGGTTGGCGGAGCGCCTCGCTTATCTGCTTGGGCAGCTCGGGCATTTCGTCCAGAAACAGCACGCCGTTGTGCGCCATCGAGATTTCCCCGGGGCGGGGGTTGGCTCCGCCGCCGATCATGCCGACCGGGCTGATGGAATGGTGCGGGGCGCGGAACGGGCGCACGCATACCAGATCGCCCTTGAGCGCGCCCATCACCGAATGCACCTTGGTGGTTTCCAGCGCCTCCTCAAAAGTCATATCGGGCAGAATGGTGGGCAGGCGCTTCGCCAGCATGGATTTCCCGGAGCCGGGAGGTCCGATGAGCAGGACGTTATGACCGCCCGCGGCGGCGATTTCCAACGCGCGCTTGGCGCGGAACTGCCCGCGCACGTCGGCGAAATCCTCCGTCATCTGCTGCGTGCCGGCGGTAAATTCCGCGACGTTGTAGGTTGTGGGCGGAATATCGACGGTACCCCGCAGAAAGTCGAGCAGTTCGCTGACGCTTCTGACTCCCCGCACCGTAATGCCGTCCACCACGCTTGCTTCGCGGGCGTTGGCTGCGGGGACAAAGAGGGTATGCCTGCCGGCGGCGCGGGCGGCAAGCGCCATGCAGAGTACTCCCGTCACAGGGCGGATCTCCCCCGAGAGGGAAAGCTCCCCGATAAAGGTCATATCGCTGAAGTCCGCCTCGCGCGGCAGAATGTTACCGCATTGCAGAATACTGCACAGAATGGCAAGGTCGAGCGCGGAGCCCTCCTTGCGCATACTCGCGGGGGCGAGGTTGACGGTCAGGTCCATGCCCGGAAAGCGGATATTGCTGTTTTCACAGGCGGAGCGGACGCGCTCCTTTGCTTCTTTGACCGCCGCGTCCGGCAGACCGACCAACTCAAAATTGGGCAGCCGATCGAACCCGCTGCACTCCACCGTGACTTCAAAGCCGTCGATGCCGCAGAGCGCCGCACTGTTGATTTTACTGATCATGCCGAATCTCCTGTTCTGACAACTGTCGACAAAAGTATAGCACTTCCCGCGGGGGTTGTAAAGACGAGATGAATACGAAAAAGGGAAAAGGCAAGGCGGCGGGGAAAGCGATTGCTTTCGTCCGAAAAATATTGTAAAATAGGGTATGATAAGACAAGAAAAAACGGAGGAAAGAGAAGTGGGATTTTTCGCCGGATTGTTCGGAAAACAAAAGGCTGCTTCGGAGAGCGAGGAGGTGGGGCGGAAAATGCTTCCCCGCCTCGGCGAATTTGTGCGGCGGCTCGGCGGGCGGCACATTCTGCTTCTCTCGGACGGGGCGGCGCCCGCCTGCGGGGATCTCTGCGCGCAGCTGGACAGGGAGGGCTGCCCCCATACGCAAGCAGCGCCGGAGGATCTGGCGCGGGCGCTGACCGAAGCGCCGGAGAGAACGGTTTTACTTGCTGCGGGAGACATGGCGGCGCGTTCCTCCTGTGCCGCCGTGCTGCGGGCGTGGGAGAGTACTCTCCCTGAGCCGCAACCCTCCGACCCGACCGGGCAAAGCTGCCGGGCGGCTGTTCCGCTTCTGTTCTGGCAGACCGATTTCGCTTCCGCGATGACTCTGCCCCCGGTGGGGGAGCGCTTGGCGGAGTTGACCGTGACTGACGTTTCCTGCTTTGCCGCCCCTGGCACGACAGCATTCTCGGAGGGGGTGATCCGCGCCATGCAACTGGGGATGTGCATGGACGCCGACCTGTTCGGAGAGGTGTATTCTTCGTTTGACTTGGAGAAGCTGACTTCGGTTGCGCGCTTGATCCTCGGGGATATTGCGGCGGCGGAGCAAAACGGCTCACGGGCAAGGCAGTACCTGAATTTCGGGCGCCTCGCTGCCGAAGCCGTCAAAAAAATCGCCCCCGGAGAGCTGACTGAGGGAGAGGCGCTGACCGTCGGCATGGAGCTGGAAATACGCATAGGGGTGCGTGCCGGCAGGTGCCGCCCGGACGCCCTGCACGACCTGGACGGAGCCATCAGTTATTACGGCTTCCCCCGCAGGCTGGACTGCACAAAAGAGGAGCTTTTGACCGCCCTTTGCGGCGGGCATACGCCGGATGAGCCGGTGACCCTCGCACTGCCGCAGAAAATAGGCAAGTGCAGGCTTTGGGAGACGGACTGCGGAACGGTCGGAAAATTGGCTGCGGAGGTCATGGAAAGCGACAGGGGCTTCTGTGACGCGGGGGGCGGAGCTGCGGCGCCGGGATATTGACAGCGGCGGTTTTCGCACTATATAATACAGATATATCTTGA
>CAMEJM010000028.1 GCA_945920215.1 uncultured bacterium
CTTCGGCGAAAGCCGAAATATCTCTTTCACCAAAGGTGAAAATATCTCTGCTTGCAAAGCAATCCATCCTGCTTTGCGCCACTCCTCCATCCGCCTTCGGCGGGAGCCCCCTCCCGGAGGGAGCCATGGTTAGCCTCCCTCACCGAGGGAGGTGGCGCGCGACAGCGTGACGGAAGGAGTCTATAAGAAAAGCGGATTTTTTTGCTTCATCTGTTCCAAACCGCGGAACCTTTTTCGGTTTTATGCCGTTTTTCCACCCGCTCCGCTCGTGCGCAAAAAACAGCGCGGCGCCTGTATTCGTAGGCGCCGCGCGGCTATTCGATTCAAATCGTGCCAAGCAAATGGCGCAAGTTCTCCCCTTGCGGGCGCTCAGGAGGCGGCAACCACGCGCGCAAGCACCACGGTCATGTCGTCCCGCGCGCCGCCGCGCGCCACCGTCTGCTCCAGAATGGTATTGGCGGCTGCCTCCAGGCTCTGTCCGAGCGGCTTCGAGAGCATTTCGATCAGCCACGGGGCGTCCTCCGAGGTCTGGCTCACACCGTCCGAGAGCATGATGATAACGTCTCCCTGCTGGGTGTCGAACCGCAGTTTCTCCGCGTCCACGTCCTTGACAAGCCCGACGGGAATGGTTTTGGAGCGCAGACGGAACAGATTGCCGTCCCGCCGCACATAGGAAGCAGCGGCGCCGCTCTTCATGAACGAGGCGTGACCCAACAGCGTGTCGAACTCCATCAGGTCCACCGTGGCGGAGCATTCCTCACCGCGCAGAGAGACCAGATGATTGAGCATTTTGAGAGAAGTGCTTTTGGGCGTGCCCGCGGCGAGCATCTTCTCAAGAAACAGGGCGCAGATTCCGGAGGTACGCGCCGCCCCCCTGCCCGTTCCCATGCCGTCGGAGAGCAGGATATAGGAATATCCGTCCGGGGAGCGGAACATACTCACGCAGTCGCCGGACATCTCCGAGCCGGCGGCGGCGCGGCTGGCATACGCCACCTCCAAAGCGTACTGTTGCGCGGTATTGGTCTCCATGGCGGCGACGTCCCCGCCGGTTTCAAAGCGCAAGGGCGACAGGCGGCAGCCGCACGCCTCCTCCAGTTTGGGCAGCAGCCCCGCCGCTTCCTTTTCCCTGCCGCAGAGGGCGCCGGCGGCAATATACACCCGCTTGAAATGCTTTCCCTTGACCCGCACGGCGGCGGGGCGGATCCCCTTGTCCGCAAGCACCCGCCGGATGCCCGCGGCGGCGGAGACGTCGTTTTCCATGTCTTCCTTTTCCGCTGCGGCAGCCTCGCGCAGCAGCTCCGCTGTCAGGGCGTAATCGGGCGCGGGATAATCCGCCCCGGCGCTCCCGCGCTGCTCCCTCCATAGTTTCGCCCCAGCCCGCCGCACGTCGGAGAGCAGGTTTTCCAGCCGCTCGCAGTCCGTGAGCATACGGGTGGGCATATCCTGCGCGGAGAAGGTCTGTCCCCGGCGAATCCTGTCGGAGAGCATGGCAAGCGCCGCGGCGGCGGGGCGCTCGTCGCTGTCCCAGCAAGCCGTACGGTTTTTACAGGCGGCGCAGTACCCGGTGCAAATCTCATCGCAGAGCGCAAAGCATTTTTCCTCCGAGGGCGCGGCGGAAGTCCCCGAAAAAGCGTTGGCAAGTGCGTCAAAGGCACGGGAGAGGCGCAGGATCCTCTCGTCCTGTTCCCCGCGCTCCGACATCCGGCGCACGGTTTCCTCTGCCGCCGCCCTGTCCTGTTTGACCTCTCCCGCAATGGCGTCGGAATAGAGGCGCGGCAAAAGCGGCAGGGAAATCAGCGTGGCGACCGCCAGCTCGGGACCCACCCCGAGAAAGCCCGCCAGCCCGTCCACGTAGGAGCACCACGCAATGCCCACCGCCGCGCCGAGCCCCATGGCGTAAAGACCGCCGAGCGGCCAGAGCAGCCCTGACAGCAGACCCAGAAAGCCGAACGCGGGGGCGTACACGGTGCTGACCCCCATGGAGATGATCAGTCCCGCCGCACAGCCGCGCAGGGCGCCGAAGCGCCGCGCGATATACAAGGTGGCAAAGGCGGAGAGCAGATAGGCGGTGTTCAGACCAAACACCGAGAAATCCCGCAGGCAGAATACCGAGAAGAACAAAAGCGCGCAAAGCCCGGCTTCCATATAGATCCGCTCCGGGCGCGAATGGGCGCGCGGCGCGGCGGTGCGGCGGCCGAGAATATCCTCCATGCGCACGCCCCACGCAAACAAGCCGGAAAAGGCAGCGCTCAGAATGCCGCTGCCGGCAAGCATGACCAAAGAAAAGAGCAGGGTGTCTCCCGACAGACCGCTGACCGCCAGTTCATACGCGCAGGCGGCGGCGCTGACGGCGAGCGCCGTGACAAGACGGAGTTGCAGCATCTCTCCGAACAGCTCCCGGCTCGCGGGCAACAGCTTCATGCGCCCGCCGGGCAGGGAAAACAGCACGCGCAGAAGCAAAGCGACCATGTAAATGGCTCCCCACACAAGCCCCCGCACCCCCAGCGTCAGCGCGCCGACGCACAGCCCGAAAAAGCACGGCAGGGTCCGGCGGCGGTTGGCGCACAGCAGCGCAAGCCCCAGCGGGTACGCCCCGAACATCAGAGGCGTGCGCGCAAACAGGATCCCCACAAGGAAAATCGCCGCGCCCGGAATCGCCTCCTTGCCGGCGCGCCCTGTGAGAAAGGTTGTCCAACGGGTGCGCAAGCGGGTCAGGAGCCCGGCTTTTTCCTCGTGCCGCGCCGCGGTTTCGGGTGCTTGTCCGTTCGTTTGATGTTGCATGATGTCTCCCCCCTGTCCCCCGCGTGCTTGTCCGCGGGGTTCCCGCCGTCCGGGCGGGCGCGAAAGCAGTTTTTCGGCACCATTATACCGCCCCGCCCTGCAAAAACCTGTCGATTGGAGTCCCCCGCCGCCGCCTTTCGTGCGCCCCTTCTCGCCCCGCTTCGCCCCCCCTCGTCCCCTCGCGCCGCAATCCGCGCCGCTTCGCCGCGCTTCCCGTTTTTTTCTCCTCTTTTCTCCCCGCGCGGCGGGGCGGCGGGCGCCGTCTGCGTTTTGAAACGCCCGTCCCGCTTTTCCCCCTTTCCGCCTTGCTTTTGGAGCCGCGGTGTGTTAAAATATAGTATCGTTTTTTCTTACGCCCGCACGCGCGCCCGCCGAATGGGTATAATTCTTTTCTCCCCGGCATATGGATAATGAAAAAAGCCACGGAGACAACCGCATGAAACACACTTTTTTGGGCGCCCTGCTGCTTCTGATCCTGCTTGCCATGACCGCCTGCGCGCCGGATTCCTCGATCACGGATTACCAGTCCCGCCCCCTGCATCTGCTCGTCGCGTTTGAAATCGGAGGGGTGGAGGCGGAAGCCGAGGTCACGCTCGGAGAGGGCGGCGCGGAGCGCGACGTCACCCTTTGCTACACCGCCCCGGCGGAAGCGGCGGGGCTGACCTTTTCGCGCACGGGCGGTAAATGGAACGCCGTGTGCGGCGACAAACAAATCCCGCAGGGGGATCTCTCGGCGGCGGTCGCGCCGCTGACCCTGTTCTGTATTCCCGAAAGCGCGCGCGTCACGGGCATTGAAAAGAACGGAAGCAAGCGCACCGCCACCATGACCGACGGAGAAACCGTTTACACCCTGTGCTTTGAGGGCGGCGGCGATATTCCGCGCACCCTTTCCCGCTCGGCGGGGCAGACCCACGTCGCCCTGACCGTGCTGTCCGTGTTGCCGTAAAAACCCGCTTTCCCCGCATTTATGCGATTGCGCGCCTCCCCATTGAAGGCGCCGATAAACATCTGCCGCGGAGCCGTTCGGCTTCGCGGGAAAAGGAGCCTTATGCCGAACGGAATCGTCATTCTCAAAAAAGAGGCGGGCATGACCTCGCACACCGCCGTCGCCCGCCTGCGCCGCTTGTTCGGCGGGGAAAAAGCAGGTCACACCGGCACCCTCGACCCCATGGCGACAGGGGTGCTGCCCGTTCTGCTCGGGCGGGCAGTCAAGGCAAGCGCCTACATGACCGAAACCGACAAGCATTATATTGCCACCCTGCGCCTCGGCATGACCACCGACACCGAGGACGTCACGGGAAAGGTACTGACCCAAACGGACAAGCTGCCGACCGAGGCGGAAGTGCTCGCCGTCTGCGCGCGCTTTGTCGGGGAACTGTCCCAGACCCCGCCCATGTATTCCGCCGTCAAGGTAGGCGGACAGCGCCTGATGGAACTGGCGCGGCGCGGCATGACGGTGGAGCGGGAGGCGCGCCCGATCACGGTACATTCCCTGACCGCCGCGCGGGTTTCGGACTCGGACTACACGCTTGACGTGGTCTGCTCCAAGGGCACCTATATCCGTACCCTGTGCGCCGACATCGGCGCCGCCCTCGGCTGCGGCGGTACCATGGCTGCCCTGTGCCGGGCGGAAGCAGCGGGGTTTTCGCTTGACCGGGCGCACACGCTCGGAGAGTTGGAGGAGATGGGAGAGGCGGAACGCGCCGCGTGCGTGATTCCCACCGAGACTCTGTTTTCCTCCCTGCCCGCCCTTTCGGTTCCCGATTTTTACGCTACCCTGATCCGAAACGGACAGGCGGTGGCGCAGTACAAGTTAAAAACCGACTACCCCGTCGGCACCCGCCTGCGCCTTTGTGACAAAGAGGGTTTTTTCGCCTTGGGGGAATGCGTGGAGCAGGACGGCGCCCGCGTGCGCGCCGTGACGCTGTTCCGCCTGACCTGACCTCTGCCCTCGGACAACCTGCTTTTCCGTCCGACACCCCGGAATATGTAAACTTTTATTGTCAAGCCCTGTTCCCCCGCAACCGGCGTGGGAAACAGAACAAGCGGCAATGCCGCAGAAAGGAGCCGCCGTATGGCAAACCAATGGACCCCCGAACAGCTCGCCGCCATTGAAACGCGCGACCGCACCGTCCTGCTCAGCGCCGCGGCAGGCTCCGGCAAGACCACCGTGCTGACCGAGCGCCTGATCCGCTCCCTGACCCAAGAGGAGCACCCCCTCGATCTCTCGCGCACTCTGGTGGTGACTTTTACGCGCGCCGCCGCCGCATCCCTGAAAGCGCGCATCGGGCGCGCACTGGCGGACGCCATCCGCGAGCACCCGGAAAACGAACGTCTGTCGAGACAACTCCGCCTGCTCCCGACGGCGAATATATCCACCATTGACTCGTATTACATCTCCCTCCTGCGCCGTTTCTCCGCACAGTCGGGCGCAGGGGAGGGCTTCCGTGTTGCCGGCGAGGAGGAGGCGGATCAGGCGCGCGCCGCTCTGATGGAGGGGGTTATCCGCGACGGGTACGCCGGGGAAATTCCGGACGTGTCCGCCGAGCGGTTCTGCCGTCTGGTGTCCCACCTGTGCGGCGTGCGCGAGGAAAAGGATTTCCCCGCCCTGCTACTGCAACTTGCCGGGAAGCTGGAAAGCCTGCCCGCCGGGGTGGACGCGCTCGACGGCTATGCCGAAGCATACCTTGCGGACGCGGCGCGCCCGTTGCTCGAAACCGCGTGGGGCGAACAACTTTCCGCCTATGTGAGGGAAACGGCGGCGCATGAAGCGCACGCCGCGGCGGATCTGCTCGCCCGCTGCCTGCCGAACGGGGAAAACGAAAAACTGCTTGACCAACTGGCGCAGTGCACCCGTGTTATCACCGACCTTGCCGCCCTTGAAACCAAGCGTTACGACGCCCTGAAAACCGCTGCGGCGGTACCGGATTATCCGAAAAGACTGACTGTGCCGCGTGGCTACGTCCCCTCCGCCGAGGAGGAGCAGCTGCTTTTGCGCTGCCGTGCGTTCCGCGATACGGTGAAAGAGAAGTTCGCACCCTTTTTCTTCTATACCGAAGAGCAATGGCAAGCCGCCTTCCGCACGCTGGGGGAGCAATGCGCGACCCTGTGCGGGGTACTGCGGGAGTTCGAGCGCCGCTATGACGCCGAAAGCCGGCGGAAACGGGCGTTTTCCTTTGCGCAGATCAGCCGCATGACCTATGCCCTGCTCCTGCGCGACGGCAGGAGAACCGAAGCCGCGGAAACCCTCCGCGGGGAGCTGGACGCCGTCTATGTGGACGAGTATCAGGACGTCAACCCGCTCCAGCACGCCATTTTTGAAGCCGTTTCGCGCGAGGGGGCGCGCTTCCTGGTCGGAGACATCAAGCAGTCCATCTACCGGTTCCGCGACGCAGACCCCGCGATTTTCGCACGCCTGCGCACCTCGTTCCCCTCTCCCGAACAGCAGCCGGACGCCAAAGAAATTTCTCTCTTTATGAGTTGTAACTTCCGCTCCGATCGCCCGGTCATCGATTACGTCAACTCTGTGTTCTCCACCCTGTTCGGGGTGGCGGGGCAATCCATCGCTTACAGGGAGCAGGACGCCCTTGTGTGCGGGCGCGCAAGGAACGGAGAGGAGCCGGCGCTGTCCTTCCCGCCCGTGATCGCCTTTTTCGATTCCAACGCGGCTTTGGCACGAAGCCAAAAGGATTCCGCCGCGCCCGCCGCGCGGGAGACGGAAGCCGACCTGCCGCGCGCCAAGGACCTCCCCGACGGCAGCGACCTGTCCGAAACACTCCCCCCGGAGGAGGAAGCCGAGGAGGAAAAAGCCGTGGCGCGGGAGGCGCGCTGGATCGCGGCGCAGGTTTCCGACCTGCTCGCGCACGGCACCCGCAGCGACGGAAAAACGCCGCTGCGCGCGGGGGACATCGCCATCCTGCTCCGCAACGCCAAGAGCGCCTATCAGCCGTACCGCGACGCGCTCGCCGCCTGCGGCGTGGGGTGTGAGGAGCCGGAAAACGCCAGCTTCTTCTCCAACCCGGAGGTACTGCTCGCCCTTGCCCTGCTCTCCGCCGTGGACAACCCCCGCCGGGACGTTCATCTGGCGGCGGTACTCTGCTCCCCTCTCTACCGCTTCACCCCCGACGACCTGACCGCCGTGAGGCGTGAAACCGCGGACGGCATTCCGCTCTACGACGCGCTCTGCGCGTACTGCGCCGCCCACCCCGCGTTTGAAAAGGGGCGTTTCTTCCTGACCCAGCTTTCCTCTTTCCGCGCCGCGGCAGAGGAGTTGCCGGTGGACAAACTGCTCTCCCGCCTGTGCTCCGAAACCCCGCTCACGGCGATCGCCGGAGCGGACGCGGCGGGGGGAGAAAACAACCTGAAACTGCTCTGCCATTACGCCCGCACTTATGCCGGCAGCGCGTTCGAGGGGCTGTATTCCTTTATCCGCTTTGTCAACCGCCAGATTGAAACCGGCAGCACCTTCAAGCCGCCCGCCGCCGCTCCGGCGGGGGACGCGGTCTGCATCTCGACCGTTCACGCCTCCAAAGGGCTGGAATATCCCGTGGTGTTCCTTGCCGGCTGCGGCACGGCTTTCTCGGACAAGGATACCAAAGCCCGGCTCCTTTGCGACAGGGACGGCGGCGTCGCCTTTGACCTGACCGACGACAGTGGGCTCGTCCGCATTGCAACCCCCGTCAAACGCCTGCTGGCACAGCGGATGCGGACCCGCGACGTCGAAGAAGAAATGCGGCTGCTGTACGTGGCGCTGACCCGCGCGCAGGAGCGGCTTTACATCAGCGGGGTTGCCCCCGGCAAAACCTCGCTTGACAACCTGAGAAAAATATGCGAGGACGCCGCGGCGTACGCCGACCCCCGCACCCTTTTGGGGCTGAACAGTTATCTGACCCAAATATGGACGGCATATCTGCGCGACCCCGGCGGGGCGACCCTGCTCGTTGACCCGCCCGCGGAGCCTGTCGCCCTGCCGCGGCAAGCCGCGGAAGAAGCCGTGAAAGGCGCCGCCGAAACGGCGGACGCGGCGGAATTTATGCGCCGCTTCTCTTTCGTCTATCCCTATGCCTATCTGCACGGCGTGCCGAAAAAACTCTCTGTCTCCCGCCTGCGCCCCGCGCTGTTGGACGAGGGGGAGGAGGGAACCCTGTCTCTGGATACCGAAGCGGAAACGCCCGCGGAGGGGAATCCCGCGGAAGCAAGACCCGAAAAGTGGCGCCGTATGCCCGCCGCCGTGGCGGGCGTGCGCCCGCCGGACCCCACCGACCGCGGCATTGCCACCCACCTGTTTTTGCAGTTCTGCGACTTTGAGCGGCTGTACCGTGACGGCGTGGAGGCGGAAATACGGCGGCTCCTTGAAGAAAAATACATGGATGAGCGGACGATCTCCCTCATCCGCCGCGAGGAGTTGGAGCTGTTCCGCCGCTCGGCGCTGCTCTCGGAGATCCGCGCGGCGCGCGGGGTGCGGCGGGAGTTCCGCTTCAATCTCAATCTGCCTGCCGCGTCCTTTACCGCCGACCCCGCGCTCAAAGAAAAACTCGGGAAGCAGACACTGCTTGTGCAGGGGGTCATCGACGCCCTGATCGAGCGCCCCGACGGCTCCCTTGTTCTGGTGGACTATAAGACCGACCGCTTTACCCGCGAGGAACTTGCCGGCCCGTCCCTTGCCGCCGCGAAGCTCCGCCGCCGCCACGCGGAGCAGCTGCGTTATTACGCCGAGGCAGTCAAGCGCATTTTCGGGCGGGCGCCGCGGGAAATCCTGCTCTACGCCCTGCAACTGGGAGATACCGTCTCCGTGCAGGAGCCGTAGGCAGCGCAGTCGCCCGCGGAAACAGACGGCGCACAGCGCCCCCGACGGATTGGTGATTGACAAGCGCGCGTGCGCGTGGTAGAATATCACCTGTTATCAATTTCTGTAATATCAGATACACAAGAGGGAGGCAACTCCCGTGGAGGAAGCAACAATGCAGTGGACAAGTCTCAACGACCTGCGTGAAAAATATCTTTCGTTCTTCGAGAGCAAGGGGCACCTGCGCCTGCCGAGCTTTTCGCTCGTGCCGAACGGCGACAAGTCGCTTCTGCTCATCAACTCCGGCATGGCGCCCATGAAGAAATTCTTCACGGGGGAGGTCAAGCCCCCGCGCAACCGCGTCACCACCTGCCAGAAGTGCATCCGCACCCCCGACCTGGAGCGTGTGGGACACACCGCGCGGCACGGCTCTTTCTTTGAAATGCTGGGCAACTTCTCGTTCGGCGATTATTTCAAGGATCAGGCGATTCCGTGGGCTTGGGAATTTCTGACCTCCCCGGATTGGCTCGCCATTCCCGCCGAGAAGCTGTGGCCCTCGGTCTACGAAAAGGACGACGAAGCGTTCCGGCTGTGGAACGAGGTCATCGGCATTCCCGCGGAGCGGATCACCCGCCTCGGCAAAGAGGATAACTTCTGGGAGCACGGCACAGGTCCCTGCGGCCCCTGCTCCGAAATCTATTTTGACCGCGGCGAAAAGTACGGCTGCGGAAAGCCCGACTGCCGCCCCGGCTGCGACTGCGACCGGTTCATGGAAATCTGGAACAACGTCTTTTCCCAGTTTGACAGCGACGGCAAGGGCGGTTATGCCGAACTGAAGCAGAAAAACATCGATACCGGGATGGGTCTGGAGCGCCTCGCCTGCGTGATGCAGGGCGTGGACAATATGTTCGAGGTGGACTCCATCCGCAAAATTCTTGACACGGTCTGCTCCATTTCGGGCAAGGAATACGGAAAGAATCAGCGCGACGACGTGTCCATCCGCGTCATCACCGACCATATCCGCGGCGCCATGTTCATGATCTGCGACGGCGTGGTGCCGTCCAACGAGGGGCGCGGCTACGTGCTGCGCCGTATCATCCGCCGTGCGTGCCGCCGCGGAAAGATGCTGGGGATAGACCGCAGCTTCCTGACCGACGTGTGCCGCGTGGCAATCGGCGAGAGCGAGGGCGCATACCCCGACCTTGCCGAAAAGCGCGACTATATCCTGAAAGTGCTTTCTCTTGAGGAGGAGCGCTTCGACGCCACCATCGACGCGGGCATCGCCATGCTGACCGAACTGGTGGAGGCAGCCAAGAAGAACGGCAAAACCACGCTGGACGGCGCGGATATGTTCCGCCTGTACGACACCTACGGCTTCCCGCTCGACCTCTCGCGCGAAATGGCGGAGGAGCAGGGGCTTGCCGTGGACGAAGCGGGCTTCCTCGCCCGCATGGAAGAACAGCGCGCCCGGGCGCGCGCGGCGCGCGGCAACATCAGCGGCTGGGCAGACAGTGAAAAGACCCTGCTCTCCGACCTGCCCGCCACCGACTTCCTCGGCTATGACAACGACGCCTGCGAAGCAAAGATTCTCGCCATCATCACCGAGGACGGCGAGGTGAAAGAACTCACCGAGGGCGACTGCACCGTCGTCTGCGACAAAACCGTGTTCTACGGCGAGGGGGGCGGACAGGTGGGCGACACCGGCACGCTCCGCGACGGAGATACCGTTGCGGAAATCACCGACACCAAGAAAACCGACGGCGTTTACCTGCACATCGCTCACGTGACCGACGGCATCATCCGTGTGGGCGACGTTGTGACCCTCTCGATCGATACCGCCCGCCGCGACGCCATCCGCCGCAACCACTCGGCGTGCCACCTCTTACAGGCGGCGCTGCGCAAGGTTCTCGGCAATCATGTGGAGCAGGCAGGCTCCTATGTGGACGCGGAGCGCGTGCGCTTTGACTTCACGCATTATGCGGCGATGACGCAGGAGCAGCTGAGGGAGGTCGAGGACATGGTAAACCGCGAGATCCTCGCCGCCGCCGCCTGCGAAACCACCGTCACCGATATTGACTCCGCCCGCAAGATGGGCGCCATGATGCTCTTTGACGAAAAGTACGGCGACACCGTGCGCGTAGTGAAAATGGGAGACTTCTCTCTTGAATTCTGCGGCGGTACGCACGTGAAAACCACCGGCAACATCGGGCTTTTCAAAATTCTCACCGAGTCCTCCGTGGCGGCGGGCGTCCGCCGTATCGAGGGTGTGACGGGCATGAACGTGCTTGCCCTGCTCGCCGAGCGCGACAGCCTGATTGCCGAAACCGCGCGGATCCTGCACGCCAACAACCCGCGTGACCTTGCCCGCCGCGCCGGCGCGGTGGAGGAGGAGTTAAAGGCGGCACGCCGCGAAGCCGAACGCGCGGACGCCGCGCTCTCCGCCGCCAAACTGGAGAGTCTGATCACCTCCGCCAAGCAGGTCGGTCCTTTCCGGGTTCTGACCGCGCGGCTGGAAATGCGCGCGGACGCCGCGCGCACGCTGTGCGACTCTGCCAAGACCAAATATCCCGATTTGGTCGCGGTGTTTGCCCTTGTCTCGGACGGCAAGCTGAACTTTATCGCCTGCTGCGGCGCTGACGCCGTGAAAGCCGGCGCGCACGCGGGAAATCTGCTGCGCGAGGTTGCCAAGGTCTGCGGAGGCAAAGGCGGCGGCAGACCCGATTCCGCCATGTCCGGCGGCGCGGATCTTTCCAAGGTGCCCGAGGCGCTGGCGCTGGTGGAAACCCTGCTGCAATAATCCTTTCTCCCGCACATATTCCGCTTCGCGGAGTGATATTTGCCTGACGGCAAGAGATATTTCGCTTGCGCGAAGAGATATTTGTCTGACGGCAAGAGATATTTCGCTTGCGCGGAGTGATATTTGCCTGACGGCAAGAGATATTCCGCTTGCGCGAAGTGATATTTGCCTGACGGCAAGAGATATTTCGCTTACGCGGAGTGATATTTGCCTGACGGCAAGAGATATTTCGCTTGCGCGAAGAGATATTTGCCTGACGGCAAGAGATATTCCGCTTCGCGGAGATAAGGAAAAGTTGATTCTCGCTTCGGCGAAAGCCGAAATATCTCTTTCACCGCAGGTGAAAATATCTCTGCTTGCAAAGCAAGCA
>CAMEJM010000029.1 GCA_945920215.1 uncultured bacterium
GGGTGGTTATTTGTTTTGGTGGGGGAAGCTTGCATAGTGTAAATCGGGGCGGTTCTCACGGAAGTTGCAGAGTACGAACACAGTTTTAGTCCCGGAACCTCCACCGGAGGTTCCGTCCGACTCCAGCTTCCCAAAACAAAAAACCACCGCAAGGGTGGTTATTTGTTTTGGTGGGGGAAGCTTGCATAGTGTAAATCGGGGCGGTTCTCACGGAAGTTGCAGAGTACGAACACAGTTTTAGTCCCGGAACCTCCACCGGAGGTTCCGTCCGACTCCAGCTTCCCAAAACAAAAAACCACCGCAAGGGTGGTTATTTGTTTTGGTGGGGGAAGCTGGATTCGGACCAGCGAAGTCAGAGACAACAGATTTACAGTCTGCCCCCTTTGGCCACTCGGGAATTCCCCCTGGAGCTGGTGAAAGGAATCGAACCATCAACCTGCTGATTACAAATCAGCTGCTCTGCCAATTGAGCTACACCAGCATTTTCAGCCTTGTTAGTATACCACAATCCCCATTACCTTGTCAAGCGTTTTGTCGGGAGAACAGAGAGAAAAATGAAACAAATGAACCGTATGCGGGACGGATGGCTATACCGTCGCCGAATCAGCGCCGCGACGGTATACCGCTCTCGGCGGTCGGTACGGGAAAGAAAAACACGCTGTCATCGGCACGTTGCCGTGGATGAAACCGATAAAAAACAGGGAGGAAATACAACAAGGTGTAGCCGTGCGGCAAAAGCTGTCGCCCCTTCAAAAATACGGGTACACCTTGTGAAAATCGGCGCCGTTTTTGTTCGCTTCTGTGAGAGAGGTGCCATAAATGACAGGCTCCTCGCTGTTCTTTTGCCGAAAAAACAAAAAAACTGGAAAATCTATTGCAAAATGTCAAGTGATATGATACAATTCTATATCATAGACTGTTATCAAAATGCGGAGGTACTTATAATATGATTCGCACCGGCAGATTCGTCATCAAAAAGGTCGGCGACGGCTACATGTATGAACTTCAGGCAAGCAATTATTCCGCAATCGCCGAATCCCCTGTTTACACGACTCTTGAAAGCGCCAAGCGCTCCATTCACTCGGTTTCCGAAAATGCCAAGAGCGTGCCGGTACAGGACAACACCGTCGAGGAGATTGTCAAATATCCGAATCCGAAATTTGAAATTTTCCGTCAGGATGATTTCTATTTCTTCCGCTTCCGCGCGGGCAACGGCAAGATGACCATTTCGTCTCAGGTCTATACCACCAAGGAAGCCTGCAAAAACGGCGTGACGAGCGTGCAGAACCATATCGGGGAAGCCGCTGTGTGCATTGAAACGCCCGACGGCGTCATCACATTGGAAGAGTATACGGCTCTGGAAGAAAAGAGAATTGCCGAGGGTGGGGAACCTACCATTCTGGATCCCAACGACGTTGAGGACTTTGACGCCGCTCCCGATGATGTCGATGAGGGCGAAAAGGGAACCCGTCCGGGTCGGTTTGTGATTTACTGCGACGACAAGGGCTTCCGGTTTGAGCTGCTTGCCGCCAACTTCTCTTCCATCGCGGATTCTCCCACGTATTCTACTCTCGACAGCGCAAAGCGTTCCATTCGTTCTTTGAAAGAATATGCTTCCGGCGTGCCGGTGCAGGATAATACGGTTGAGAAAATTGAGAAACAGTCTAACCCGAAATTTGAAATTTTCGCCGAGGGCGAAGATTTTGTCTTCCGTTTCCGTGCCAAGAACGGCAAACAGACCATTTCCTCCCAGGTCTATTCCTCCAAGGACGGTTGCCGCAACGGTATTGAGAGCGTACAGAAGCATGTAAAACGCGCCGAAGTATATATTGAGACAGATGAGGGCTGCATTCCGATTGAAGAGTATACCGCCATTCGCGTGGCAATCTTCAATGCAAGCGTCTTTAAGAAGAGAAAGGGCGAGGAAACCAACACTCTTGAGGAGCCGGCACTTTTCGCGGATAACGCAGCGGAAGAACAGGCTTCCGCCGAAAAAGCCGCTCCCATTGTCGAGGAGACGCCCGTGGAAGAGGTCGCGCCCGTCGTAGAAGAAGCACCCGCGGAAGAAGAAACAACTCCCGCTGTGGAGGAGGCTCCTGCGGCAGAGGAAGCACCTGCGGAAGAAGAAACAACTCCCGCTGTGGAGGAGGCTCCTGCGGCAGATGAAGCACCTGCGGAGGAAGTCGCACCCGCCGAAGAGGAAACTCCCGCGGAGGAGGTTACCCCTGCGGCAGAGGAGGTTCCCGCCGAGGAAGTCGCACCTGCCGAAGAGGAAGCATCCGCCGAGGAGGAGGTTGCCCCTGTGACGGATGAGGCTCCCGCCGAGGAAGAAACTCCCGCCGAGGAAGAAGTTCCTGCTGAGGAAGAGACCGTCGAGGAACTTTACGATGTGGAAGAAGTTCCCGAAGATGAGGAAGCCCCTGCAGAGGAAGAAGCACAGGCAGAGCCTGCGGCAATCGGCGAAAGACCGGCACCCACCGGCTCCGCCGCCAAGAAGCCCGGCTTCAAGAATTTCCTCGCTCGTCTTTTCTTTGGAAAATAATTCTCAATTGTCGTTTTCGGTGAGCAGGCGCGGTGGCACCTGCTCACCTTGTTGTTTGCACATGACAGCCGTACAATCCCCCGACGGCGTGGAAAAAAGAATACGGGGGGCGCGTTTTCCAAACGCGGAACAATTCGGTGCCGCTCGGCGGCGCTATCTTTGACATTCGGAGGTTATATGACGCGATATATGAACCCTGCGGTCCGCATCATCAGTTTGTTGGCAGGCGCGTTGACAGGCGGCGTACTCACGTTGGTTCTGGCGCTCAACCGCGTGGCGCGCCCGTGGGCGTGGGGATTGATGGCGGGTGCCGTTGCCGCATTGCTTGTATGTATTTGCATGGTGCTGCTTGTCAGGCGCGAGGTTGCAAAAGTAATGGAAGCGCAAAGCCGTGTTCCGGGTCAGGTGTTATGCTACCTGTATGCCGGGGTGCGCAGCGGGGACATCAACCGCCACGGATATATTTTTCTGACAGAGCAGTCCGTTTTCATCTATCTTTGGGAAAAGAAGCCGTATCTGGAAACCGAGCTTCACCGTGCCGATTTCATGGTGCGTTATTCGGAGGCTTATCCGTTCTGTACGCTACTGGATTTCAAGGGAGAGGATGAGAACATTGCCCTGATCGGAAATGCCATTCCGCAACTGATCGGCGGAATGCGTGACAATGGCTATGAGATTGCACAACTGTCTTCCGGTGACTTGCCGGGGACGAAATGAGGGACTGTTATGTACGATGAATTGACAGAAGTGGATATCCGGAAAATGCAGGAGGAACTTCAGTACCGCTATACCGTTGTGGCGCCGCCGCTCGAAGCCGAGGTCAAGCGTACGCGGGAATTCGGAGATCTTTCCGAAAACGCGGAATATAAGGTCGCCAAGCAGGAGCGTAACAAGAACCGCAGCCGCATCCGTTACCTTGAGAACATGATTCGTACCGCAAAGGTGATTACGGTTTCTTCGCGCGAGGATGAAATCGGGCTATTCGATTATGTGGAGTATCTGCATGAAGAGCGCGGCGCTGTCAAACGCATACAGATCGTCACCACGTTGCGGCAGGACGCACTGGAGGGGTACGTCAGCAAGGAAAGCCCGCTCGGGCAGGCTTTGATGGGGCATAAGGTAGGCGATCGCGTGTGCGTGACCGTCAACGAAAAGCGCAGCTATTATGTTACAATTCAGAAACTCGAAAAAGGAAAGGACAACGAGGATTTGCCCATCAGTTCTTTCTGAGTGCGTGTTTGCCTTTTTCCGTACTAACCCAAAAGCGATGCAGTTTCATCTGCATCGCTTTTCGTATTCTGAATGAGAGTGGAAAATGGCGAGAAACCGTCTCTTCGGAGGTCAGATGCACTCGGTGTGCATTTCGGCTTGCGGCGCCGTATGCTCCGCAACTTCCGGCACGTAAGCGGAAACGTATTGTTCTCCGCGCGCCGCAAGAACTTCTTTCATTTTGTTCTCAATGATGGTGCGGAGGTATTCCGCCAGATCCGTGCGGCTCATGTCTTTGTATGCTTCATAGGGGATAGAGGGCAGAATGTGAATTTCGGGGTGTACGCGGCGCAGAATGTTCACCCGGTTCATGGACGCATAGGTATCCACAAGGCAGACGGGAAGAATGGGGCAGCGCGCAATATAAGCGGAGAAAAAGCAACCGTTGTGAAACTCCTGGAGGCTGTTGCGGTTATCGGTATAGCCACCCTCCGGAAACACAATAAACTTGCTTCCGTCACGCACCTTTGCGCCGATTTCACGAATGACGCGGAGCTGCTGACGCGGACGCGTCAGGTCAATGCGCTCTCCGTCGATGAGATCCACCACGTGTCTGGCGCCCGGCATCATGGATTTTTTGATTTCCATCAGAACGCTGACAGGGTAGTCAAAGGCGTGAATGAGCGCGAGCGCGTCATATTTCCCTTGATGATTGGGGATGATCAGGAATCCGCCGTCTTCTTCGTCGGGGATATTCTCCAAGCCGTAATAGCGGGGCTTTGTACCCGAGAATATCTCGCACACGCGGATAAACTTGTGCGCCAGGCGGAAACGCTGTTGCATGGTATATTTCTCTGTGTGGCGCAAATAGTAATTCGCCATACACATGAGAATCACCAGCGGGATAGCGCCGGACAGTATCATGAAGACAAATGAAAACATAACGGGGCGCACCCCTCCTTTGTAATGGTCACTTGGGATTATACGAGGTGAATATAAACTAATTATGAATTTCGAATTTGTTATTTTTGCCAAAAAATATTCCTTTTGCCATGCGTCCGGCTCCTCAAAAGCGCTTGCACACCATTCTTTTCCTTGCGTGCATATGCGCGTGGAAGTGCACTTGACAAGCGCGTGGCAATCTGCTACAATGATATTATCATATGTTATATGAAAGGGGGAGTGAACCGTGCACTGTGCCAACTGTAACAGCAAGCAGTTCTTTTTCAATGACGCGGAAGAGCTTTTTCCAGGGTCTGATTTGGTTTTTTGTTATGCGTGCCGTAAAAAGATAACCCCTTTTCTTGAAGAACGGAATACATTCCCCACCCATGCCATGCATTTGGAATCATGGCGGCGCGAGCTGGAGGCTGTCGGAGTGACTCCGTCCGGCATGGCGGCGCTTTCCACGTATTGCGCTTATCTGGACCGTATCAGCCCGAAGCAGCGTACCGAAGAAGTAGCGGCGGCACCTGCCGCCGTACCGGCGAAATCCTCGGTGCCGACGTTGGCACAGGTGGTGCCTGCGAAAGAAATTGTCAGCAAGATGGAAGAAAGCCAGACGGACATTGTGCGCCTGAGCGAGCGGGTAGACACATTGAGTCACCGCCTGCGCGTTGCCATTTGGGCTGCTTGCACCGGCGGCGCCGCAAGCCTCGGAAGTTTTATTGCGCTTCTGATGATGTTGCTCGGCGGGAACTGACCTCCGCACGGTGAAACAGACGCGTTTGGAAAATCAAATCAAACATCACAAAGCGGCGTTTGCCGCTTTTTGATTCGGAGGGAAAAATGAACTATCATTGCAGGATTGCCCCGGATTTGTTTGCATCCGCTGTGCGGGCAGCCGTCGAAGAACAGGCGGCAGCCGCCGCTTCCCCGCAGATGCGATACCGTGTGCTTTCGGAGGAGCAGAGGAGTTTGACCCTGTGCCTGTGGCAGGGGGTCAGAAACAGCGTGTGCACCCGCTTGGTCTTGGACGATGGTAAGGGCATTCTGACCGTGACGTATTTCAAGCAGCCGTCCGCCACCGTGCAGGGCGCCGCTCCCGAACAAGTCCAGAGTGACGGTGGCACCCCGGACGCAACTGCGGAAACCGCTTCTGATCCCCGTAGCCTCGGCGCTTTCCTTGCCGCGCGCGCAACCGTTTGCGTGGTCGGCGCCGCCGCCGTATGGGGGATTGCATGGGGCATCAGTTATGCGCTCGGCAACCGCAATCCCGCGCTGCCGTTGGCGGTACCTGCGGCGCTCGCGGCGGTTTATACGGTCGGCGCTATTGTCCGCCGTGCGGGGGTCAAACGGCGCTTTGCCGCGTTCCTGACAGATTTGCTCGGTGTGGAAGCGGAGTAAACCCATTTTCACGGATGTTCCCTTGGATTCCTGTCGCGTAAAAAAGCCGCTGCCAGAAAGCAGCGGCTTTTTTGGGATTTATATTTCCGAAATAGGTAGCCGCATTCTCCGCCGCCCGACCTTCGGGGAAACAGGGAACAGGGCTTACGGGTCAGTCGCGCTTCTCCTGTGCGGCGGGGACATCGGTCATGCCGTCAGGCTCGGTTACGCTTTGCGCGGGCGTGTTGCGCACGCGCGGCTTGGTAGGGGCGGGGAACAGCTTTCCGGCGTGCCTGCGGAGCAAGAGATAGAGAAGAATACCGCCCGCGTAAGCGCAAACAAGCTCGCCGACTCCCACCGTCAGCATGAAGTAGGGCAGCGCGCCCTCCACGCCGTAGGCGTATTTCAGAATCGGGGGGACGATCAGAACATTGGCGACGACCGTCGGCAGCGGGGCGAGATACCACCGGCGCCGCAAAAGATATCCTCCGGCAGCGCCGAGCAGCGTGGCGATCGCGCCGAAAATAATATCCAGGGGAATGCCGCCCGCCAGAAAATTGGAGATCAGGCACCCGACAAACAGGGCGGGGACAGCGGCGGGGGTAAACACAGAGAGAATACAGAGTGCTTCGGAAATGCGGAACTGAATGACTCCGCTTGAAAGCCCTGCGAAAGAGGCAAGCTCCGTCAGGGCGACGTACAGGGCAGCGATGATCGCCCCCTGCGCAATGAAGAGGGTTCTTTTGTGCAACATGGGAAAAGGCTCCTTTAGTTTTGTTTAAGGTGAGGAAGGTCTCGAACTCACCGTCGTGAAACAGTATAGCACCGTAGCGGCAAAAAGGCAAGGAAAAAAACAAAAAATGCGGGCGGGGGAGAGACTACGCCCGGCACCATAAGGGTAAGCACGAAAAAATTTAATCAGCGTGTATAAAAGGGCGGAAAGAGGGGAATCCTTGTGACAACATAGCATTTTGAGTAACAGGAGAGACCCATGAAACGTACATTTTACCTTGCCCTTTGCCTTTTGGTTTGCACCCTTTTGCTTGCGATACTCCCGGTTAATGGGGAGGAGGAAATCTACCGCGACGTCATTCGCCTGCATATTCTCGCCGCCTCCGATAGCGAGGAGGACCAGCGTGCAAAACTTGCTGTGCGCGACGCGGTGCTTGAAAAATACGGCTCCGCCTTGTCCGACTTCCCAAATCGTGAAAGCGCCGCGGAAGCCGCCCGCGATATGCTGGGAGAGATAGAGAAAACCGCGCGTGAAACCCTTGTCGCATCGGGCAGTGACGATCCCGTAAGCGTGACGTTGAGCGAGGAGGAGTATCCCACGCGGGATTACGGTACTTTTTCCTTGCCGGCAGGCACCTATCTGTCTCTGCGCGTGCTAATTGGGGAGGCGGCGGGGCATAACTGGTGGTGCGTACTGTACCCGCCCATGTGCCTCGGCGTGTGTACCGACGCCGATACCCCGCTCGGTCTGACCGGGCCGGAGTACGGACTGATGACCGAGAACGGAGAGGGAAAGTACACTGTCAAGTTCCGCGTTTTGGAGCTTCTGGAACAGTACTTTTCCTGAAAGAGACGGCTCCGCGCCGTCTCTTTCCCGCCATGCGTCTCTTTGGCTTTGCCTTCGCGTAGCCCCTGCTCCCCAATAAAACAAAAGACTTACGGAGCTGTGATTCCGTAAGTCTCTTTTCATGTTTGCCGACAGCCGTCAGAAAAATTCTTTTTTGGCTTCCGCACCTTCTTGCGCGGCATGCGCTTTGATGTATTTGCTCCACTTAATATAGCCGTAGGTGGTATTGGTCAGGTATCCAAGTTTCAGTACCAGCAGAATGTACTGTCCCGCAAGGATATTGATAACGGCTTCCAGAATGGCGCAGATATACCAGGCGATCCATTGCTCGCGGAAGCGGAAGAAGATGAACAGCCCGTTGGCAATGCCTACCGCGCTGGCGCACGCGTCCAGATAGCAGACAATATTGGCAAGCAGCTCGTTGCCGTGGAAGAGGTCGGAGACAATATCCAGACCGCTGAGCAGGAATCCCACGCCGAATGTCCAGAGGGCAATCCCCGCCAGTACCAGCACTTCCTGCCAGCCGCGGAGACGGCGCACACGGGTGATTTCCTCCTCGTCGCGGTCGCGGTGGCGGTTCCAGTTGATGAAGCTGAGGATGTCGATCGGCAGCCAGAAGAACAGGGTGGTCAGCATGGTGGCAAAGCGGTACATCAGCACAATGCAGATGACGATTTCCACAATCTCCACCGCCACGGATACCATGAAGTTCCACTTGCTCTGCTTGGAAATCAAGAGCTCGCACAGAATATTGAGGAAGGTGTCCAAGAGGTAAAGCAGCATGATCCAGATTCCGCTGACTCCGTTGGCGGATTCTTCGGGCCAAACGATGGCGAACACGCACGCCAGACACATGATGGAGAGAAACCATATTTTTTCGTAGGCGGTGAACTGCTTTGCAAAGAAGGTCACTACAAACAGGGAAATGGCAAGCAGTCCGACTGCCAAAGCCGCGTTGAACAGCGGCATGGTCTGCTCGGCAAAGAGATTGCGCGCCTCGGCGCGGATGGCGGGCTCGTGTGCAGGGTGTTCAAACGCAACGGTGTTACCGCTTGCGAAACGGTAGCAGCTGCCGAGAATCATGTGGCCGTCCGGCAGCTCATTCCACTCTTCGTAGGAATATTCCACTGTGCAACGGTAGGCGCCGTCCGTGGTCACATAGGTCACGGGGCAGACGCGGCTGTCTTCATCGTAGCCCTCTTCCTCCGCGGTCAGTTCGCGGAACATGGGGACATTGTCGCCGGCGGAGGTGTAGTCGCCTGCGTTGCGCCAGATCAGGCAGATGCCGGTGACGCTCATTGCAACGGCGGCAACAATCAGCACCAGCAGGGCAATTAACTCTACGCGGCGGAGGATCGGGTTGTTTTCCAAATTATTCTTTGCTTTTTCAATCAGTTTCATATATGATAAGTACCTTTCTGTAAGATGTGAATGATGATTTGGATATATCTTACAGAATCAGGGGCCGTTGATATTGCCGAGGATTTTGGTCGCCACCTCGTCGATTACCTCCGGGCGCGTCACGATCAGACCGTTTTCGGCGTCTCCCAGTACGAGCAGGGTGTCGCCCGCTTGAATGTTAAAGACCCGTCGCGCGTCCCGCGGAATGACGATTTGCCCCTTTTCGCCCACACGCACGGTGCCGAACACATATTTGCCCTTGGTCTTGCCGAGCAGGTGTTTTCCGATCGCCATGGCTTGTTTCCTTTCCCGTTTTGCAGCGGCGCTTTTCGCTTTTCCACCAAAACGTCATACTTTTCCAACAAGTAAGAATTTTACAGCGAAAGCAGGAGCCTGTCAAGTGAAAAGTGAGAAAAAGGTCATAAATGCCAATCCCGCCGCCCATGCTGTAAATTTCCTGTGACAGAAAAAGCAATCGCCACCCATAAAAGCGCAGTTCTCATAGGGATTAAAAGTACATTTTATAGAATTGCGTTTTTTAACGATGATTGGTTCACGGAAAATATTCCTGTGAACTTTTTATTGAAACGTTTTTTATGACGTGCTGAAAGCTTCATAAAAGACTGAGAACGAAAAAACAGAAACGGCGTTTTTTATATAAACGGTTTTACGCCAAAAATCAAAAGCGCGCCGGATTCGTCACAAAAAATTCACAATTTTTGTTTGTTTTCATACTAATTATTACAAAAAACGACATACGATATAGTATAGATATAATATAAATGAACATTCGGTTTTAGAATGAGGTCAACCGTCATGAGAACAGTCAACGAAGAATTGCATAAAAAAAGAAAATTGATCTGATGGAGCGCTGTTTCGAGTGCTATGCGGAATTTGGCTTGAATAACGTAGGCATAAAAGGGCTTTCCAAAGTCTGTGGCGTTTCGCCTGCAAACCTATACGGCTATTTCATACAGAGAATACGGAAAGAAATTTTTTGAGGGCGACAATCAACGCTATTCCGACTATGCCGACAGTCTCACAGAGATCATAGGCTTTCCTTCAGACGTCCTCCGCCCTATGATTTTCGTCTTTGTGCGCGCTTGCGTGCATGACGCTTTATATGAGGACGAATTATACTTGCAGGAACAGCTCCGTTTCCTGAAGCAAAGCATCGCTCTCTTTTACGAAAAATTTTAATCTCAAGCATAAACCGAAACAGACGGCAAATCGTAGCACTGCCTGTTTCTCACGAAAATGCGGCTAAACCTTTGAAACCGGTATATGAACGAAGCCCGTATACGGGACTTTACCCCACTGCAACCGTATCTCAAAAGAATATTTGTTTATTGCAGAGAGAGAGACAGTGCGTTACGTAAGCAATCATACAAAAAAACAAGGAGTTTGTAAAATGTCTGTTACAAAGATTCGAATCCGTTTACCAAATTGAAATAAGCATGTTTCATACAAAAAAATTTGACATCAACAGTTCTGCATTAGGAGGAAAAATTATGAAAACTAAATCGAAATGTTTGCTTGGGCGTCTTGGGTGTCTGCTTTTCGGTATTGCGGTTATGTTCGGTGCAATGCTCGGTGGCAATTTCATGACGGTTTATGCCGCAGAGGAGGATCATGCTCACTGTGTTTGCGGCGGAGGCATTGCATCAGGCGATCATACCACACACAGCGACGTGACGTTTTCGCCGTACAGCGGCGGTGACGTTACATACGACGGCGCGGACGGCGAAACAGGCGTTGCCTATCTTTATCTTGAAAGCGATGTGTTAAACAGTAGCAATTCAAATAATCGCACGGACGGTGACGGCATTTTTATGGTCAAGAACAATCAAACGCTTTATTTGTGCCTGAACGGACATTCAATGCAAAACAGCGTGCGATCGAATAATGTTATCGATGTTTACGCCGGCGGCAAGCTGATCCTGTGCGACTGCAAGGGGACAGGTTGGATAGGCGGCAGAACGTCGGGCGCAAACAGCGGCGCCGTTTGGGTGCAAGGAACCTTTACGATGTACGGCGGTCATCTGAAAAACAGCACAGGTCTGAAAAACGGCGGTGGGCTGTATCTGGTGGGAAACGGCAGTGCAACGATGTACGGCGGTACGATTTCAGATAACTTCGCATTCGCTGACGGCGGCGGTGTGTTTTTGAAAGACAACTCCACCTTTACCATGTACGGCGGCTCCATTTCGGGCAACAGAGCCACCGACGAGGGGGGCGGCGTTTTTGTGAAAACGGGTA
>CAMEJM010000030.1 GCA_945920215.1 uncultured bacterium
GAACGCAACAGAAAAAGCACTCTTCCTCCAAGACAAAAGAAAAAGTCCAAGTCGTTCCCCGCGGGGGTTCGACTTAGACCTGTTTTGGTGGACCCGAGGGGAATCGAACCCCTGTCCGAAAATCCGTTGACATGACTTTCTTCGTGGACAGTCTGTTATCAATTCTCCCGGGAGGGACGCAAACAGACACGCGCCTCCGCCCGGCAGCCCTTTTGTGGATGACCGGCTCAAGGACGAACGACCGATGCACCTTCCCTGCTGATGTGACGCAACCGTTGGCTCGCAGGCCTTCCAAGGGTTACGGGCGGCTGATGCCGCGGCACTGCCGTTAGGCAGCCAAAGCTACTTTTTTATCGTTAGCGTTTATTTTTTGTCGGACATTTTAACGGGGTTATCCGAGCCCGCCACGCTTATCATGCCGCAAAATCCCCGTCGAAACCTTTACGGGCCCATGCGACAAAAACATCAATCCTCGTACCGTGCGCTCTTGGTGACGCGCTCTATATCGCGCGCGGCGTCCCGCTTGGCGGCGGTATCGCGCTTGTCATAGAGTTTTTTCCCTTTGCAGACGCCGAGCGCCACCTTGACTCTGCCGTTCTTGAAATAGAGCGACAAGGGCACCAAGGTGTATCCCTGCTGCTGGGTCTGTCCCATCAGCTTATAAATCTCACGCTTATGGAGCAGCAGCCGCCGCCTGCGCAACGGATCGCGGTTGAAGATGTTTCCTTTTTCATAGGGACTGATGTGCATTCCCTCGACAAACACCTGCGCGTCGCGGGAGATACTGCCGTAAGAGTCCTTGAGGTTGACCGCACCTGCGCGCAGGCTCTTGACCTCGGTCCCCGCAAGCTCAATGCCGCACTCAATCGTGTCCATGACAAAATATTCATGTCTCGCCTTGCGGTTTTCCGCAATCTGGCGCGATGTTTTTTCCGCCATGGCAGCCACCCTCTCTCTTATCGGTCTCCATATTATACGCGCAAAGACCGTCTTTGTCAAGAGCGGAGGCTGCCGAAAGGCGTCGGCGCGAGGTCTGCCGTGCGCTCCGCAAAAGCAACGCGGCTGAATCTCCTTATCCCACCGTCTGTCGGCGCGGCGCCCCGATTTTTCGGTGCCGCCCCGCGGCAAGCAGCAGTCCCGCAGCCGCCGCTCCGAGCGCCGCCAACAAGAGGGACAGCGGCACGCGGTAAGAGCCGAGGAGGTCAAAGAAATACCCGTACAGCGGCATGGAGACCACGGTGGCAAGCGGCGCCCCGATCATCACCCGCGAAAGGATTTTCGTATATTCTTTTTCCCCGAAAAACTCCCGCGTCAGCGCGGGCACAGTGATCCCGACCCCGGATGAAGCAAACCCATGCAGAAAAGCGGCGACAAAGAACACCGCCGGGCTGACGCGCGGCAGGAGAAACAGCACCGCCGAAGCGGCGCCGACCCCCAACAGCACTAAACCCCCACGCAAAGCCCCGTGCTTATCCCCCCACTTGCCTACCGCCAACGCCCCGACCGCCGAAGCAAGCATGGAAACGGCGAGCGCCGCGGCGATATTGCGCGTGTCAATCCGCGCTTGGCGGGCATAGGTGGGCAGATGCTGGTGAAACATATTGAAAAAGGTAATGACCGCGCCGAACAAGAACAGTGACCCCCCCGCCATGCCCCATCCGGAACGGGGCGTTGCCTTGCTTTCCGGGTTCACGCCGTTATCTCCGGTTGTCGTTTCAGTCTTTTCTTTTCCTGAAAAGCCGCGCAGTCCGAACAGCGCCGGCACCATGCAGAGCAGCGTGACGGCGCCGCACCCGAACATGGTCCTCCGCCACCCCACCCGCGCCGTCAGGGTTGTCAGAACCGGGTGCATGACGGCGCCGACCAAAGAAGCGACCGCGGTCATCACCCCCATAGAAAAGCCCGTGGAGGCAGGAAAGGTATCCTTCACCACCACCGGTCCGAGCAGATTCACCGTCAGGACTGTACCTACCCCGAACGGAACGGCGGGCAGACACCACGTGAGGAGATTCCGGCTCAGGGAAAGTCCGAGGAAGGGCGCGGCGGTCAACAGCACGCCGAAGGGCGCCACGCGCGCGGCGCCGAACCGCGTGTAGAGCCGCCCCGCCAGCGGGAGCGAAAGCATCCCGGCAACGGCGGCAACGCTGACGAACAACGACAGCGCGCCCACCCCAAGTCCGAGTTCTTCTCGCACGGCGGGAAAAAATATGCCGACGCAGCAGTTCAGCCCCGGTCCCCCGAAGCCGCGAATCAGCGCCGCCGCCAAGAGCGCAACCCATGCCCGCCCACTCTTTTTTTCCATTGATACCCTCTTTTCCGCGCCTGCCGTACTTGACGGGGTACCCCCGCCATGCTATAATCGATTTCAATAGCAGAGTCTGCCCGGAAAGCGGCGGTATCATACCCCGCGCACACGGGCAAAGGAGTTTTCATACAGATGCAAGCCGTACAGAAATATAAGACCCAAACATTCGTTGTCGCCATGATCTCCTCTGTGCTCGGCGCGGCGGCGGTACCCGGAATCGTTCTGTCCGCCGTACACGGCGTTTGGTGGCTGATGGCTATCTGCATCGCGCTCGTGGCGAATATTTTTTACGGCGGCGCCTTCTACTGGATGGCATATGCAACCGCCGCCCGTATGACCCGCGCCGTGCGGGCGATTACGGTCGAGGGGCTGAATCGTTTGTCCGACCTCGCAAGCTACCTTTGCTGTGACGGCAAGACGGTTTCCGAAACCGTCCGTAAGTGTATGCACCGCGGGTACCTCAACGGCTACCTGCTCACACAAGACGGCGTTTCAAAGATTGTCCGGGAGCCGGAAAAGCCCCGCGGCTGCCGCTGTCCCTATTGTCTCGGCGTATATGACACTTACACGCCCTTTTGCCCGCGCTGTAACGGTCCGACAGAGCCTTTGACCGACGAGGGGGAGCAGCGGAACCCGTAATTTTCCATACACGACTCCGGCGGCAGGATGCCCTATCACGGTTTCCTGCCGCCGTTTTAATTTTGTCAGCGCAAAGCAATTACAAAACGGTTTTCAGCCTTTCGGCTGCCTCCTCGATGGAAGCACGGTCGGAAAAACCCGTCAGGCGGAAATATCCCTCGCCCCTCTTTCCGAAGCCCGCGCCGGGCGTCCCCACCACCTGCACCGTGGCGAGCAATCTGTCAAAAAACTCCCATGACCTCTCCCCCTCCGGACAGGCAAACCAAAGATAGGGCGAGTGAAGTCCGCCGGTATGGTAAATACCCCGTTCCACCAGCACCTGCGACAGGAGGCGGACATTGCGCTTGTAATACGCCACCGCTTCCATACACTGCCGCTCCCCCGCCTCGCTTAGTGCCGCTTCCGCCCCGCGCTGCACGATATACCCCACGCCGTTGAAGCGGGTTGCCTGCCGCCGCCGCCACAATGCGCCGAGCCCCACGCCGCGGCTCTCAAGCGCCTCCGGGAACACAGCCCACGCGCAGCGCACCCCGGTGAAGCCCGCGGTTTTGGAAAATGAGCCGATTTCCACCGCGCACGCCTCCGCGCCCGGTATTTCATATATGCTGTGCGGAAAATCCCCCTCGACAAAGGCTTCATACGCCGCGTCGAAAACAATGAGCGAACCGCTTTCAAGCGCAAAATCCACCCATGCGCGGAGCTGCGCGCGGGAATACGCGGCGCCCGTGGGGTTGTTGGGAGAACAAAGATATATGACGTACGGCTCTCGCAGAAGTCCCTCCGGCATGGGGAGAAAGTCGTTCTCCCGCCCCGCGGGTAAAAAACGAACCCGCCGACCGCACATCAGGTTGGAATCCCGGTAGACGGGATACACGGGGTCGGGAAGAAGCACCTCGTTCTCTCCCAAAATATCCACAATGCTGCCGACGTCGGATTTTGCGCCGTCGGAGACGTAGATCTCTTCCGCCGGCAGGCGCACCCCGAAGCGGCGGTAACGCGCCGCAAGTTTTTCACGGAGAAAATCATACCCGTATTCAGGCGAATATCCGCGGAAAGTTTCCTTTACACCCATTTCGTCGACCGCTTTCCGCATGGCTTCCGCCACGCAGGGGGCAAGCGGCAGGGTCACGTCCCCGATACCCAGCCGCAATACCTTTTTCTCGGGGTGCGCCGCCTGATAGGCGCGGGTTCTGTGCCCTGTTTCGCTGAACAGGTAGTTTTCCTCCAGAAGCGCGAACTGTTCATTGACTCTGATTTTCATACCGAAATACTCCCTCAAATACCATATGCGCGTCCCCCTCCAGAAGCACGCGCAGGTCCGCCCCGACAGTGACCGTCAGAATACCGCCGCGCAAATGCACCGACACCGGCACGCCGCACGCGCAATACCCCGCCCGAACGGCGGCAGCGACCGAAGCGCAGGCGCCCGTGCCGCAGGCATACGTCTCTCCGCTGCCGCGCTCCCACACCCGCACCTCCAGCCGACGGGGATCCGCTACACGCACAAATTCGATATTTGCGCCCTCTGGGAAAACGGGATGGCACGCCAATTCCGCCCCTGCCGCCGCAATATCGCCTTTGAGGCTTTCTACAAAGGTCACCGCGTGGGGGTTTCCCACCGAAACGGCAATCAGGGGATAGTCGTTGCCCGCCGCGCGCAGGCACAGCCGGTCGGACGACGTGTTGACAGGAATATCCGCGTATGTAAAGCTTACTTTCCCCATGTCGACCGTACAGCTTTGCACCTTGCCATTCGTGACGTGTACGGCAACCTCCCTGACCCCGGCTGCCGTCTCCACCGCAATGCGGCTTTTATGTACAATGCCCCTCTCATAGCAATATTTCGCCACGCAGCGCACGCCGTTGCCGCACATACTCCCCTCGGAGCCGTCGGCGTTGAACATACGCATCCCGACGTCCGCCGTCTCCGACGGGTAAATCAGAATCAAGCCGTCGCTGCCGACGGAAAAATGCCGCACGCTGATTTTGCGCGCCAAATCGCCGAAATCCACCCCGGAAAGGTTCAGGTGAAAAAGATCAAGATACACATAATCATTTCCGGCGGCTTGCATTTTAGTAAACGGAATCTCCATAGTTCGCCCTTTTTTACTTATATATCATATCATACATATTGTAAAGCCCGCTTTCCATTCTCGCGACAAACACGGCAGCCCTGATGGCTCCCTCAGCGAACAGCGCGCGATCGTATGCGGTGTGTCTGAGACAGAGCTGCTGGGTATCCGTCGTGATATACACCTCGTGCTCTCCGACGATGCTTGCCATACGCAGCGCGTGGATCCCTATCTCCTGTTTGCTGCGTTTTCCCTCTCCGCGTCTGCCGAGCATATCACAGGCGCCCGGGCGCACTTCACGGATGCTGTCCGCAATCATCAAAGCCGTGCCGCTCGGCGCGTCCGGTTTTCTGTTATGGTGTGCCTCCACGATTTCAATATCCGCCTGCGGGAATGCCGCCGCCGCCCGCTTAGCGAAATCCGCAAGCAACGCCACGCCCACCGACATATTGGCGGAGAAAAACACCGGTATATTCCTTGCCGCCTCACGGATGCGCTGCGTTTCGGCTCTGTCAAACCCGGTGGTGGCGATAACCGCCGCGCATCCGACCTCCTCCGCGTAATCCAGTACCTCCTCTATCAGTGTGTGGAAAGAAAAATCAACGACGACGTCGGGCTTTTCCCGCACTTCCGCAAAGCTGTGAAAGCACGGGAAGGGTTTCTCTCCCGCCGCCCTGTCAACGCCGCAGAGCAGTCTTGCTTCCGCGCTTTGAACAAGGCATCTGACCACCTCTGCGCCCATCTTTCCCGCGGCTCCGTGTACCAGTATGCGCACCATGTCTTTCCCCTCTCTCCGCGCCTGCCGCCCGCGCAATTTCCCGCGGGGTCACTGCCCGACGCATTCCGCCCGATAGTACAGTATATTTTGCCCGCGGTATTTTATTTCCCGGATAGGCAGTGCGGCAAAACGCATTCACAAACGACAGTGCCGCTTGACAGAGCGCAAGCGTTTCTTTATAATAGCAATACATTTGACCGACAGGAAAGGAAGCCCGCCATGGTCATCCAAACCGAACGTCTGATTCTTCGCCCGTGGACGGAGGAGGACGCCGCGCCCCTTTACCGCTATGCAAAAGACCCCTTGGTGGGTCCCCCGGCGGGATGGGCGCCGCACACAAGTGTGGAAAACAGCCGCAGCGTCATACGCGACATTCTCTCGGCTCCCGAAACCTATGCCGTTGTCCCGAAAAACGTCGGAGAGCCGGCGGGCAGTGTGGGAATCATGTTTGCGGGCAACTGCTCCGCACCTCTGACAAAAGGGGAAGCGGAAATCGGCTATTGGATAGGCGTGCCCTTTTGGGGCCAGGGGCTGATTCCGGAAGCCGTGCGGGCTTTGCTGCGCCGCTGTTTTACGGAGCTTGGCTGTTCTGCCGTGTGGTGCGGATATTACGACGGCAATTTCAAATCCCGTCGCGTGCAGGAAAAATGCGGCTTTCGCTATCATCATACGTCTCTGCCGCACCCCTCCCCGCTGGGCGACACCCGCATAGAGCACTTCACCCGTATCACCCGCGCGGAATGGGACGCCCTGCAAAACGACGGCTGATTCCCTGTTTTTTCCGTGCCCGCCACGAAGTCGGCAGGTTCGCAAAAAAGCGGTTTGGTCGGCTTCTTCTTATCTCACATAAAAATTCCCCGTGGCGCCGCCACGGGGAATTTTGCATATTGGTTTGCTCGCGTTGGTTGGTTTTGAATCAACCTGTTTTTCGTGAAAGCTTTCACTTACAGGGCGCGGATGCTCTCCACAGGCGACTTGCGCGCGGCAAGATAGACCGGTAACAGAGTTGCCAGCAGGGAGACCACCAGAGAAATCGCAAGAATCAGCCCAACCTGCAAGGCGCCGTATTCGAGCAGTTTCAAACTCAAAACATCCGCCGTTTCGCTGTTAATGATATTACAGACGAAATAGGACGCGATAGACGAAATGAGGAAGCAGATCGCCGCGATACAGCCGGACTCCGAGAAGAAAATTTTGAATACGTCCGTCCCTCTCGCACCGACCGCGCGCAGAATCCCGATTTCCTTGGACTTCGCGG
>CAMEJM010000031.1 GCA_945920215.1 uncultured bacterium
GTGCGATAGGCATAGGAGTACGGACGCCTGCAACAACGTCCTCGCCCTGTGCGTTCACAAGGAACTCGCCCATCAGCTTCTTCTCGCCGGTTGCGGGGTCACGGGTGAATGCAACGCCGGTACCGGAGTTGTCGTTCAGGTTACCGAACACCATGGGCATGACGTTGACTGCGGTGCCCCAGCTGTAAGGAATATCGTTGTCGCGGCGGTAGACGTTCGCACGGGGGTTGTCCCAGCTGCGGAACACCGCGCGGATTGCTTCATACAGCTGTACTTTAGGATCGGACGGGAAGTCCTCGCCGATCTTTTCCTTGTACTCTGCCTTGAACTGACGTGCCAGCTCCTTCAGGTCGGCGGCGGTCAGCTCGACGTCGTAAACGACGCCTTTCTTCTTCTTCATCTCATCGATGAGCTCTTCAAAATACTTCTTGCCGACCTCCATGACGACGTCGGAGAACATCTGGATAAATCTTCTGTAGGAGTCGTAAACGAATCTCTCGAACTTGGGGTCGGGATTCTTCTTGATCATGGACTCAACGACTTCGTCGTTCAGACCGAGGTTCAGGATCGTGTCCATCATACCGGGCATGGACGCACGCGCGCCGCTGCGGACGGATACAAGCAGGGGGTTCTCAAGATCGCCGAACTTCTTGTCGTTGATCTTCTCCATCTTTTCAACGTAGCTCATGATCTCAGCCATGATCTCGTCGTTGATCTTTCTGCCGTCCTCATAGTACTTGGTGCACGCCTCGGTAGAGATCGTGAAGCCCTGCGGAACAGGAAGCCCGATGTGGGTCATCTCCGCAAGGTTTGCGCCCTTACCGCCGAGGATCTCACGCATATCTGCGTTACCCTCGCTGAAAAGATAGCAATACTTCTTGTTTGCCATTCTGTCTTTTTCCTCCATAAATTATATGTGATTTTCGATGATACTTGTTGATTGCTGCTGCCGTGCAGCCTGTCCGCCCGCAGATAAACCCAATCGTCTGAGGGCACTCCGCAAAATGCATAAGTATTATAACACCAGCAAAAATGTGTGCTTGCACGGACATTTTTGCGCCGTGCTTCAAGGAACGCAGGAACACGACAGTGTTCGGGCGCGCAAGCGCCCTCGGCTTGCTTCGCAAGACGTACTGCGTGTATTATAACATATCCTTTCTCTCTTTTCCATAAAATTTAGTTTCTTTTCTCTCCTGCCGCCGAATTGTTTACATTTTATTCATATTTATACACACGTCGCTATGCGACAGTAGGATACGGGGTAAAAGGAGTTAGGAAACCGTGCCTTTGCCCTTGCATTTTCCGCCGCGTCATGTTACAATCTATCGTGGTCGGCGCCCGCGCGGTGCACGCAGGAGTCTGCGCGCCGTCTCTCCCCTTTTTCTTTTATGTTTCCGTAGCTCAGCAGGATAGAGCGTCCGCCTCCTAAGCGGAAGGTCAGCGGTTCGAATCCGCTCGGGAACGCCAGTGCCGAGAGGATTCGAAGTAGGAGCGGTAGTGAATGACAGTCCTTGTGGCCCGGCGAACCTTCCACCGCGTCTTGTGCCGCCCCTTCTTCGTTCGCCATTGATTTTCTTGCGAAAATCCCATGCTTTATCATATACAGAGCATCGGCAGAGCCGCGAATGACCGCAGCGCGCAGTTCGCGCGAGAATCGAATCCGCTCGGAAACGCCAGTGCCGAGTGAATGGAATTTGCCGGGAAACATTGGAACAGCCGCCCATTCGGGCGGCTGTTCTCTTTTATTTTCGTTTTTCAAATGCGTTTTTATTCCCGGCAGAAGATACGCCGCCGGTGCGGCTTCCGCTCTCGGGGTCAGATATCGTACTTGGCGAGAATTTCGCTCGGCGTGCGCCGCATCAGCGTGCACACCGGCAGAATCCCGAAGAAAGCCGTGACAAGATACAGAAGCGCCAAAAGGGCGATACCCAGCCACACGGGGAAGTAAAAGACCTCTTTGGTGATACTCATGCCGGCGAGCTTCATCACAAGCGCCCCGGACAGAATGAAGCCGGGCAGCAGCGCAATGGTTGCCAGCACCATTGCCTCCACCGTGAAGCGGAAGGTCATGTTTTTCTTGGAAACCCCGATGGCGCGGTAGATGCCGATTTCCTTGACGCGGCTCATCAGAGAAGAACGCATGATAAAGTACACGCAAAGGCAAATCAGCGCCAACGCCACCGCCAGCCCGATCAGATTTCCCACGATCTCCGCGCGGCACTCCGACAGCAGTTCGCGGTACACCTGTCCGGGCGTGACCACCGCGTCGCCGTAGTGCTCGGTCAGGTAGCGCTGCGCCGCCCCGGTATCGCTTGCATGAATCAGCATATAGCGGCTGTATACAACGCCATCGTCATATGTATAGACGTTGAACATATCCCAGTCGCATACGCTTTGGCTGTTTTTCCCCACGCTGTATGTCAGCGAAATGTAATCCTCGTCGCACAGATAGTACGCATTGTTGTAGTATCCGATACTGCTGCTCATGAACTCCGGGTCCTCCTCGTACTCCGGTGGATCCTCGGTTTCCGAGACGTAAGGATCGATGACCTGAGACACGCGGTAAAACCGCCCCATAATCAGGATATTTTCCCCGACGTCGCAGCCCGCGCCTTTCACGGCAACCTCCCCGCGGGAGGGGGTCAGCTCCGGCGCCGTGCGGGAAGCCGCATATACGGGGAGATTATATGTGTATTGCTGGAACAGGATGGCTTCCGCCGCGGTCACACCCGAAAGATAGAACACCTTTTCATCGGACTTAACGACCCCGGCGACGCGCATATCGGTCCCGTTGCCGTAATTTGCGGGCGCGGTCATGCCGATCAGGTCTTTATAATCCTTGATACAGCTCATCCCGCAGTTGGCTATCATATCGTCCGCCAACGCGGTGGTCACAATGATGTCCTCCGCCTGTTTCTGCTCCGTCGTCCCCGCCGCCACAGGCAAATCCTTTGCAAGCGCGGCGTCCATCATCATACCGCTCACAAACACACCGTTGAGATTGGCGGTCATAAACCGCCCCGGCGTAAAAGTCACGTTTTCATTTTGCCAAAGATAGTTTCTTGTCACGCAGGCGTAATCGATCCCGTTCTGCCCGATGCTTTGCGTGATGGCAGACACGTCCGTTTCCGAGGTCAGAGGCAGATAAAACACATTTTCGCCGTACTCCCCCCGCACCTTTGAGAGGGAACGGAAGCTGACGGCAAACCGTGCGGTCATAAACACCGCAACGGCGGCAAGCAGGAACATACTTGCCCGCAAAAGCAGCTTCCCTGCCTTTCGTTTCCCGGAAAAGTTCTCGCGGTAGCCGGATTTCAGCGAGGAGCGGAAGGTGAACAGCCTGCCGAAGCGTTTCCCCTCAAAGGGTTTCAGATGGCTCATGTCCAGCGCCGCGCCGTCCTCGGCGCGGCGCTTTTGCTTTGGCGTCTCTTCAAACACCCCGTCGCGTAGCCTGACCTCACTTGTCCCGTCCAGAATTTTCAGGTGCGGCGTGTCGCTCTGCAAATACAGCTGCCCTCCGGCGTTGACGATCTTCAGTTTGATTTCGTCGGTCCGGGAGCCGTAGTATTCGATTCTGATGCCCGGCAACGTCCCGGTGTGGTGTTCCAGTTCTCCGAGATAGATGTCGTTGCTGTCGCGGCTCACATAGCCGTCCGCCCCCTCGTTGTCGCGCACCGAGCAGACGGCGCCGTCCACGATCTCGATCACGCGGTCGCAGTAGTCATCCACCAAATGTGCCTCATGCGTGACAAGCAGAACCAGATGGTCGCGGGAGACCTCCTTGAGAATGTCCATCACCAGAACCGTGTTTGCCTCGTCGAGGTTGCCCGTCGGCTCGTCTGCCAGAATGACGGCGGGGTTTTTCACCAGTGCGCGCGCAATGGCAACGCGCTGCTGCTGTCCGCCCGAAAGGGTCTCAGGCAGGCGGTTTTTGAATTTTTCCATGCCCACGTTCGAGAGGGCGGCGATCACCCGCCCGTAAATCTCATCGGGGTCGGTCATGCCGCACAGCCGCAGGGCGTCGGCAACATTTTCAAACACCGTCTCCTTCTTGGACAGATTGTAGTTCTGAAAAATATAACCCGTGTACTTGTTGCGGATTTCGTCCGTGTTGTTCGCGATGTTGTGTCCGAACAGCGTGATTTCTCCGCTTCCGATTTTGTCAAGACCGCCGATGGCGTTGAGCAGCGTGGTCTTGCCGCAGCCGGATTTGCCGAAGATGGCAATCATGCCGCGCTCCGGCAGCTCCAGGGTGACGTCGTTCATGACGTGCAGCTCGTTTGACCTGCCGCGATTGTAGTATTTGTCTGCGTGCTTCAGTGAAATCATGCCTCGGCGCCTCCCCTCAGATTTTTCTTGACGCTCATGTGGAAGATTTTCTTCACGTACCGTCGGGACAACAGCAGGTTGATGGCGAGCATCGACGCGGCAAGCAGAACGTACTGCCCCGCGTGCAGGTAGCTAAAGATCGCGTTTGTTTTCGGCTGTGTGAATACCAGCACCGCAGCGACGGCGGTCACAATATACGCGGGAATCAACGCGAGAAGCGTCTGTATGTAAATGCTGATTTTGATGACCCCCGTGGGAATCCCCATCGAGCGCAGGATGGCAATATCCCCTTTGGTCGCCATCATTGCCTTTGTCGAGCAAAGGCTCAGGAACAGGGCAATGAACAGGATCTCGATCACCCAGCCGATTGCCTGTATCACAAGCAGCACGGTTTCGATGATTGCATCCGCTCCCGTCTCCTCGTAGACCGTGTCGGAGGGAATGGCAATATATCCCGCTTCTTTCAACTCATCTGCCCGGCTGTGCGCCTGACTGTCGGAGGAGAAGAAGAGGGACGCCTGCGTGTAGGATTTCGAGAAATACGCGTCATACACGAAATCGCGCAGGATCCGAGGACTCAACACAAGACCGGCGCCCGGCGGAACATTGATCGCTTCGCGGATCTCCCCCTCGCCCGGCAGCACGTATCGCACCGAGTCGCCCTCCTCGTAGGACACATCCTCGTCTACATATACCTCATACCGGTCGGAATTGGTAGTGTAGCGGCTGAAAAATCCCACAAGGGTGACCTCGGAGATACAGGGCGTGCCCGCCGCCGCACAGCTCTCCAAAGCCGCCCGGTAGGCGGTGTCGGCGACGTAATACGCGCCGTCCGGCATTCCGAAAGAAACACAAATGTCGCCCCGGGAGCTTTCCTGCACCGGGATACCGTCCACGCTTGCGATGAACAGGAAACTGCCTTGGGAAGCGGAGAAAATGCTGATTGACGCCGCGCATTCGTATCCCGTCTTGGTGAAGATCATTTCCGCAGGCTTGGTATTGTCGTAATAGTAAGAAACCCCGGTGACCGTATACTCCGTCGTGCCGAACACTTTCAGCGAAGTATGGCGCAGCTGTTCGGTGCCGAAATAGGGGCGCAGAGAAACCGGCACCCGCAGCATGACCTCGTTCTCCTTTTCGGGGGCGCGCCCCCACTGCAGGTCCGCGAAATCGTCATACAGGAAGCGGAAGGTCAGGCTGACGTCGTCAATGCCCATGTCATATTGGGCATCCAGCAACAGGTCATAGTGCTGGTACGACTCCGCGCCCACCTGCGCGGCAAGCGCCGCCAGCTCTTCCTCGCTCATCACCTTGCCGTCCCGGCGGGCGATGACGGTCCTGCCGTCCACATGACTGAACAGATAGTTCTTTTCAAACAGCGCCGCCGTGCCCCCGGAGAGGGAGGTCACAAAGGTCAGGGCGATGGCACACAGCACCATCAGCACGCACAGAAACACCGACAACTTCGGGGTCGCGCCGAAACGCGCCCACCCCAGTATCAACCCGTTGCGCAGGCTTTGCCCACGGCTCTGTCCGCTCTCGACACAGCGGCTTGCTTCCGCGTTGCCCGTATCTGCCGTGCGGGCGGAATCCCGCTCTGCCTGATCGGAAGTCTCTTCGGGGCGCGCGGCAGGCTCCTCGCCTGCGGGCGAGGGAGAAGCAGGGCGGCGGCGGTCAAACTCAATCGCGCCGTCAAACACGCGGATGTGCCGCGTGGCATAGTCCTGCACCTGATCGAAATTGTGCGTGACGATAATCACCAGTTTGTCTTTGGAAACCTCGCGCAAAAGCTCGATGATCTCCCGCGAGGACTGGCTGTCCAGGTTCCCCGTCGGCTCGTCTGCCAGAATCACGGGGCTGTCCTTGGCGAGCGCGCGGGCGATCACCGTCCTCTGCTTCTGCCCGCCCGAAAGGCGGCTGCCCTTGTGGTGCAGGTGCTTCTCAAGCCCCACGCGGCGGAGCAGCTCCACGGCGCGCGCCCGGCGTTCCTTGGGGTTTTTGATGTCCATGAGCGACAGCTCCACGTTTTGCAGCACCGTAAAGCTCTCGATGATGTTATAATCCTGAAAAATGAAAGAAATATATTTGCGGCGGTATTCCTCCCAGTCCTGCTGCACGTAGTGCGAGGTGGGTTCCCCCTCCACATACATTTCTCCCTCTTCATATGTATCCATCCCGCTGATGACGTTCAGCAGCGTGGATTTGCCGGAGCCAGATTCCCCTGTGACGGCGACGAACTCGCCGCGGTCAAAGGACAAATTGACGCCGCGTATCCCCACCGACACGTTACCGGCGGACACGTAAATTTTCCCGATGTCTTTGAGTGTGATAAAAGCCATTCGCACCCCTCCTGTTAGATTGCCTCTATCATACACTCTTTCCGCGGAAATAGCAACCCATACTGTCAACAAATCCCACGCTGTATAGCGGTCATATTTCGGCTGCGCCGAAGTGAGATTGTTTGCTCCGCAAACAGAGATATTTTCACCTTTGGTGAAAGAGATATTTCGGCCATGCCGAAGCGAGATTGCTTGCCGGCGCAAGCAGTGATATTTTCACCTGCGGTGAAAGAGATATTTTGCTTTGCAAAGAGATATTGTTTGCTGTCGCAAACAGTTGAAGTCAGTGATTGAAAAAACAATTTTCCCTTATCTCCGCGAAGCGGAATATCTCTTGCCGTCAGGCAAATATCACTTCGCGTAAGCGAAATATCTCTTGCC
>CAMEJM010000032.1 GCA_945920215.1 uncultured bacterium
GCAAGAACGCGAAGAAGTACCGAAAAGGCATGGAATACGGTTCTGCACGTTGGGGTGCATAATCTTAACTGTAAGCAACACCTATATTGACGCAGGAGGGTATGCACATGAATGATTACAGCAAAATAACAGCCCTTTACTCCCGCTTATCCGTGGGGGACGAGGACAGGGACGGCGGCGAGAGCAACAGCATACAGAACCAGAAGAAATTTCTGGAAAGCTATGCCAGACAGTTAAAACTGACAAATATCCGGCACTACATTGACGATGATGAAAGCGGCAGATTTTTTGACCGCTCCGCCTACTCCCGCATGATAGAGGACGTGGAAAACGGCAAAATCGGCGTGTGTATTATGAAAGACATGACCCGTTGGGGGCGCGACTATCTCCAAGTGGGAAACGCTATGGAGATTTTCAGACGGAACAACGTGCGCTTTATCGCAGTAAACAACGGGATAGACAGCGAAAAGCCCGACACGTTGGAGTTTGCGCCGTTCATCAATATCATGTCAGAGTGGTATGCAAGGGACATCAGCAAGAAAGTAAAAACGGGCATCCGCACAAAGGGGACGAGCGGAAAGCCAATCGCAACCGAAGCCCCTTATGGATATGTAAAAGACCCCGACAATAAAGATTTTTGGATAGTTGACGAAGAAGCCGCCAAAGTTGTCCGCTTGATTTTCCGCCTGTTTCTGGACGGGAAAAACCGAAACCAAATCGCCGTATATCTGAAAAACGAACAAATCCCAACGCCCACATTCTACATGAAAGACCGGGGGCGGGGAACTTGTAAGAATAAGACGCTGAACGAGGATAACCGTTACAAGTGGAACAAAGCCACGCTGACCCATATCCTCACGCGGCAGGAGTATTGCGGCGATATAGTCAACTTCAAGACCGCAAAGCATTTCCGCGACAAACGGAACCACTATGTAGACAGAAGCCAGTGGCAGATTACAGAAAACGTGCATGAGCCAATTGTTGACCGCGCCGATTTTGAAAACGTACAGCGGATTTTGGAAAACGCCCCTGTCAAGCGACCAAACGGGGACGGGGAAATCCACCCTTTGTCGGGCTTGCTTTTCTGTAAGGACTGCGGCGCAAAAATGCACATACGGATAGATTACAGGAACGGCGGCAAACGGCACGTTGCCTTTTGCAGTGAGTACCACAAGGGGAAAGCCAGAAACCCGAAGTGCCATTCCCCGCACATCATGGACGCGGATTTACTCATGCAGACCGTTGCGGACGTGCTGAAAAAAATCGCGAAATACTCCATCAGCAACAGGGCGGATTTTGAAGCCTTAGTGAAAAAGAGCCTTGACGTACAGCAGACCGACCGGACGAAGAAACAGCAGAAGCGCGTGCCGCAAGTCACAACACGGCTTGAACAAATCGAAAAGGTTCTGGATAAGCTGTACGAGGACAACGCACTGGGCGCTATCCCGCAAGACCGTTATGAGCAGATGTCGCAGAAGTATTCAGAAGAATACTATACACTGAAAGCGGAGCTTGCGGAAATCAAAGAGCAGTTGTCCGCATTTGAGAACGCGGGAGGGCGGGCGCAGAGGTTTGTGAAGCTGACAAAACGGTATGCCGACTTTGCCGAACTCACCCCCGCCATTCTAAACGAATTTATCAGCAAAATCGAAGTGCATGAGCGCGACCAGAAGCGGGCGAGATACGCCATACAGCATATCGGGATATACTTCAACCATATCGGCAAATTTGAGAACGAACTGACACAGCTTGCAGAGCCGACAGAGCAGGAAATCAAAAAAATGCGGGAGGAAATCGAAGAAGCGAAAAAGGAAAAGAGCCGCGCCTATCACCGTGAATATTCCAGAGCCTACCGCGCCAGAAACCGCGAACAGCAACGGGAGTACAACCGTATCAAAGCGCGGGAATACAGAGCGAGAAAAAAGGCGCAAGCCGCCGCGTCTGCACAGTAAAACCGAATAACCGACAGCCGAGAGGGATTTTCCAAATACGGGAAATCCCTTTTTCACGCCCAAAGAAAGGAGCGACCCATTGACAGAAAAGAACAAAACCACCACCCCACCCCGAAAGCCGGACGGTATCATCACAACGCAGAGGAACGGGCAGACCATTGTTGCGGAGTTGTTTTTCAACCACAGCGGCACAGAAACATTCCGCGACAAGATTTTGAAAATGATACTTGCCGACAAGCAGGAATAAAACGGGAAAACGGTTATCTGTAAAAATCCATTCCATTCCTATCCTATCCATTCCACACCAGACATGAAAGGAGCGATTGACCCGTGGCAAAGACCAAAGCCGAAAAAATCACGAGCATTGAGGAAGAAATCCGACAGCTTGAAAACAGGCGCAGACAGCTTGTGCAGGAGCAAAAGGCACAGGAACGCAAGGACAGGACAAAACGCCTATGCCGCCGCATGGGGCTTTTTGAAAGCCTTGTCCCCGACACAATACCGCTGACAGAGGAACAATTCAAGACCTTCCTTGAAAAAACTGTAATGACCGACCACGCCCGCCGCATACTGGACGAATTGACCGCCCAGAACGCCCCCACAGCCCCCGCACAGGGCGCAGAAACGGCGGCACAGGGTAACACGCCACCCACCGCCCAAACCACCCATACAGCCCGCGAGGGCGGCGCAGGCGGGAGCATGAACGGGGGCGGCTTGCAAGGGTAACGGGCTTACGCCCCTACCCTTGCTTAAAAGCAAGGGCGCACTTATATACCACATGAGATGTGGTATGTGCGGTCTTGCAGACGGCGTTTTGTGCCTGCCGGCACAAAAGAGAACGGCGGGAATTACCCGCAGAAAGGAGCGCGGCGCGTGGCAATCTATCATTGCAGTATCAAAGTCATATCCCGCGGCAAGGGCAAGTCCGCTGTTGCCGCCGCCGCTTACCGGGCGGGAGAAAAAATCACAAATGAGTTTGACGGAATGACCCACGACTACACCCATAAGGGCGGCGTAGTCCACACCGAGATTTTACTCCCCGACCACGCCCCCGCCGAGTATGCGGACAGGGCGGTTTTATGGAACGAAGTGGAGAAAATCGAGAAAGCGAAGAACGCCCAACTTGCGCGGGAGATAGAAATTGCCCTGCCCCGCGAACTGACGAGGGAGCAAGGCATTTCCCTTGTCCGCGAGTATGTGAAACGGCATTTTGTGGCGGCGGGAATGTGCGCTGATTTTGCCATACACGACACAGGCGGCGGCAACCCCCACGCCCACATCATGCTGACAATGCGCCCTTTTGACGAGGGCGGCGAGTGGGGAGCAAAGCAGAAAAAAGAGTACATTCTTGACCCGCAGGGCAATAAAATCTATGACCCGAAAAAGCGGCAGTACAAATGCAAATCCATTCCCGCTACTGACTGGAACGAACAGACCAAAGCGGAGGAATGGAGGGCGGCATGGGCGGGGCTTTGCAATCAGGCGTTGGAGCAGAACGGACACGCGGAGCGCGTAGACCACCGCAGTTATGAACGGCAAGGGATAGACCAGATACCCACCGTCCATTTAGGCGTTGCCGCTTCCGCTATGGAGAAGCGCGGCATCCGCACCGAGCGCGGCGACCTCAACCGCGAAATCGAGGTAACAAATAAGCGTTTGCGGCAGTTAAAGGCGCGTATCTCCAAACTGCAAAACTGGTTAAAGGAAGAAGCCGAGAACACCGAGCCGCCCACCCTTGCCGACTACATTCAAGGCATTTTGTCACGCAAGGCACAGGCGGGAAAATCGGGATATTCACAATCGTTGTATAACCTCAAAGACGCGGCGAAAATGCTGAATTTCCTACAAGCCAACAACATCATGGATATGACGGGGCTTGATAAAAAATTCAAGTCCATGATAGGGGAACAACTGGATATTCAAGGGAAGCTGAAACCCGTTGAACGGCGGTTAGGAACTCTGAAAAAGCACTTAGAACAAGCCGACATTTATTTCAAGTACAAAGGAAAGAAGCCGCTGACCGAAGCGGAGCAAATCCTATTCACAACGGCGAAAGACTATCTCAAAGGCGTGATGAACGGCAAGACAACAATCCCGACAAAGGCATGGAAAGAAGAATACACCAAGCTGACCGCCGAGAGAAAAACGCTCAATCAGCGGTATCTTGCACTGAAAGAGGAAGTGAAAGAAGCGGAGAAAATCAGAAAGAGCGTTTACAGTATCTTGCGGCAGGAACAGAGGGAACAGCAACCCCGCAGAAAGCAGGATATGGAGCGATAACGGACAGGGCGGCGGGATTGTCAATGCCTATTGCCGCCGCCCTGTTTTGGAGTTTTATTAGACCGATAAATTTGAATTTGAAAACTAACTTTTCTTAAATCATTATCGCTTATTGTAGGGCGTTAATGAATTCCTCTGAAAGCCTTGAAAATAAAGGATTTTTCGCAATCTGCTCACCTTATCCCTTTATACGATTTCACACGACTTTACCCTTGCTCCGAAAGATTATAAGGGCAAAAGCAAGGGCAAGAAAAACTGATAACACGATATAACAAAGTGTGGTGATCGGGAAACTGTGATGTATGTGCGAATATATTATTTTGGAGGATTACATAATGGAAAAGTACATTTATAACGAGCAAAACGGTCTTTGGTATGAGTTGCAGGGCGATTATTACATTCCTTGTTTGGAATTACCCGCCGAAAAAGAAGAAAGGCATATTGGTGTATGGGGACAGCGGCATTTGCGGTATATCCGTGAGCATAAAAAGGTGTTCTACACCAATCTGCTGATAAGCGGCAAACTGCAATCCCACCTTGCCGATGTTGACGAACAGGCACAGGAACTGTTTGACCGTCTTATGAAGCAACGGGCAGAGCGTGAAGGCATTACCGAAAAGCTGAAAGCCGACAATCAAATGGAATGGGTCGGCAGGATGAATGCTCTGCGGTCAGCGGTTACGGAAACTGTCAATGCCGAGGTGATCTTCGTATGAGAAAGCGGAAGTATTACCTTTATCTCACGGCAGAGGAACGGCGGTATATCTTCAACGCCCTGCTTGCCTTCCGCAACAAGCTGATTGCACAGGGCAGATATACGGATGCAGTTGACAAGGTTATGATAAAATTACAAAGATAAAGCATTGCAATCGAAAGCGAGAACGCTCGAACAGCAATGTTCGGGCGTTTCTTTGCGTAGGCGGTAGAAATTTTTACATTTTTGTGATATACTTAAAAAACGAATTGAGATTACAACAGAAACTTTGAATTTTACGGTCAGTAAGGAATGAGTAAAGTTATATGATTGT
>CAMEJM010000033.1 GCA_945920215.1 uncultured bacterium
TCTTACCAACGTTCAGTGATACGAAATTCTGTTGTCCAATTTTCAATGACCAAGCTCGTCACGGTCTTGCCCGCGACTTTTTTATTATACCCGTTTTATCAACGAAAGTCAATAGAAAAATCAAAGTTTTTTCTGTTTTTCGCTAAAACGCGGTATTGTGCACTCTTTTTTTCAGCGTGCTCCGCTATTATATAACACCCGTCAGGTTTTGTCAAGCGAATTTTTCGATAAAAACAAATGAATTGTTGTTTTTTTGTTCCCTGTTTTCCACAATGTGGCGCGAATGCTGTCAATCGCTCCATTTTTGCACTGAATCTTCCACTTATAATAAAGATTATGTCCGCAAACAATAGAACCAGAGAGAAGCGAGGACGCGAACAGACACGAGGGTGTCGTCGAGAGTCCGAAGCGGCTCTCGATGATATAGATGGCGAAAGCCAAGAGGAGTAAAACCATGAAAAACAATGCAGCAAAGCAGGCTCTCAACCAGTTCAAGATGGAAGCAGCAAGCGAAGTCGGCGTAAACCTCAAGCAGGGTTACAACGGCGACCTGACTGCAAAGCAGGCAGGCTCCATCGGTGGCCAGATGGTCAAGAAGATGATTGAGAAGTACGAGAACGAGGCGCAGGCTCGCGGCTAATTGCCACAGCTGCCCGTTTGGGTAACGGGAATCCCCTGCCGGTCATCGGCAGGGGATTCTTTTTCAATATGAAAGTATGCCTTGCACTTGCGGGCGGGTCACACATATTCTATCAATATACCGTATGTGTGACGCGGCGGAAGAAACGCACGGCGATTTTGACGCCCGCGCCCGGCGTTGCCGTCTGTAATTGCCTGTAAGGGGTGCTGCGCTTACAGTGCCTCCTCCGCGGCTGCTTCCTGCTGCGCGAGGTAATCACGGTATGCGGAGATCACCGCGCTTTCCATCTCATTGCGGAACGCGGCGTTGATGGGGTGCACCATATCGCGGAAGGTCCCGTCGGGATTCTTGCGGGATGGCATCACCACAAAATAACGGTCTCTTGCGTAAATAACCTTTACATCATGAACTGCCAACTGGTCATCGAGAGTCATGGACGCGACTGCTTTCAGCGGCCCTTCCTCAAACGTTTTGCGGATTTTGATGTCTGTGATTTGCATGTCTTGTGCCCTTTCGATGTTGTTAGTTTATTCATTTAACGCATATAGTATAACAATCATACATGGAATTTATTCAACAAAACTGGCGTTAAGGTATGTCTAAATTGAAAATAAATTATGAAAGAGAGAACCGTTATGCCCATTGATAACACGGAACGCGGCGGGCGAGAAACCAAAATGCTGCTCGACCGCGCCAAGGTAATCTACTTTGCGGGAATCTGCGGGATCAGTATGTCCGGGCTGGCGCACATGGCTAAGGCGCGCGGCAAGGAGGTGCGGGGGTGCGACCGCGCCCTGTCCTGCCCCGAAGCGGACGCCCTGCGCGCCGCCGGCATTGCGACAGAGCCGGAAAACGCCGCAGACCCGGTGGGGTCCGACCTCGTTGTTTATACCGCGGCGCTCTCCTCCGGGCACCCTGCTCTTTCGGCGGCGCGTGAACGCGGTATCCCCCTTTGTTCGCGCGCAGATTTTCTCGCGGCGCTGATGGAGGACTATCCCGAACGCATTGCCGTTGCGGGTATGCACGGAAAAAGCACCACGGTGGGAATGCTCGCGGCGATACTGGAAGCGGCGGGTCTGAAGCCCACGGTGGCGGGCGGCGCGCCCCTATCCCCCGGCGGGCAAGCGTGGCGTATCGGCGGCGGAAAGGTATTTTTGTGCGAGGCTTGCGAATACCGAGATTCCTTTCTGTCCCTCTCTCCCACCCTGTCTGTCGTTACCAACATTGACCTCGACCACCCGGATTATTTTCCGAGCCTAAATGAGGTCAAAGCATCCTTTACCCGCTTCCTTTCTCAAAGCGAAAACGCCGTCATAGGCGGAGACTGCCCCGCCCTGCGCGACATTGCCTCTCCCGACTTTGTACGCTTCGGCTTCTCAAACGACTGCCGCCTGCGCGGCGTTACGGAGGGAGAGCTGATGCAGGTATGGGAGGGAGAAAACCTGCTGGGCACGGTGCGTCTCTCCGTCCCCGGTATGTATAACCGTCAGAACGCGCTTGCCGCTCTGGCGGCGGGCAGAGCCCTGCATATTCCTTTCCCCGTCATGCAAGGGGCGCTTTCCTCTTTCCGCGGTATCGGACGGCGCATGGAATACGTCGGGCTGATTCACGGCGCGCGCGCCTATCTGGATTACGCGCACCATCCCACCGAAATCGCAGCGTGCATCCGCGGCGCGCGGGCGGAAAACGCACGGGTCATATGTCTATTCCAGCCGCATACATACACGCGTACGCATATATTATGGAAAGAATTTACCGAAGCGCTCCGCCTTGCCGACCATACGGTATTGATTGACATCTATCCCGCAAGAGAAGCCCCCATCGACGGTGTTACCTCCGAAAGGCTGGCACAGGAGGCGGGGGCAGCGTATGCCCCGGACTTTGCCGCGGCGGCGCAAACCGTCGCGCAAACGTTGCGCCCCGGCGACATCCTGCTGATCATGGGCGCGGGAGATATTCCGGGCGTTTTGCCTTACCTGCAAAGCGGAAAGTAAGGTAGCGCTTGCATCACAAAATAGGCATACAATCCTGTTGGGGGTTGTATGCCCTTTTGATCAATCCGATATTGTTTTTTCAGTGCCGTAAGCCGATTCCATGCGGCAGGCGCATTCATGAGGGTCACGCAGAGATATTTCCGAAAGCGGGGTCAAGCCTTGCGCGGCAATCCAGGCGCGCATCTCACCGAGCGTCGTTTGATCCAAAACGGCGTCGGGACTATGGGCGTCAAGACCGATAACCACATCGTTGCCCACTTCCTTGGCAATCTGCCAAAAGGCTTGATTCGGGTAGCAGCGGTGCTGCATAAAACCGAGGAAATTCACCTCCAAGGGGCAGCCGAGCTGTTTGGCGGAGGTGCAAAGGCGGCGCATCTGTTCGCGGTAGATCTCACGGTCCCCCACGAAATTGCATAGATCCGGATGGGCAAGATAGGTATAGGCGCCGCTTGCCATGCCGGCGACGGTTTGCTCCACATAGCGTTGCAACACTGCGGCGTCCTCGGTGGGGCGCCCGCTGTAAACGGCGCCGGCTTCATACTCGTTGCCGAGGAAATGCTGTCCCTGAATCAGATAGTCAATCGGGAAATCACAGAGAAATCGCAGGGTTTTGGCAAAGAGCGCCGGATAATACTCCAGCTCAAAGCCGATTTTGACGGTGATGTCCCCTGCATATTCCCGCCGCAAATGCTCATGTACGGTAAGGAAGCAAGCAACCGAAAACAAGAGATAGACCGCCAGCACTACACTATTCCGAACCAAAGACCAAAAGATAAGCATTTTGAGAAAATCTAAACTTTTGGATTTTCCTACAATGCCAACTACGGCGGAATCCCTCCCACTCCTTATATCTTTCTGTATACATTGAATTTGTATTTAGTAAAATGCAGACAACACCACGGATCGGCTTTTGGTTGGACAATTCCAACCAAACACCACAGCAGACAGCAGAAAACATTCTGAACGCTAGGAAGCCGGTATGATTGTTACATATAAGGGGAAGAAAAATTTCTTTTAGTGTGTATTTGTAAATGATGTGAGACCAAAAAAGATGAGAAAAAAGTTATGTTAG